>JAZOCR010000186.1:0-3313 GCA_045596605.1 Eubacteriales bacterium | reverse complement strand
TGGCGGCTATTCCTGGATAATCACAGATGAGAGTGGTGTAGAAACAGCCACTATTGCAGACAGTGCACACCCTCTTGAATGCAAGAATATAATGCCAAGCCTTTGCATTTCCCACGAGGACAGCACCGCTTTTTTGAATTTTTCAACATATCCCGACAGCGTAAGCGTCAGAGTATGGGATGAGAGTGCCTGGGGAAAACCGGAGAGCCAAAGCGAGGATATCGAGATAAGCGTAATACAGCTTGACTACGTAGGAAGTGTGCCTTACGTTTCCTTTGAGCTTAAGGACGGAAACTATATATATGAGCTGGAAGCGAAGTGGGAAAGAACCACTTATAGCGGCAGTGTAAATTACAGCTTCTTTGCAGAAAAGGGCGAGGTCTGCGACGGTCTGTGCGGTTATCCGCTTGCTGAAGAATTTAAGAGTGAATAATAAACACTTGAGCCTTGAAGCGAAAGCTTTGGGGCTCTTGATTTTTCGACGCCTTTGTAGTATAATAAAATAAAAAACGAGGAAAAAGTGAAATACGAAAATATATACGGCGCAATTTTTTTGCTTCGTAAAAACCGCTTTATAGCTGAAATTGAAATAGACGGAAAAAAACAACTGTGCCACGTCAAAAACACTGGGCGGCTACGTGAGCTTCTTTATGAGGGTGCAGATGTTTTTGTGGAGAAATGCACAAGCCAAGGCAGAAAGACCGCATACGACCTTATATGCGTCTTAAAGGACGGAAAGGTCGTAAATATTGACAGCCTTGCGCCGAACGCTGCGGTAGGGGAGTATCTGCGAAAGATTTATCCTGAAGCAAAGATAATACCGGAGCAAAAATATGGAAATTCACGCTTTGATTTCTACATGGAGAATGGCGAGGAAAAGGGCTTTATAGAGGTCAAGGGCGTAACACTTTTTCGTAACGGATATGCTCTTTTCCCCGATGCGCCGACGGAGCGTGGAATAAAGCATCTTCTGGAGCTTTGCCGGTGTGTGAAAGACGAATATTTTGCAAAGGTGTTTTTTGTAATCTGCGCAGACAGCGAAGAAAAGCTGACCTTTGCGCCAAACAGAGCGCTGGGTGATGATTTTGCCTCTGCGCTGAAATATGCATCACAAAATGGCGTAGAAGTTTGTGCCTTTGACTGCATTACCGGTGCGGATTTTATTGAAATTAAAGGCAGAATAAATACTGAAATTTGAGAACAAAAAGGAGAAAGGGCGGAATATTTAAAATGCTTCTTACTGAAGAAATCTACACGGGAAAAGATTTTTCCGATTACGGATATTTTGATGGCGATGAATTTATCAAAAAGAACTTTAAAAGATGCGGTATGCGTGCAATGGACTTTGAGGATAAAACCTTTAGAAAGTGTATTTTTGAAGAATGTGATTTTTCAATGACCCATTTTACCGGGGCAAAATTTTTTGGCTGCAGCTTTCTGGGGTGCAACTTTTCTCACAGTAACGTTATCGCTGCTTGCTTTGAAAACTGCAGATTTACCGGCTCCTCTTTTGTAGGATGTGATATGGGCGGTGCACTCTTTGAGGGCTGTGACTTTTCATATGCAACTCTTTTTGGACTCAGGTTTAAGAAAAAGGATATTGTAAATATGAATTTTACCGCTTCAAAGCTTACGGACTGCGTGTTTATGGAATCTCATATGTATTCCTGCAGGTTTACAAAGGCTATTTTCAATAACGTTTCTTTTGAAAAATCCGATGTGCGAAGTGTGGATTTTTCCGGCTCAAACCTTACTGCCTGTAAGCTTTCCGACACTGTTATATCTCTTGAACAGGCAGTTATGATTGCGGAAAGCTTCGGCGCACGTTGTGAGGATGTATAGTGTTAAAAGCAAAAAAAGAATGTACAAAACAAACAAAACACAGCGTGCCTTTTGATGTATAATGTCTAAAAGGCAGAAGTTTTTCCTTTTGTATTGACAAAGTGCCGTATATATCATATAATAAAATGATTTCAAAACATAAGAAAAGGTATGGAATTATATGATTAATTTTAATGTGAAGCTCAGTACGATGGACGATGTCAAGAATTTCTGCAATATTTTATCCAGCTATTCTTTTGAAGCGCACTTAAGCTCAGGAAATGATATCGTAGACGCAAAGTCGGTGCTTGGAATATTCAGTCTGAATCTGGAGGATAGCACGGTGCTGTCGGTACATACGGATACACTTTTAGACCTTCCGGAGAAAATTTACAGATATTTGGCATAATAAGTATGCAGCAACCAAAAACGTTCCCAAAAAAAGGGAGCGTTTTTCTTTATCAAAGTTGTCTTTTTTTATGCTGTAAAGAAGTATTAATATAAAAATCTAAAATGTTATATTTTAGGCGTTTTTGGTAATAAATTGTACATTAATAACAAAAATATATTTACTTTTTATTCTAAAAAGGTTTATTCTGCTGTTGAAAGTTATACATAATGTTATGTTACAATATACCTCGAAAGTGATATGTGCACTATATTTTTATTAAGATGGGGTATACATGAAATTATTGGTGACTTTAAATTTTGATGAAGAAGGACAAAGTATTTTGTATCAGCATATGCTGAATTTTTTTGAAAAATGCGACAGCGGTATTTTTACAAAGCGTGAGAATATACACGTCACACTCGCTTATATTGACGAAAGCACGAACGTGGGAGCGGTCGTTAAAATTATAGAGGACATGGATGAAAGTCAGTTTGACATAAGTCTTTCGGGCTTTGGAGAATTTAAGCGTTCGGGAAGTGATATTTACTGGATAGGAATAGAAAAAAGCAATGAGCTTTCAAGGCTTCAGAAGGTAATTTGCAGAAAGCTTTCAGGCGAAGGGGTTATGACAGATAACGATTCAAAGCTTCATCTAACAGTGTCACGTGACACTGTTATTGATAAGGACACTATCCCAAAGGTGCCTTTTAATAAAAAAATTCCCATAAAGCGCATAAGCCTTATGAAGTATGAATGCACAAGAAACGGCTCGGTATATACTGAGGTTTATGCTAAAGAATTAAGGGCATAATATCATATAAAGACAAACCACACGGTCTATATTCGGTCGTGTGGTTTTGCTTGAATCTAATAATCTCGATGTTTTTATGAAAATAACCGCACCCGAGGGTGCGGTTGAACATTTGGTATTTTTTAATATAAAAGAAAAAATCTAATCTGTAGTTGATTTGCATAATAAATCAGAAAGCTTTTTGCGTGCCTTGATTTTGTATAATATTAATATCCCTATACCTATAATGTTCTCAAGAACAAGAATTATTAATGCATACCAGTTATTAAAATCGCTTTTATTTATAGCTG
>JAZOCR010000185.1:0-5209 GCA_045596605.1 Eubacteriales bacterium | reverse complement strand
ATATATCCTTTTTCGCCCTTTTTAGAAGCATTTCTGCCTGAAAACCCAACGAGTGAACAGAGGAGGGGTTTCCATAGCTTTCAGTCATAATTTTTAGCGATAGCTCTGCAGAGCTTTCAAGCACCTTAGTGGTTGCGGCATTATCTAAATATATTTCCTGCAAAATATCATTTCCTATCGTTTAATTTTTATTTAGTATATCAAATTTGAAATTTATTGTCAAGTAAAAAGCGTCTACAAAAGCAGACGCTTAAAATTTATCTTTTCTTTTTTGTTCCTTTATTTGTCTTTGGTTTACTCTTAGCCCAGCCTTTTCTGCTTTTTGAAGTTATCTCACCGCTTTTTGAGTTGTTTTTCTGTGGTCGACTATCGTTTTTGATGGACCTTGTTGAGCTTTTTGGTGAATTGATTTTCTTCTTGCTATCAGAAACACTTTGTGCGGGAGATTTTTTGGATGGACCTTTTCTTAAGAGCTCCTCCGCATCACTTCGACCGGTCAGCTCAATTGCCTTTTTCACAAGTGTTCGGTTTTCAGGGCGGTTATATTGTAATAGCGCTCTTTGAAGCTTTTTCTCCTGATAATCGTTGGGAATATACACCTGTTTACCTGTAAAGGGGTCGATGCCTGTGTAATACATCGTCGTTGATGCCGTAGAAGGTGTTGGATAGAAATCCTGAACCTGTTCAGGACGGATGTTATTACGTTTTAAGTAAAGAGCAAGGTCAATGGCTTCGTTTAGCGTACTTCCGGGGTGGGAGGACATAAGATAGGGAACAAGATACTGCTCAAGACCAGCTTTGTTGGTGGTCTTGAAATATCTTTCACAGAATGTGTCGTATATATCTACATTAGGCTTTCCCATAAAGCTCAAAACCTTTTGAGATATATGCTCCGGTGCAACCTTAAGCTGACCGCTCACGTGGTTTTTAACAAGTTCTTCAAGGAATGTGCCGTCTTTGTCAGCAACTACGTAATCAAAGCGAACGCCCGAGCGCACAAAAACCTTTTTTATTCCCGGAATTTTTCTCATCTCTCGAAGAATTTCCACATACTCAGAATGGTCTACAATCAAGTTTTTACAGGGCTTCGGAGCAAGGCACCTTCTGTTGTTACAAACTCCTCTTTTTCCCTCCTGAACATCCTTACATGGGCTGTATCTGAAGTTTGCAGTAGGGCCGCCTACGTCGTGAATATAACCTTTGAAACCGGGAAGTGTCGTTAGGAGCCTTGCCTCTGCAAGTACTGATTCCTTGCTTCTTGATACCACGTTTCTTCCCTGATGATATGCTATTGCACAGAAAGCACAAGCACCGAAGCAGCCTCGGTTGTGGGTGATGGAAAATTCTACTTCTGCAAGTGCTGAAATGCCGCCGAATTTATCATAGTACGGGTGCCATGTGCGGGTATATGGCAAAGAATATACCTTATCAAGCTCGTCACGGGTCAGTGGCGGGGCTGGGGGATTCTGTATTATTTTGCAGTTGTCGTATGTTTCAACTACAGCTTTGCCGTGGCTGTCTGTATTTGAATACTGAATTTTAAATGCCTCGGCATATGCTTTTTTATCTCTTTTTAAGTTGTCATAGGTGGTTGTTTCAACATAATCGCATTTTGGCTCATAATCGAGAGGAGCTTTGACAACAGTGCCCTTTATGTCTTTAATCTTTTCTATCGGAACACCTTTGTCAAGAAGCTTTGCAAGGGCAACTATGGTATATTCTCCCATACCGTAGGAAAGAATATCAGCACCTGAGTCAATCAGAATACTTCTGCGCACTTTGTTATCCCAGTAATCATAGTGTGCAAATCTGCGAAGAGAAGCTTCAAGACCGCCGATAATTATCGGAACGTTTCCGTATGCTTCACGTATTCTGTTACAGTAAACTATAGTAGCTCTGTCAGGTCTGTGCCCAGCTTCCTTGTTTGGTGAATAATAATCGTCAGTACGTTTCTTTTTTGATGCAGTATAGTGGGCAACCATAGAGTCTATATTTCCTGCACTGACAAGAAAAGCAAGACGAGGCTTCCCAAAACGGCATATTCCCATTTTACTTGCGGGTTTAAATGAAGTTTTCCATTCAGGCTGTGCGATAATTCCAACCGTGAAGCCTGCATCCTCAAGTATTCTTGTAATTATTGCGGCACCGAAGGAAGGGTGGTCTACGTATGCGTCACCGCAGACGTAAACGAAATCAACCTGTGATACACCTTCGGGTAATTCCGATGGAAACATTGGTATTGGCTTTGTTCCGAGCTTTGGTAAATGTGGCATTATATATCTCCGTATTTATAATATCTTTGATTTTAAATAATTATATAACATTTAAAGTAAAATGTCAATTAAATATTTTGACTTTAATCAGCTCTTAATAAAACAAATTGCTGTTAAGTGGTGCAAAATTGGTTTCAAGTTTATAAATATTAGCCTAAATTTGTTAAAATAACAAAAAAATACAAATTTACTATTGCAAAATTATTTTTGTCGTGATATAATATAGAATGTTGTATTTTGTGAAAACAATAGGAGGCAGTATGTCACGTAATTTAGTTATACCGGATGGATACAGTTCGGTGCTGACGCTCAGAGAAACAGAAAGAGCTATAAAATTTGCAAAAGACCGTTTTGAATTTCATCTTGCTGACGCACTAAATCTTGAAAGAGTTTCAGCTCCTATGTTTGTTACAAAAGCCAGTGGATTTAACGATAATTTAAGCGGAGTAGAGCGTCCCGTTGAATTTGATCTTCTTGATACCGGTACTTATGTTCAGGTAGTTCACTCTCTTGCTAAGTGGAAGAGATATGCTCTTTACAAGTATGGTTTTGAGCACGGCTGTGGTCTTTATACGGATATGAACGCTATACGACGTGATGAAGAGCTTGATAATATTCACTCAATTTATGTTGACCAGTGGGACTGGGAACGTGTTATAAGCGCTGAGGAAAGAACATTTGATTTTCTCAAAAATATTGTCATAAGCATTGTATGTGCACTAAAGAGAACCGAGTGTGAGCTTATGGTAGCTTTCCCGAAGATTAAGCCATCTGTATGTGAAGACGTTTTCTTTGTTGACACTCAGACACTCGAGGATATGTATCCGGGACTTTCACCCAAGGAAAGAGAAAATGCAATTTGCCGTGAGAAAAAGACAGTGTTCATCTCTAAAATCGGCGGAGTTTTAAAAAGCGGTCACAAGCATGACGGCAGAGCACCTGACTATGATGACTGGGAGCTTAACGGTGACATACTTGTGTGGAACGATGTTCTTGAATCTGCTTTTGAGATTTCCTCAATGGGAATAAGAGTTGATAAAGAATCACTTCTCCGTCAGCTTAAGATAAGCGGATGTGAAGACAGGGCAGAGCTTACTTTCCATAAGATGCTTCTTGAGGGCAAGCTTCCGCTTACAATCGGCGGTGGTATCGGTCAGTCAAGACTTTGTATGCTACTTCTTCACAAGGCACACATAGGCGAGGTTCAGGCGTCTGTTTGGCCGGAGGAAATGATAGAAACTCTTTCAAAACACGGCATAAATTTGCTATAAAACTTTTGAAATATAATTACCGAAAGGAAAATGAATATGAAACATACTTCTATAAGAGATATTTTTAAGTCAAGTAATGATTTCAGCGGTAAAACAATTACTGTGGCAGGTTGGGTAAAGACAATAAGAGCAAGTAACAAGTTTGGCTTTATTGAACTTGGCGATGGAAGCTGTTTTAAGCCTCTTCAGATAGTTTTTGAAGCTGACAAGCTTGAAAATTATACAGACATATCAAAGCAGAATGTTGCGGCATCACTTGTGGTTACAGGCACTCTTGTACTTACTCCCGATGCTCCTCAGCCCTTTGAGCTCAAGGCTGAAAAGATTGATGTAGAAGGAAAATCTACACATGATTATCCTCTTCAGAAAAAGAGACACAGTCTTGAATATCTCAGAACAATAGCACACCTTCGTCCGAGAGCAAATACATTCCATGCGGCATTCAGAGTTCGTTCTGCGGCTGCTTACGCTATTCATAAGTTCTTCCAGGAACAGGGATTTGTATACGTAAACACTCCTCTTATTACCGGAAGTGACTGTGAGGGTGCAGGTGAAATGTTCAAGGTTACAACTCTTGACCTTGACAATCTTCCCATGACAGAGGACGGAAAGGTTGACTACACAAAGGACTTTTTTGAAAAGGCTACAAACCTTACCGTTTCCGGTCAGCTTGAAGGTGAATGCTTTGCAATGGCATACGGTAAAATTTATACTTTCGGTCCGACCTTCCGCGCTGAAAATTCAAATACCGCAAGACACGCAGCTGAGTTCTGGATGATTGAGCCCGAGGTAGCATTTGCTGACCTTAAGGACAATATGGAGCTTTCCGAAGCAATGGTTAAATATGTAATAAGATACGTTCTTGAAGAATGCGCACAGGAAATTGAATTCTTTAATAAGTTTGTAGATAATACACTTTTTGAAAGACTTAATAACCTTGTAAATGCAGAGTTTGGTCACGTTACCTATACAGAGGCTATTGACCTTCTTATAAAGAGCGGCAATCAGTTTGAGTACCCTGTAAGCTGGGGAATTGACCTTCAGACAGAGCACGAAAGATATCTTACCGAAAAAATATTCGGAAAGCCTGTTTTCGTTACTGATTATCCCAAGGAAATAAAAGCATTCTATATGAGAATGAACGATGATAACAAGACTGTTGCGGCTATGGATATGCTTGTACCCGGTGTTGGCGAGCTTATTGGCGGTTCACAGAGAGAAGAACGTCTTGAGCTTCGTAAGTTCGGTGGCACCAAGCATTCCGGATACGGACTCGGTTTTGAAAGACTTATTATGTATCTTACAGGTATTTCCAATATCCGTGACGTAATTCCTTTCCCCAGAACAGTTTCAAACGCTGAGTTCTGATTAGTTTTTTTGCAAATACTTTTAGGCAAAGCACATATGGAGGATTTTTTAATGTACTACCCATCGGCGTCAAAGGAAGAACTTATTGCAGAAAGAGATATATTGCTTGAGAGATATAAGAAAATCTGTGATAAAGAATATAAGCTTGATATGTCACGTGGAAAGCCCGGTGCTGACCAGCTTGATATAACCGAGGAAATGCTTACAGTGATTTCAAAAAACAGTGACTGTTTTTGCGAGAATGGATTTGACTGCAGAAACTACGGCATTGTTGACGGAATTCCTGAAGCAAAGAAG
>JAZOCR010000184.1:0-17100 GCA_045596605.1 Eubacteriales bacterium | reverse complement strand
ATCAAGGCTGCAAAGGCAGGAATCGTTGAAGGAAACCCGGACGGCACCTTTAATCCGGACGGAACTCTTACAAGAGCGCAGATAGTAACTATTATTGACAGACTTCTTGAAAGAAACATAGTTGACAGCAACACAAGAAAGGTAGCAAAGTTCACTGATATAGCAGGACACTGGGCGCAGGAGGAAATAATTGCGGCTTCTTGCCCGGCAACATACGAGGGAAAAATCCTTTGGTATAACGGCAGCAAGTATTCTGCAAACTCACCTGTTGATACGACAAAGCTTGACTATTCGGTTACAGAAGCAATACTCAGTGGCATTGACGTATCCGACGGAGCGGCAGTTCAGAAGTCTATTGACGCATATGCGGAAAAGAGAATAGCGGAGATTCGTGCTACTACCTCTAACCTTAAAGCCGAAGAGGGCAAAAATACATACTATGTAAGCGCCGACGGTGACGACGCAAACGACGGTCTTTCCCCTGAAAAGGCGTGGAAGACACTTGATAAGGTATCTGAAATGGCTACAAGCCTTCAGCGTGGTGACGCCGTGCTTTTCAGACGTGGCGACGAGTTCAGAGGCAAGCTCAAGGTCAAGAACTACGTAACCTATTCTGCCTACGGAGAGGGCGCAAAGCCGATTATCAACGGCTCACTTAAGAACTACGCAGGAAGCGACTATTGGCAGCCCACAAATGTAAAGAACGTATATGTTTTAAAGGAAACTTTCGCAGAGGACGTAGGTAACATTACGTTCAATGGCGGCGAGGATTACGGTATAAAAAAGCAGCAGGAATCAACGGAACATCTTTGATTCGTGACCTTGATTTCTACCACAACCCAACCACCGGCGAGCTTAAGCTTTATTCAAGATCTGATCCCAATACACGCTTTGAGTCAATTGAAATCGGTACCCTTACTCCGGTTGTTAAAACCTGGGCAACAGCCACGAGTGCCGGATACTACGTAACAATTGACAACCTTTGTATAAAATACGGCGGTGGCTACGGTATATCCTTTGGAAGCGGTTCTTCCGGAATTACAGTTACAAACTGTGAGGTTGGCTGGTGCGGCGGTGCTCTTCAGGAGGGCAGAGAACATGACCCGGTAAGACTTGGTAATGGAGTTGAAATCCACGGTGCAGCAATGAATTTCACCGTTGATAACTGCTACATCTATCAGATGTATGATACCGGCGTATCCCATCAGTACTTCAATAATCCTACAAACCCTGTGATTAATATGAAGAATATTAAGTATACTAATAACGTAATCACCCACTGTACTTATGCTCTTGAGTATATTAACTCTCAGGAAGTGGCAGTTATGAGCGATGTTGAGATTTGCGGAAACCTTTTCCTAAAGACAGGCTCAGGCTTTGGCAATCAGCGTCCTGAAAGACTCGGCTCACTTACCGCAGGTATAAAGGGCTGGGGTGGTCCCAATAATGCCAAGGACTTCCTTATCTACGACAACGTAATCGAGGCAACTCATAGGGACGCAGCTCTTATCCATATGTACGTTGACGATGCAGTTGACATGCCCGAGGTTACAGGAAACCTTTTCGTAAGCAAGGAGGGCAACAAGTTCGGTCTTTACGGAATCGGAGAATATGAACGTGACAAGGATATGATTACTTACAATAAAAATATTACAAACACGACTGTAGGTCTTGACGACAACACCTTCGTATTCGTAAAATAATAGCTTTAAACGGTGCATACTGCAGATAGCGGTGTGCACCGATTTTTTGCCTTCATATTAAATTTGGATAAAATCACAATAAATTAATGATTAGTCCAAAAACTATTATTGAAAAAACATTCATTGTGTGATACAATTATAATGAAATTTCCCTTGGAGGTACAAAAATGAAAAAAACGGCAAAAAAACTATTAAGCATTGTTATGTGTATGGCATTTGCAATAACAGCAATAGGCACATATACTTCATTCGCTGCCCAAGCTCCTTCTGTTAAAGCAGACGCTATTTATATAGACGGATACCCGGATAAAACCTTTCTTCCGGAAAAGTATATGACAAGAGCTGAAGCAATTAAAGTAACAGCCGTTATCTGCGGATATACTGCAAAATCCTATGTAGCAAATATTAAGCTCGATTTTACTGACGTTCCGGAAAACGAGTGGTATACTCCTTACGTTAAATATCTCGAAAGCTATGATATGGTTGACTTTTTCGGTGACAAGCTTGAGCCCGGCAAGGAAATCACAAGAGCAGAATTCGTAAGACTTATCTCTCCACTTATTGATAAGGCATCCGGAAATCCTAAATTCACTGATGTAGACAGCAGTCATAAATATTACACATCAATCATTAAGGCAGCAAGAGCAGGAATCGTTAATGGCTATGAAGAAGCAGACGGAACTTTTACTTTCAGACCCGATAACACTCTCAAGCGTGCTGAAATCGTTACAATGCTCAACAGAGTTGCAAAAAGAAATCCGGTGGATGTAAATCTTAATAAAATTGCAAAGTTCACCGATATTGATACCCACTGGGCAAAGAGCACGATACTTGCGGCTGCATCCAAATCCACAGAAAGCGGACTACTTCTCTGGTACACCGGCGATGCATATGCAGCTATGTCACCGCTTAAAAACAAAACACTTGATTTCTCCACCACCGAAGAAATACTAAAGGGTATAGATAAGGCTAATGCCGCAGCAGTTGAAGATTCCATTGAGGCTTATACCGAAAAGAGAAGACAGGAAATTGCAAACACCAAGACGGAAGTTAACGTTAAAGGCACTAAATATTATGTAAGTGAAGACGGAAACGACGCAAACGACGGAAAGAGCCCCGAAAAGGCATGGAAAACTCTCGAAAAAGTATCAAGCGCAAGCCTTAAATCCGGCGATGGAGTATTCTTTAAACGTGGCGACACCTTCAGAGGACAGCTTGTTGCACAGAGCGGCGTAACCTATTCCGCATACGGTGAGGGCGCAAAGCCTAACCTTTACGGCTCGCTTAAAAACTACTCTGAAGACAGCAGCTTCTGGGTACATGTCAGTGGAAAAAAATATGTTTCAAAAGAGACTTTTGACCTTGATGTAGGTCTTATCGTATTTAACGACGGCGAAGCATGGACAAAGAAGAAGGCTGACGGCATTAATGGTGGCTCAGTTTCCTCAGATCTTGAAATGTATCATAATCCCAGAACCAAAAAAATAGAGCTGTATTCAAATACAGACCCCAATACCCGCTTTACCTCTACTGAAATATGCTTTGACAAGCATATCGTAACAAACGGAAGCACTACCGTGAAAAACGTAGTCATCGACAACCTTTGTATTAAGTATACCGGCGCTCACGGAGTAGGCTTCGGAAAAGACACAAATGGACTTACAGTACAGAACTGCGAGATTGGCTGGATAGGCGGAAGCCTCCAGAGAACCGGAAATGACCCGGTAAGATACGGTAACGGAGTTGAAATTTACAATTTGTTGAAAATCTAAACCATAAATGACTGTCATATTTATCAGGTATACGACGCAGGTGTAACTCACCAGTATTTCGCTAGTAATCCTACCAGCGGTAATTACGTAAGTATGATAAACGTTAATTATACAAACAACGTTATCGAGTATTGTACTTATGCAATTGAATATAGGAATAATATGGCTGAAGGCAACGGTATTATGGCGGGAATAAATATTTCAGGAAATATCCTCGCCCATTCCGGCGACGGCTGGGGAAAACAGCGTCCCAACAGAAGTGGCTCATCTACAGCTGTAATAAAGGGCTGGAAAACAACTAATCCGTCACAATTCTTTTATATATATGATAACGTAGTTTTCGCAAGAAACAACAGCACACTTCTTGTTCAGATGGCTGTGGAAAACGCAAAGAATATTCCGGAGCTTACCGGCAATATATTCTGTGCGAATGAACATAGTACTTTCGGTGATTACGGCACTCTTGCTAAATCTTATACAGTAATCTATGATAGCAAAATTTTCAATAATACCGTAGGTCTTGACGATAATACGTTTATATACCTTAAATAAAAAGCAAAGGCGCATACCGATTTTGGTGTGCGCCTTTCTGCTTTAAGAACTATTGAAATACTATGTAAATATGGTATATTTTTATGAAAAACTTCCAGGGGGGAGATAACGCATATGAAAAAGTTAAAAAATTTTTTGAGTGTGATTATAAGTATAGCCATTGTAGTCTCTGCAATCGGTGCATATACGTCATTTGCCGCTGAAACCCCGACAATAAACAAAGTAGCAGTATACATAGACGGATACAAAGAGCCGGACGGAACTTATGTATTCGAGCCTGAAAATAAAATGACAAGAGCGGATGTTGCAAAGGTAACAGCCGTTATTTGCGGATATAGCTCGATTTTTAAAATGAATGATTTTCAAACGCAGTTTTCTGACATTGTCGAGGACGAATGGTATACTCGGTATGTAAAATATCTTGAAAAGTACGGTATGGTCGGATTTTTTGGCGACAAATTCCAGCCGGATAAGGAAATTACAAGAGCAGAGTTTGTAAAGCTTATATCAAGTGTGGTTCCGCAGAAGACAGGTAATCCTTATTTTTCTGACGTAAGCTCGTCACATCCATATTATGCTGAAATTATGAAGGCCGCAAAGGCAGGAATAGTAAAGGGAAATCCTGACGGTACGTTCAATCCCGATGGAACTCTCAAGCGTGCGGAAATCGTAACTATGCTCAACAGACTGCTTGAAAGAAATATAATAGAAAGCCGTATAACAAAGGTTGAAAAGTTCACCGATATAGGCGACCACTGGGCAAAGACAGCAATACTTGCCGCATCGTCAAGGGCAAGCACCAACAATATGACTGTATGGTACGAGGGTAGCGAATATGCTTCAAAATCACCTATAGACGGTATGGAGCTGGATTATTCCACAACCGAAGCTGTGCTTGAACTTGCAGACGGTGACAGCGCTGCAGCGGTTGAGGATGCAATAGATGCATACGCCGATATAAGAAGAAAAGAAATAAGAGAAACCCCTACAAGCGTAAAGGTAACAGGCACAAGCTACTATGTAAGCAACGACGGCGATGACTCAAACGACGGCAAGAGCCCGGAAACTGCCTGGAAGACTCTCGCTAAGGTTTCAAATGCAAATCTTAAGCCCGGTGACGGTGTGTTCTTAAGACGTGGAGATATCTTCAGAGAATCCATATCTGTAAGAAGCACAGGTGTAACCTACTCTGCCTACGGCGAAGGTCCAAAGCCGAGACTTTACGGCTCAAAGAGAAACTATTCCGAAAGTGAATTCTGGGATGAAACGGAGACTCCCAACGTTTACGTTTCAAAGGAAAAGTTTAACAGCGACATAGGACTTATAATCTTCAACGAGGGTGAAGCGTGGTCAATTAAGCAGATTGACGGGCTTTTGAACTTTGACGGTGTCCTGAGGCGTGACCTTGAAATGTATCACAATCCCAAGGACAAAAAGATATATCTTTACTCCACAAGCGACCCGGATACAAGATTTACCTCTACCGAAATCGGTGAAAATGAGATTCTTATACACTCTGCAAGAAACGGTGGCGGAAGCGGCACGACGATTGATAATCTCTGCCTTATGTATTCAGGCGGTTACGGTGTAGAATTTAACTACGGCGTTTCGGATATAACGGTACAGAACTGCGAAATCGGATGGATAGGCGGAAGCCTTCAGCCTACAGACAGCAGAATTGTAAGATACGGTAACGGAGTTGAAATATACGGCTCCTGCAATGGCTTTGTTGTGGATAACTGTTACATCTACCAGATATACGATGCCGGCATAACCCATCAGTATTTTGGAACTTCAACCGAGTCTACAAAAGGACAGATGCAAAACATCAGATATTCGGATAACCTTATAGAATACTGTACATGGGCTATTGAGGTTTCAAACACGGTAGATGCAAGATACGGCTTTATGAAGGATGTTGAAATATATGGAAATCTGCTTCTTCATTCCGGTGACGGCTGGGGACAGCAAAGAGAAAACAAAAATCCCTCTTGCCTTATGCACAGAACGGGCGCAACTCAGATAAACAACGCAAATTATTATTACATTTATGACAACGTTATTTTCACCAAGAACAGCACTGCAACGCTTATTGAAAGCGGTGCCCATAGCAACGCAGATATGCCCCGGTGGATAGGAAATATATTCGTTGGAGTAAAGAACAATTCCTTCGGACTGTGCGGCGTGCTCGAGGATTTCAAGAGATTATCTTATACCTCCTTTGCTATGAATAAAACCATCGGCTTTGAGGATAATAAGTTCTTCTATCTTGATAAATAATCAAAATATACTATTATACTAAATAGAACAATTGAAAGGGATACGGCTTTAAAAAAGCGGCGATTGCTGCAGTTTGAGCATTTGACATTATGGAAAATAAATTATGTACAGGTGGCGAATATGCCGCAAATTCTCCTGTAGATGGGTTCGATATGGACTTTTCTACAACGCAGGCAATTATCAAAAGTGCAAATTCAGACAGTGCCGAGGACTTAGAAAAGGCAATATTGGCATATGCCGAAAAAAGAAGAAAAGAAATAAGAGAAACGCCTACAAGCGTAAAGGTAAGTGGCACAAGCTACTACGTAAGCAATGACGGCAACGACGCAAATGACGGCAGGAGTCCCGAAACTGCGTGGAAAACGCTTCCAAGGGTATCAATTGCAGACCTAAAGCCCGGCGACGGCGTGTTCTTCAGACGTGGTGATATCTTCAGAGGAAAGGTTTCCGTTGTGCACGAAGGCATAACCTATTCTGCATATGGTGAAGGCGAAAAGCCCAAGATTTATGGCTCAAAGAGAAACTATTCGGAAAGTGAATTCTGGGATAAAACAGAGACCGAAAACGTTTATGTTTCAAAGGAAGCCTTTGACAGCGACGTAGGACTTATAGTTTTTGACGAGGGCAAGGCGTGGTCGATAAAGCAGATTGACGGACTTCTCGGCTTTGACGGAGTACTCAGAAATGACCTCGAAATATACCACAGCCCCAAGGATAAAAAAGTATATCTCTACTCGGTAACTGACCCCAATACAAGATTTTACTCAACTGAAATCGGTGAAAACGACGTTCTTTTCCACTCCGCAGAAAACGGCGGTGGAAGTGGAACCACAATTGATAACATTTGTATGATGTATACCGGCGGTTTTGGAGTGGAGTTCAACTACGGTGTCAGAAACATCACTGTTCAGAACTGTGAAATCGGCTGGGTAGGTGGAAGTCTTCAGCCGACAAACAACAGAATTGTAAGATACGGAAACGGCGTTGAGATTTATGGTGGTTGCAATGGATTCTATATTGATAACTGCTATATGTATCAGATATACGACACAGCTATCACGCATCAGTATTTCGGTGCTGCAACAATGACAGATCCTACAAGGTGTCAGATGCAGAACATAAAATACACGGATAACCTTATAGAATACTGTACATGGGGTATCGAGGTAGCAAATACCGTAAATTCAGAAAACGGCTTTATGAAGAACGTTGAAATTTCCGGCAACCTCCTTCTTCGTTCAGGCGAGGGCTGGGGAGTACAGCGCCCCTACAATAATCCTTGCGGACTTATGCACAGAGCAGGCGCAACACAGATAAACTACTCTGAAAATTACTTCATTTTTGATAACGTCATTTATGGCAGAGACCAAAAAGCAAACCTTATCGAATGTGGAGCAGAAAGCCTTGCCGCTATGCCAAGATGGACGGGAAATATTTTTGTCGGCGTAAAGAATAATGCCTTCGGACTTTGCGGAGTGCTTGCGGATTACAAGAAAATTCTTATGAATGAAGAGGACGTTGGCAAAGAAGTTGGATATGAAAGCAATAAATTTTATTTTCTTGAAAAATAAGTATTGACAAAGCAGCGCATACCGATGTTTTTCGGTATGCGCTGCTTCTTTTATATGTACGTTATTTGCCGTTTTTTGAGTTTTGTCTTTTCTTTAGTCTTACGTCACTACCCACAAATCTGAAAGCCCTGAACTCTCCGATAAGGCGTGAGGTTATCCTTTCGCTGTAGGTTTTTGCAAGAAGATTTCCGTCGTTGAGGTTGGTGCTGATAATCATGGCACGGCCTGCACATATTCTTGTGTTAAGCAGGGTGAAAAGTGCAGACTGGGTAAACTGACTCTGGAATTCTGCACCAAGGTCGTCTATAATAAGAAGGTCACATTCCAGGTACTTCTCCACCTGATTTTCGCCCTTGATTCTTGAAAACTTCTCACTTTCAAAGGCTGACAAAATGTTTGAAGCAGTATCGTAAACTACGCTGTAGCCCTTGTCTATAACGCACTTTGCGATGCTTGTGGAAATGTGGGTTTTGCCAAGTCCGGTGCCGCCAAAGAAAATAAGATTTTTACATTCACCGGGCTTCTCATTGCCGAAATTTTCGGCATACTTTTTAGCGGCAGCAACTATGGTTTTCATTGTGTCACGCTCGCTTCTGCCACCGGTGTCCTTTTGGTCACTGTAAAAGCCAAGAGAGAAGTTTTCAAAGCCCTGGGATGACAGCATACCGCCAAGACCGGAGCTGAGATATGCCTCTTTTATCATAGCACGCCGGAAGCAATCGCAGTAGTGAAGTCCGTCATAGCCGGTGTCCGAGCATATCGGGCACTCGTAATTTACCTTTGTAAAATCCTCACTGTAGCCATGCTTCATAAGAAGCTGCGCACGAGCCTTTCTGAGCTGTGCATTTTTCTCCTTCATACCGGCTACCATTTTTTCTATATCCTCGCCGTTTATTGCGCAGTTGTAAAGTGCAAGTCCGGTACCGGCAAGCTCCTTGTCTATAAGCGCAATTTCAGGTATTTCGCTGTGTATCATAAAGCGTCTTGCGTCAGCATCATCCTGGGCGGCTTTTCTTTTTCTGTCGAATTCGTCTCTGACCTTTTTTGCCGCATTTTCGGAAAATGACATTGGGTCACTCCTCTCATTCTTTTATTGTCTACATAGATTATACAACTTCCGGCACGTTTCGTCAAGTCCTTTTTGAAATTAGGGGGAAATATAAATGTTATATATAGTGGAATATTGTATGAATAAGCAAAAATCCTTCCGATTTTTCGGAAGGAAGCTTTGCTTTGATATAGCTGTATGATTATCCGCCTTTTCTTAAATAGAAATAAAATAAGAAACTGCAATAATTATCGTTATAACTGAATATACAACGGCAAACAAACGGGGAATTATTTGCTCGCTTTCGGTGAAGGACACGTATTTTTTCTTGTTTAATTTGTCTGAAAGTGCTGCCCACTCCGCATCAAACAAGGACAGGGGCAACTGCTTTTCTATGTTTGAAATTATCTTCATTTTAGAGCTGTTCAGATTTCCGTAGCAGGACAAGATTTTCGACCAGGATATAGACAGAATAATTCCTATTATGCAGAAAACAAGACCTATAATCAGCTTTGCTGTATGTCCAAAGTCCATAGCAAATAAAACGCCCATTATTGCAACCAGTGCCGAGCTTATGGATATGTAAAAGCTGTTGACGTTCTGACGTCTGCTGACTAAATCCTCCGACGTCTGTAAGAATATCTTGTACTGCTCAAGCATTATGCTGTGATTCAATTCGTTTGGTGAACCGTTGAATAAGCCGTAGTCTCCCGCATCATAGCTCTTGATTACCTGGGCGATTTTTTCCGCCGACATAACCTTGCCGTAGTTCTTTTTTTCTCCGGTGAATGAGTCTACTACGTACAGTGCGTCGTGCAGCTTGTTTTCTTCGTTTAATTTAAGAACGTAAACCGGCTTTCCGTGCTTTATCGCTTCTTTGATTTCCCAGGCAATATAGGGGCTTTTATGTGAGTTTTCGCCAACGACAAAAAGCACCATTTGGGATTTTTTGATTTTTGCCGAGGCATCAAACTTCCAAAAGCAAGTGCCGTTTTTTAAAATCAGCGTGTTCAGAGAATATGCCTTTTGCTTAAGGGATGAAATAATCAGCTCGGTTGCCTCGTAGTCTGCGCCGGAATGAATAACAAAAACGTTCATAGGTTTCACCTCTGTGTGTTTTTTTACAGTATATCATAATTCGACAAAATTTGCAATAGTAACAGTGAAAAATCCCCACCATTTTCCCGGTGGGGATGATTTTGTTTGAGTGGGATTCGATAATTCTGTTTGCGTATGATGTTAGGTGCAGAATACTGCATTAATCAGCAGTTTTTTCTGCAAGCCCTTCTAACCACTTGACCGTATCTTTGTAATAATTCTCGTTTCGTGCGCTATCAAACCACGCCCAACGGGAATTAGTGAGCAGACCGAGCGTGCGATCAACATCTCCGAACATTTGAATCGGAGCAGTACCGTACAACCTGTGTTTTTCTCCGTTTTTATCAATAGCATAAAGCCATTCTTTATTCACCCTAACATCGCTGAAAAGTGATGAACCCATATCAAGGTATTCTTTCGTCAGACTGTAATATTTGCGTAGTTTTTCCACAGCAGAAAGAAATTCGCATTTTCCTTCATTTGCCTTGCCCATTTGGAAAAGGCAAGCGGAGTAAACAAACTGCTTGTGAGCGTAGAAACTAAGCCATCCGTCAGGGATTTGCCTCTCTTTGCCGAAGGAAGCGATGATGTCGAGTATTTTTTTCTGATACATGGCTTTTTCAGATGGTCCAAAACTATCAGGATATGTTTTATTTAGTTGAATAGCAATAGATTCAAGGTTGTCGAGCATAAGCTGTATACGATAGCACTCGTAATCTTTCAAAACATTATATCGCTCTATCAGACAATTGCGCCTTGTTGTTTTTGCACTGTAAGCTGCAAATTTTAGCCATTTATCAAGCTCCTCCTTTGGACAGACTTTTATCATCTCTGTTGCAATCTCTCCACGATAATTGACATTATCAATGAGCTTTTCAGCCGCCTGAACAAGAAGTGAGTAATATTTATCACGATTCTCAGGACAAACCTGCGTGATATGGCACGAAATGTTTGTGCAAAGAACATAGGCATAATATGGTTCTTCGGGATAACGCCTGCAGTAGTCTATGAGAAATGCGATTTTTTCCTCGCTTGCTTCGTCCAAGTTATCAATATGCGCTTCAAAATATTCTTCTGCCTGCTTTTTTCCGTATTCGTCGTTGGATAACAGCTCGTCAATCGTCACACCAAAATAGTTGGCAATCGCCGGAAGCTGGGTAATATCGGGATAACCGTAGGCACACTCCCATTTTGAAACAGACTGTGCGGAGACCCCAAGGGCATCTGCCAGTGCTTCCTGGGTCAGTTCGCAATTTTTGCGAAGTCGTTTTATATTTTCTCCAAAATTCAGTTCCATAGGATTTCCTCCTCTAAATTTGATGATTGACATGAGCTCTTGTCTGACTTCATTATATCACAGTCATATGACAAGGTCAATAACCGCTTGTTTGAACCGTTTACAACTATTTGGATAGTTTTTCGCTCAATGATATAGTTTCAACAAAAAATCCCCCGGACTTGTCCGGAGGATTTAAAAAGCAAATATTATTTAAGTTTTTCTTTGTTGACTCTTGGTTTTCTCTCATATCCCCAAAGAATAATCCCTGCACAAACAAGAATAAGTGCTATTACAAGATTTGTTATCGCCACTCCACCGTCCTCGGACAGCAGTAATGCCGAGAAGATAACGCCGAAAACGGGTGTCATAAAGCTGTAAATAGTAACGCTTGAAGCGGGATTGTATTTAAGCAATACCGTCCACAAGGTGTAGGATATAGCATATATTAATGAAAGGCAAATGGAAACAGGCAGTATTCCGATAAAATCAAAGCTTCCGCCAAATATTATGCCGATGAGCAGCAGTATAATACCACCAAGGCTCATCTGATATCCGCACAACGTTATAGGGTCCTCATTTTGTGCAAAAAGCTTGGTTACAACTACGGAAAAAGAGTAGGATACAATCGCAAGCAGCACAAGTCCGTCACCGAGTGGATTTATGTTAAAGCTCAATCCGTTAAGGTTCATAATAATAATGCCGGCAAAACCGATAATACAGGAAATCAGCTTTTTTGCGGTAAGCTTTTCAAGTCTGAATATAAGACTTGCTATAAGCGCAACCATAAATACGTCGGTGCTTTTAAATATAGCGCCCTTGACGGACGTTGTCATTGACAATCCTATGTATAAAAGCGCATATTGCAATACCGTCTGCAGAATGGAAATTGCCGCAACGCCCTTAAGGCTTTCTTTTTTTGGAAGCACCAGCTTTTTTGAAAAAATGCTGTAAAGACCAATTGTAATAAAGCCTGAAGCGATAAACAACAGTCCTACCCATAAAAGAAGTGACGGCACGTGGGATTCATCAATATAGTCGTATCCGAGCTTTACAACCGGTGTGGATATTCCCCATAGGGCACAGCAGAAAATTGCACCGAGAGCTGCGAATATTTTATTACCTGTAAGTTTTTTAATCATAGTATCGCTTCCTTGCTAATTAAATTTACACCGATGGCTATTGTATCACGATTAGTAAATATTGTCAATAGAAATCCTCCCGAATTTTTTCGGAATGAGGATAATTTCATTTTTAAATCCAATTATTTAGAGTTAATATCAGCCTGCAAAGCAGTACGCAAAAGCGTGAAACAGAAGAATACCCAATCCTGCGAGCCGTTATTTTTCTTCATGTCCAATTATTCTACAATCTTTTTGTTTATATAAATCGCATAAGCAAGAGGAATAATTGTCAAAAATACCGGCGCTATGTATAAGGACAAGGTGTTTTCAATGTTAAATATAGAAAGTGAATTTACCAAACAATGGGTTATAATACAGGGAACAAGTGAGTTGCTTTTGTGAAATATAATAACAAACAAATAACCTATTGCGGTAGCGTAGCATATTTGCATCAGGGTTGGAATCAACGCTGCTCCGTTTAACAGATTCACTATATGACCTATCCCAAAAGTCAAGGAGCTTACTATTATGGCACTTTTAACACCATTCTTTGCCATCATTCTGAACAAAAAGCCTCTGAAAATCAGTTCTTCAATAAATCCAATATTTATCATGGTTAGAATATGGAATATTATCTCGTTTGCCGAATGGTTTACGTTGAAACCGTTCCATAGATTAACCGATATAATCACAAGCAAGGGAATAAAATATAAATACTTTTTTGAATTTCGGACATTTGTAAATCCATAATATGCGGACTTTTTGAGTGACAACACAATTCCGACTAAACAAGCAGATAATATTGTGTTAACGATAAAACTGACACTGCTCGTATATCCAAAATTCTGAACACATACGGAATTAACTGCTATGTATATAATGATAAGCAGCACACAAAATAAGGTTTCGTGCTTTTCATATATCTTATTCATAAAATCACCTCTTGAAATCATTATAGCAAAGACCAAATTTCTTTGCAATAGGTATATAAAGCTGCACCGAGAGCTGCGAATTTTTTATTACCCGTAAGCTTTTTAATCATAGTAACGCTTCCTTGCTAATTAAATTCACACCGACGGCTATTGTATCACGATTAGTAAATATTGTCAATAGAAATCCTCCCGATTTCTCGGGAGGATAATTTCATTTTTAAATCCAATTACTTAGACTTAATAGCAGCCTGCACAGCAGTATGCAAAAAGGGGAAATCAAATATTATTCTCACTAATCCATTTTTTTATGCAATCCCAAAGATATGCATTCTTATCTGGAATATCAATTTTTTTAATCAATGTATAGTCGGTAGAAGAGTATTTGCATAAAACATATTCATAGTGCCCAAACTCTTGCTCTTTATCATCGTATACATATCGTTCTGCTGGTATGGTTATTGTTTCGCCATCATCAGAATAAAAGCCACATACATCAATGGACTCATAAGTTCGAGGCAAGGTGATTCTTTGTTTTAATCCCAAACTATCTAAAGAATATACATAAAAATGCTTTCCATTTTCTAATGCAAAAAACTCAGTCTCATTAGGGTGAATATCGCCCGTATACAAATAAGTGTAACCCTTAAATTCCTTTTTTAGAATGTTTGTTGATTTATCAATAATTTTTACACTTCCGCCAGTAATTTCAATTATATATAAACTTGATTCTAACGAGTATTTCCACAATTCTAAATCACCTCTTAATATTATTATACAACATTTTGCCAATCATTGCAATAGATAAAAATCCTCCCGATTTCTCGGGAGGAAATTTACTTTATAAATCCAATTACTTAGACTTAATAGCAGCCTGTGCTGCTATCAGCAAAAGAGGGAAATATCATTCGTTTACCAAAGTAAATATTTCCATCTTGTTACCCTTTACTTTGCTTATAAAGTCTTCAACATTGCATATCGGTTCTTCACAACAAACACCTGCCAGTTTTTTCTGTCTGGAGGCACTATGATTATCAGAACCCGCAAATCCAATCAATTCATAATTTTTGGCATATATATTAGCCATTTTGTTCTCCTGTTCTGTTCGGTTGGCGTTCACGACTTCAACACCATGAACATTTTTGGGAAAAAGACGAATATGGTCAATATATGAGGCCTCCCGATATGGATGTGCTTGGATAACAAGTGCTCCGTTATCCATCATCAATGTAAGTTCATCGCTCTTTTTCATATCCATAATTTCAGGATGCAAAAGAAACCATTCTTTATTAAGGCCATAAACCAAAAAATCTGTGCCTCCGTAAGAAATTTCAATCCCACAAAATACCTTAATACCAAGAGTTTTTCCGATTTCTACTCCTTTTTCAAAATCCGAAAAATAAAATTCTATTTTCTCTTCATAAGATTTTTCTTTTTCGATATTTATATTACCATCAAGAAAATGGTTTGTAATAAAAACACCGTCATAATCAAGTTCCTTGTATAATTCTAAACTTTCCTTAACATTCGCCTTTGCACAACGGCTTACAGGAAAGGTATGAAGATGCGTTTCATATTTATACACTTTATCACCCTAAAAAATTATATCACATCATGCTGCAAAATGAAAGATATTCTAACAAAAATCCGCCCGAATTTCTTCGGGCGGATTCTGTTAGAAAATTTAGCCCTTAATGGCTGCCTGAGCAGCAGCAAGTCTTGCGATCGGCACACGGAAGGGTGAGCAGGATACCTAGTCAAGACCGATGCTGTGGCAGAACTCAACGGATGTCGGGTCGCCGCCGTGCTCGCCGCAGATACCAACGTGGAGGTTAGCATTTGCGGGTCTACCAAGTGCGAGAGCTGTCTTCATAAGACCGCCTACACCAACCTGGTCGAGCTTTGCAAAGGGATCGTTTTCGAAGATCTTTGCATCGTAGTAAGCATCGAGGAACTTACCTGCGTCATCTCTGGAGAAGCCGTATGTCATCTGTGTAAGGTCGTTTGTACCGAAGCAGAAGAAGTCAGCTTCCTTTGCGATTTCGTCAGCAGTAACGCATGCTCTCGGAATTTCGATCATAGTACCAACCTCGTATTCGAGCTTAGCACCTGCAGCAGCTATTTCAGCGTCAGCAGTTTCAACAACTACCTTCTTAACGTACTTGAGTTCCTTGATGTCGCCAACAAGGGGAATCATTATTTCAGGCTTAACGTTCCAGTCGGGATGAGCCTTCTGGGTGTTGATAGCAGCTCTTATTACAGCGGATGTCTGCATCTTAGCAATTTCAGGATATGTTACTGCAAGACGGCAGCCTCTGTGACCCATCATGGGGTTGAATTCGTGGAGAGAAGAGATAAGAGCCTTGATGTCAGCTACAGACTTGCCCTGTGCATCAGCAAGAGCCTTGATGTCAGCTTCTTCAGTGGGAACGAATTCGTGAAGCGGCGGGTCAAGGAATCTGATACATACGGGGTTGCCTTCAAGAGCTTCGTAAAGCTTTTCAAAGTCGCCCTGCTGGTAGGGAAGAATCTTCGAGAGAGCTGCTTCTCTTTCTTCAGCTGTATCAGAACAAATCATTTCTCTGAATGCTGCAATTCTGTCAGCTTCAAAGAACATGTGCTCTGTACGGCAGAGACCGATACCTTCAGCGCCGAGCTCACGAGCCTTCTTAGCGTCTGTGGGAGTATCTGCATTTGTTCTTACCTTGAGAGTACGGAACTCGTCAGCCCAACCCATAATTGTTCCGAAGTTGCCGGAGATTTCTGCGTCAACTGTAGGAATAATACCGTCGTAGATGTTACCTGTAGAACCGTCGATGGAGATGTAGTCGCCCTCGGTAAATGTCTTACCTGCGAGAGTGAACTTCTTGTTTTCTTCGTCCATAGCGATGTCGCCGCATCCGGAAACACAGCACTTACCCATGCCACGGGCAACAACGGCTGCGTGAGAGGTCATACCGCCACGAACTGTGAGGATACCCTGAGAAGCCTTCATACCTGTGATATCTTCGGGAGAAGTTTCAAGACGAACAAGAACTACCTTTTCGCCTCTTGCATTCCAAGCTTCAGCATCTTCAGCGGTGAATACAATCTTACCGCAAGCAGCACCGGGAGAAGCACCAAGACCCTTACCGATGGGTGTAGCAGCCTTGAGAGCCTTTGCATCGAACTGGGGGTGAAGGAGTGTATCGAGGTTTCTGGGATCGATCATTGCAACAGCCTGAGCCTCGGTCTTGTGTCCCTCGTCAACGAGGTCGCAAGCGATCTTGAGAGCAGCCTGAGCAGTTCTCTTACCGTTTCTTGTCTGGAGCATATAGAGCTGCTCGTTTTCAACGGTGAACTCCATATCCTGCATGTCATGATAGTGGTTTTCGAGGATTCCGCAGATCTCCACAAACTGGTTGTAAGCTGCAGGGAACTTTTCAGCCATCATTTCTATCTTCATAGGAGTTCTTACGCCGGCAACAACGTCCTCGCCCTGTGCGTTAACAAGGAACTCACCCATGAGCTTCTTTTCGCCTGTAGCGGGGTCACGGGTAAATGCAACCCCCGTACCGCCATCGTCACCCATGTTACCGAATGCCATTGCCTGAACGTTAACAGCAGTACCCCAAGAATAAGGAATATCGTTGTCACGTCTGTATACGTTTGCTCTGGGGTTGTCCCAAGAACGGAAAACTGCCTTTACAGCGCCGATAAGCTGCTCTTTGGGGTCGGTGGGGATGTCCTGAAGTCGGATCGTAGCCA
>JAZOCR010000183.1:0-5294 GCA_045596605.1 Eubacteriales bacterium | reverse complement strand
ACTTCCTTTTGCAATCGGTGTTTATCTCCCCGTACACCTTAACGCTTGTATCATGGTTGGCGGTCTTGTTCGTCTTGCACTTGACAGACTTCGCCGTGACCAAGAGGAAAAGAAGAAAATCGTTAACGACGGTATCCTTTTCTGCTCCGGTATGATAGCAGGTGAGGGACTTGTGGGAATATTGCTTGCGCTTCTTGCTGTTTTCGGTATTGATAAGGTAATTGATATTTCCGGACTTCTCGGACTTCCTGCGGGTGTTTCAAAGATTCTCAGCCTTGTAGTGTTTGCTCTTATTGTTCTTTCTGTACTCAAGTTCTCTGTATGGAAAAAGAAGGGCGCAAAGAAATAAGCTATGAAAAAGAGTGCAAAAAAATCAGAAAACTATTTAGAAAGAATTCCCGTAAAAAGCGAAAAGCTCGGCTGGGAAACGGATGAAAACGGCATTGTTACCTTGAGCATTGAAAATAAAGGCGTTTTTAACCGTATCTTTCAGGTGCTTCTCAAGAAGCCAAAAATCAGCTACATTCACCTTGATGAGATAGGCAGCTGTGTGTGGCCGCTTATTGATGGCGAAAGTGATATAATTAAGATAGGTGAATCTGTAAAGGAAAAGCTCGGAGATAAGGCAGAGCCATTATACGAGCGACTTGCAAAGTTTTTTCAGATTCTTGACAGCTATGGCTTTGTAACCTTTAAGAAAAATTAACTTTAAGATAAAGACTGCTTCGGCGGTCTTTATTTTTACAATTTTTCATTTTAGTGTAAGATTTTGGGAAAAAATGCGTCATTATGGGTGAAAGGGGGATTTGTATGAGCGATAAAGAAATCGTGCAGCTGTACTTTGATAGAAATGACATGGCGATAAGCGAAACTTCAAAGGTATACGGTGCGTATCTCTCAAAAATTGCAAAAAACATTCTAGGAAACCAGCAGGACACAGAGGAATGCGTAAATGATACATATCTGAGGGTATGGAATTCCATTCCGCCTAACCGTCCCGAAAAACTGTCAGCTTATATCGGCAAAATTGTGAGAAACCTTTCGCTGGACAGGTATAAACAAAAAAGAGCTGAAAAAAGAGGCAGTGCGGAAATTGAGCTTGTTCTTGACGAGATTTCTGAAATCGTATCCGGCGGTGACAGTGTTGAGGGTGAGATTGAAAGAAAGGAGCTTTCTGTGGCGATAAACTCTTTTCTTGATACGCTTGCAAAAGAAAAATGCGATATTTTTGTTTGCCGCTATTGGTATTCAATGACGGTTCGGGAAATTTCAAGAAGATGTGGTGTGACGGAAAATAACGTATCAGTGGTTTTAAGCCGTACTCGCAAAGCACTTAAAGACTATCTTTTAGAAAGGGGATTTGAAATATGAAAAGAGAAGATTTTTTTGAACTTTTGAGTGATATAGATGAAGAAAAAATAATAAGCGCCGAAAAGATGAAGGAAAAGAGTAAAGGCCATTTATGGTTGAAGCTCGGGGCAAGTGCCGCAGTGCTTGTTGCAGTATTTGCATTGATACTTTTGACAATGCCAAAAAATATTTCAGATAATCCCCCTGTAGTTGAAGTGCCGGACGGAAGTAATAGCAGTAATATTAGTAATATCGGAGAATACGAAGGTCCTGCTCTTGAGGAGAAAAACGGAGCTACAGAGGAAAAACAGAACGGAGCTTTCGAGGAAAGCGGGAGATGGATGTATGCAAACGATGTCACGGAGAACAACAGTGGTGTTTACGGTGTAGCTGTTCCTTCATTTATTGCCTATGAGGGCTCATTATATGGCGGTGCGAGATTTGACGCTCAGACAGGCGAGTATCTTGCCACTGATGGCAAGGTGATGTTTAACAGTAAATATGAATTCAATGCTTATGACGTGAAGGATAATGAAAATCTTGTAGGTATAGTGATAAACGGCGGCGTTATGATATACGAAAAACTTTACAGCTTCACGTTTAAATTGGAAGATGAAATTTACGGACTTAAATATAAGGTAAACGTTGGAACGGATTACTCACTTGGTGAGGTGGTTCTGGAAAACGTTGACTTTACCGTTTACAGAGCAGTGTCTCTTCAGAATGATGAGCAGACAGTAGGTTTATATATCGTTGATATTTCCAAATTTCTTGTGCGTCAGCTTCCCGAGGCATTCAATGAGAATGAAAACCATGGAGAATTCTGGTGGATTGCTACATCAATAGAGGAAATGGGTGAAATTGCTTCCGATGCAGAGGGCGTATATTTTGAAGCGATAACTCTCGATAATCTAAAAGAGGATTTTAAGAGCTTTTTTGGTGGCTCTTACCTTGATAAGAGTGGTAAGCTAAATATTGTGCTGACTTCTGATACAGAAGAAAACAGAGAGGCAGTTTTGCGTGAACTTGGCATTTCAGAAAATGCTGTTGTATTTGTAAAAGGCGAGTATACCCTTGAGTATTTGACGGAGCTGCAGGAAAAAATCAGCACCGCAATGGCAAACGGAGAGCTTCCTTTTGTGGTGTCGTCCGGCGTTTACGAAACTATCAACAGAATAGTTGTGGGAGTGACGGATGACAGTGACGGTAATATAAACAAGCTTATGGCGTTTGATGAAATAGGTGGAGCAATTGTAGTTGAGTTATCAGAGGGAGCGTCAACCGAAGAGCTTATATCCACCGTTAATTGATGACTTATATAAATAAAGCAGGTTGCAAAAAAATGTGACCTGCTTTTTCCGTTGTGAGGGAATTTTGTATCGTATTTTAGAAAAAAAGCATAGAATATATTGATGTAATAAAAAAATATCTTGCAATTTCTGACATTTTATGTTATAATATCTATTATTTTATTTGGATATACGCATTTTACTTCTGAAAGGGTTTACATAAATGGTTTACAGTAATATTCTTGAGGCAATGGGAAACACCCCAATTATAAGACTTTCGCGCATTGTTCAGGAGGACTCTGCTGAAATACTTGTAAAGTTTGAGGGACTCAACGTTGGCGGTTCTATAAAAACAAGAACTGCTTTCAATATGATACTTGAAGCAGAAAAAGCAGGTCTTATAAACAAGGATACAATAATAGTTGAGCCAACAAGCGGAAACCAGGGTATTGGTCTTGCGCTTGTAGGAGCCGTAAGAGGATATAAGACAAAGATTATTATGCCGGATTCTGTTAGTGAGGAAAGAAGAATGCTTGTTGAGCATTACGGCGCAGAGGTAATTCTCATACACGATGCGGGAAATATAGGTGAATGTATTGAAGAATGCCTAAAAACTGCCCTTCGTATGCGTGACCAAGCCCCAAATGTATTTGTTCCACAGCAGTTTGAAAACCCTGCAAACCCCGCTATTCAGCGTAGTGGCACGGGCAGGGAAATACTTGAGCAGGTTGGAAAGCCCATTCACGGCTTTTGCTCGGGAATAGGAACAGGTGGGACTATCACTGGTATAGGTGAAACACTCAAATCGGAAAATCCGGATATTGAGATATGGGCTGTTGAGCCTGAACACGCCGCAATACTTTCCGGTGGTTCAATTGGTACTCATCTTCAGATGGGAATCGGCGACGGTATTATTCCTGAGATTCTTAACAAGAATATATATAACGATATTTGCATTGTAAAGGACGAAGAGGCTATACAAACCGCAAAAGCTCTTGCTTCTAAAGAAGGAATTATGTGTGGTATTTCAAGCGGTACCAACGTTGCTGCGGCAATAAAGCTTGCCAAGAAGCTCGGAAAGGGAAAAACGGTAGTAACGGTGCTTCCCGATACTGCTGAAAGATATTTCTCAACACCTCTTTTTGAATAATGTTTGTAAAAGCGTCTAAAAATTAGTTTTATGAGAAAATATTCTTTGTATAGCTAAAGAAAATTTTTAAAAAAATGTTCTTGTATATAAGGAAAATAAGTACTATAATATTTCTGTAAAAGGATAATAATTTTCACAATATAAAGGAGAAAAAACTATGGATTCCAGTAAAAGACCAGACACTATGGAAAGAATTACAACCCGTGAGCTTGCAGATGCTTTTATCGCAGAGCAGGTTGCCGCAGTACGTGCTCAGGTAGGTGACAAGAAGGTACTTCTCGCCCTTTCCGGTGGTGTAGACTCTTCTGTTGTTGCCGCACTTCTTATCAAGGCAATAGGCAAGCAGCTTGTATGCGTTCACGTAAATCACGGACTTATGAGAAAAGACGAAAGTGAAAACGTCATAAAGATCTTCAAGGGTGAACTTGATGCAAATCTTATCTACGTAGACGCTACCGACAGATTCCTTGATCTCCTTGCAGGTGTTTCCGACCCCGAAAGAAAGAGAAAGATTATCGGTGCTGAATTTATAAACGTATTCGCAGATGAAGCAAGAAAGCTTGAGAATGTAGACTTCCTTGCACAGGGTACAATCTATCCGGATATTCTTGAGAGCATAAAGCAGGCTGAAGGCAAAAAGGCAGTAAAGAGTCACCATAATGTTGGCGGTCTTCCTGAGGACTTGAAGTTTGAGCTCGTTGAACCTATTAAGCTTCTTTTTAAGGACGAAGTAAGAGTTGTAGGTGAAGCTCTCGGTCTTCCTCATTCAATGGTTTACCGTCAGCCCTTCCCGGGACCCGGACTTGGAGTAAGATGCCTTGGCGCAATTACACGTGACAGACTCGCAGCCCTTAGAGAAGCGGATGCTATTCTAAGAGATGAATTTGATAAATGCGGCCTTGCGGAAAAGGTATGGCAGTACTTTGTAGTTGTGCCTGACATAAAGAGCGTCGGCGTTAAGGACGAAAGCAGATACGAAGGCTGGCCTGCAATTATCAGAGCTGTCAACACAACAGATGCTATGTCTGCAACAATTGAAGAAATTCCTTACAGCGTTCTCCATACGGTTACCGCACGCATTACAGCCGAGGTTGACGGTATAAACAGGGTTCTTTATGACCTGACACCTAAGCCTGTTGGTACGATTGAGTGGGAATAATCCAAAACCCTCGAAAAAGCCTTATTTTACAGGGTTTTCGGAGTTCTGCAAGGTGTTTTGACAACACTTTGACAACACTCCATTTTAGGTGATGTAACTTAATATTAAACAAAAATGCTCTGCTTTTTATGGCAGAGCATTTTTTATCGGTATCAAGGTTTAGTCTTTTATCTTCGCAATCAGTTCAACGAGATATGTGATGTTTTCGAGTACATCATCTTCCTGCCCTATATGTTCGATTCTTTTTAGTTCCTCTGTCAGTTCCGTTAGATACTGACAGAGGATTTTTAGAATACGACTATTAGGGTGAATTGTGATGTCCTCACACATTAAGCGTTTGATTATG
>JAZOCR010000182.1:0-4075 GCA_045596605.1 Eubacteriales bacterium | reverse complement strand
GGCAATACATATTCTTCGTTTACTTTTTTTACGTAAGAAAGATTTTTACAACCTTCAAAGGCTGTTACAGAAACTTTAATATCGTTTTGTTTTACCAAATGGATGTTTTTTAAAGTCGAACAATTTTTAAATGCTCTTGTTTGGATTTTTTCCAACTTTACGGTTAATATAACAGATTGGAGAGCAGAGCATCCTTCAAAGGATGAAAGTGATATTTGTCCTATATCTCCTCCAATAGTTAGGTTAACAAGATTACGACAATCCATAAAAGCACCCATTCCGAGAGAACGTAGTGTATGCGGAAGGTAGAGTGTTGTTATACCTGTTTTTGCAAAACTGTAATCTCCGATTTTTTTGATTTCGTTGCCCAAAGAGATGTTTTTTAAGCTTCCACATCCGCAAAAAGCATATCTCTCTATAGTAATTACATTAACGGAGATTTCTCGAAGTGCTTTACATCCCCAAAATGCTTTTTCGCCTATGAATTTAACGCCATTAGGAAGAATAACATCTTTTAATAATTCGCATTGTGCAAAAGCGCCTTCTTCTATAGACTCCAGTTTTTCGTTAAATTTGATAAATTTAACAAGATGTTGGATTTCTTCAGTTGCGTGTTTCCCTATAATAACTATGTCGTCAGGAATTACAAGAATACCACTTGGGGAGACATCTGAACTTAAGAATTTAATCACTTTTAAACAAGAAACTCCATCGGCACGTGTTACTTTTTCTTGTATCATAAGTTGTCCTCCACTAAAATGAGCGAAATTGTATCAATGTTAGTGTCAGGTAAAGTGTATCTACCTTTATTTGTTGCTAAAATGAATTCAGGACAATTTTCAAAGGCATTTTCCGATGTGTACACCAGAGTACCATAATAGCGAAACTCTGTGAGTAATTGACAATTGTTAAAAGCAAACTCTTCTATTGTCAATTCATCATTGGAAAATATTCCAACCCTTTGCAAAACTTCGTTTTCATTAAAGCAATAAGACTCTAATCTCGTAAGTCGCCAGCCAAGGTTTGCCGACATTAACTTGTGGCAATTAGAAAAAGCTCTCTCCTGAATTACAAGCGGACCTGTTTCCGGTGAAAATCCTATAGAACTTAATGCTGTTCCGGCAAAAGCCTCTCTTCCAATTTCTTCCAAGATATTAAGATAAGCAAAATTGAAAGTATTTAATTTAGAACAATTAAAAAAAGCTTTTCCTTCTATTTTCCTTAAGATTTTACACTTCGAACAATCTACGATTTCCAATTTTTTGCATTCCGAAAAAGCAAAAGACCCAATAGAGATAAGAGTAGAAGGCAATACAACGGTTTTAACATTGTCCTTGTGTTTTCCTTTTGCAAAACGTATCATAATTCTCTCTATACCTTCTGGTATATTTAATACACCGTCAATTATATCAGAATCTTCAATTTCCATTGCTGTGGTTTCTTTATATACCTTCATTTCTCTCCCCCTATTCTTCATCATTTCCTTCTTTTAAAAACATTTGAATAATTTCAGTGCTTATTTCAGGCAAGAAATAACTATGTTTTTTTGTTTTTAGTTTTTGGAAGTTTACACCGTCAAAGCTTTTATGCATAATATTTTGAGGATAACTATAACAAGAAAAAACTTCGAGCCTTGGGCAATTAGAAAAAACATAATTTTCAACTATTCGCATATTTTCTGATGGAATTTCAATTTTTGTTAAAAGGTCGTTGTTAGAAAGAGCAAAGTCACCGAGATATTCTAATCGAGTACCTAAATTAGCCCATATTGAATTTTTACAGTATGAAAAAGCATTGGCTTGTATGTGTGAGGGTCCGTATGAACCAAAATCAATATGAGTTAATCCGGTATCACGAAAAGCACTTGTGCCAATCAAATTAAGAGACGTTGTTTTCTCAAATTGAAATCTTAATTTTTTACACCCATCAAAAGCATTGCTCATTATTCTTTGTAACATTTCAGGTTTTTTAAGCAAAAAACTTGTAAGATGAGAACACTCTGCAAAAGCTTTTATTCCAATTTCTTCTAAGGTTGAGGGGCAAATAACAGTCTTTAACCTCTGTTTATCTTCTTTTATAGCTTCATAGCCTATATGAGTAACACCCTCCGGGACTCTTAGAGTGCCCCCTGCATCAATATCTTTCGCTTCTATAGTTAAAAGCTGTGTTTTGTCTTCTGATAATATCATTACATCACTCCCCTTTTTTGTTTCCTATTGTTAAGAAATTTCGTATTGTTGGTGTATTTGTTTCTGGAATTAAAAAGGTATCATTTTTGGTTATAAGACAAGGTATGTTTACAAAATAAAAGCTTTTGTCCGATATTATTTGAGGGTTGGAAAAACAAGCAAAAGTTTCAAGGTTAACGCAATTCTTCAAAATGAAAGCTTCAATTCTCTCTATCTCTTTTGAGTACAATAATACGTGTTTTAATGCTTTGTTGTTATTAAAACAACTTTCGCCAATACTTCGAAGTTGCGCACCTAAATTTGCTCTGACAAGAGAATTACAATTTGAAAACGCATATCCGCCAACACGACAAGGCCCGTGTGCTCCAAAATCAACTTTAATTAAACCAGTATTACAAAAAGTCCAGTTTCCTATTTCGGTGAGATTAAATGCTCTCTCAAAAGGAAAGGATTTTAGTTCTATGCAATTTTCAAAGGCGTGAGCTTCGATAGATTGCAAATTTTCTGGTTTTGATAAATAAAATTCTGTAAGAAATCTACAGTCGTGAAAAGCATCTCTACATATTTTTTTAAGAGTTGAGGGGCAATTCACAGAATGTATTCCGAAGTTACCTCGTCCTGCATCTTTGGCGATAATTTCAATGCCCTCTGGTATATCAACTATTCCATCTTTCTCCGATGGGTCTGTTGGTTCTATTTGTATAAGTGTGGTTTTATCTTCAGACAAGACCATTTTATCACTCCTTTCCTTTCTACTATGTAATATCAAAATAAGAGTGACAGATTTTTATATATAACTATTTTTAAACAAAAAGAAGAAAGGTCACTCTCGTGAGAAAGCGACCTAAAGTGTGCAAGGATTATGGATTTGTCAATATTTCTTTCAGTTCTCCTGTTTCAGGAATAAAACATTCTTTGTCACCAATTATGATGCTGGTAATTTCACATTCATAAAAAGCGTTATCGCTTATATAATTGAAAGGATTTGTATTTAATGTTTTTATGCTGCGTAAGGTGAAACAGTGTGCGAAAGCATCATCGTAAATAAAACGAACATTCTCTCCGAGACAGACTTCATTTAGACGCAAACATTTAAAAAAGCAGTTTTTAGGAATTGAAGAAATTCTTTTTGATAGTTTAACGCTTTTTAAATAAATACAATTATAAAAACAGCCTTCGCCGACAGTATTTACAGTGTCTGGCATTGCGATATCGTTAATTCCTGTATCTGCAAAAACATACTCGCCTAAGCTATATAAACCTTTTCTCAAAGGAAATTTTTTTAGCGATATGCATCCATCAAAAGCTTTATCAGCAATTTTTAAAGGAATAGTGCTTTCCTCAAACTCAACTTCCTTTAAGGTGGAACATCGAGAAAAAGCCCTTGTATTTATTTTTTTTATCGCTGCTGAGAATTTTACATACTCTAACGAATTACAATCAATAAAAGCTTCTGCTTTGACAATAGATACATTTGAACCTAAAATTATCTTTTTTAAGTGACCTTGTTTGGCACAGCATCTTTCTGCTATAACATAAATGTCATCCGGGACGACGAAAACGCCGTCATCAGGAATATCTGCCGTAGTTATTCTTTCCAGAATTTTTATTCCGTTGTCATCTCTGATTTGCACTACTCTTCTCCCCTTTCTTCTATATTTATCATTCAAATAATGACAGATTTGCTTAAAACACAAAACCGCCCTTTAACAGGCGGTTTTTCTTTATATTCCGGGAAGTCGTTTTTTCTCAATTATTTCAGCAACAATTTTCCCATCCCAGAGCTTTACTTTTGTTTTTCCGGCTAATTCTTTTGCTGCAGGAGTAAAGTAGCTGTTTGTTATTACCAGAGCTTTATCACCTTTGTAGTATTCTTTAGCACCAAT
>JAZOCR010000181.1:0-6425 GCA_045596605.1 Eubacteriales bacterium | reverse complement strand
AGGGGATTTATATCCAATTGATGACTCCTTCATGGATTCCAATGGTATAATAGTTTTTGGAAACTATTATTATAAATATTCAAATGCACCATATGATTGTTATGTCTCCTATGACCCCAATGCAAAACCTAATATATATTTTGAGAGCGAAAGATTTGATGAAGCAACTTCGTATTATAAAGATTCAAATAATTTTGATTTCTTTTGCTTATTGGGAAACATTCACAACGAAAACGAGCAACAGATCTTCCAGATTGATAATGTAGATTCCTCAATGTTCAATTCATTGCTTGAATTTTCCAAAGAAAGTGAATACAATCCACTTACATCTTTCAACGACGAAGACGGCTTAAAGGAAGTACCGATTGCCGACCATAATGATTGGCTGGCAGAGGAAATACATTTTTATAAAGTAAGTAAAGACGGTACATTCACTACTTCACAAGGCTATACTTTTATAATTTTTGAAAATAAATTGAGTTTTTTATATCAGTATAATTTCAGCAACGATGAAGCTCCGATAATGTTAATTCGAGACATTCCTAAAGAATTAAATGATTATTTTTTGTCCTTTCTCAGCCAATTGAATATCACTTTTCAGGATGAAACTGAATCGAAAGATTCATCAAATGAAATAAATTTACCTGCCGGTGATGATGTAATAAGCTCATCCGAAGATATTGGTAGACAGGGTGAAGCTGAAACGGCAATTGCAGACGAAAAGCTTATACACGAAGAAGTAATTGAGAATTTACCAGAAGAAATTATAACTCCTAGCTTTGTAACTGAAGTGGACGATGAAGCTAATGTTGGCTTCGCCCCTGAGATGATTGAAACCGTCCCCACAAGTGCAAGAGTTGAAGTTATTGACGGCATTACGTATATTGACGGTATTCTCATAGTCAATAAAACCTATCCGCTTCCTGCAGACTATGCTCCCCAGTACGATCAGGAAGTCTTAAACAGTCTTAATAGAATGTTTTCTGCCGCAAGTGCTGAGGGACATAGCTTGAAGGTTAAGTCGGGTTACAGAAGTTATATCGACCAGAAAATCATTTATAATAATTATGTGGCAAGGGACGGAAAAGCACTTGCTGATACATATTCCGCAAGACCCGGCCATTCCGAGCATCAGAGTGCACTTGCATTTGATCTTAATCAGCTTCTGAAATCCTTCGGTGACACGCCGGAGGGCATATGGCTTGCACAAAATTGCCATAAATATGGATTTATAATTCGTTATCCCAAGGGGAAGGAAAGCATAACGGGCTATATGTACGAGCCGTGGCACGTGCGTTATTTAGGAGTTGAACTTGCGACGAAGGTATATGAAAGCGGACTCTGCCTTGAAGAATATCTGGGAATTACTTCTGTTTATTCTGAAAATTGAATAAAAGAAAAATCCAAAGTGACTTATGTCGCTTTGGATTAATTTTTTAGTTTCTCTCTTCAATTTCCTTTATAAGATCAACCCTCGTCTGGTGTCTACCACCCTCAAATTCCGCTTCAAGGAAGTTATCAACTATCATTTTTGCAAGTTCCGAACCAACTACTCTTGCACCGAAGCAGAGAACGTTAGCATTGTTGTGCATTCTTGTAAGCTTTGCACTGTAAGGCTCGCTTACTACTGCGGCCCTTATTCCGTTAACCTTGTTTGCCGACATAGACATTCCAATGCCTGAGCCGCAAATCAAAATACCAAATGAATTTTCTTCAAGCACCTTTTTGCAGAGGTTTTCTGCCGCAACGGGGTAGTCAATCTTCTCGCCGTGCTCAATTCCGAGGTTTACTGCTTCATAGCCGTCTTTTGAGTTAACATACTCACATATTTCGTTTTTTAGGTCGATTGCTGCGTGGTCGCAGGAAATGAAAATTTTCATTTTGGTAGTCCTTTCTTTTTGCGTTTGTTTTGTTTATTCTTCTGTAACTTCAAAAATATCTGAATTTACAAAGGTTTCAATGTCATCTGATGCTTCATCTTCAGTATCATCGAGTGATTCGTCTGGCGAAACTGTCGTCATAAAAGCGTCCTCGTCAAAGGTGAGCTGGTCTTCGTGATATGGATTTTGCTGAAGCAGTCTTATTTCATCGGCTTTTGCACTGATTTCTTCAGAGCCAATAACCTCCGGTGCAGGACCGAGCTCGTCTATGCTTGACAGACCGAACGTACGCAGAAATACAGGTGTCGTCGCATAAAGTACCGGACGTCCGGGCGTGTCAAGTCTGCCGCATTCCTCGATAAGTCCCTTTTCTGCAAGCGTTGAAACAACAGACGGAGATTCGACACCACGAACCTTTTCAACAAAGGCACGAGTCGTTGGCTGATTATAGGCAATTATCGCAAGAACTTCAAGTGCCGCTTTTGAAAGAGGCTGATTCTTACGTATTTCCAGGGCACGTCTTACTATGTCAGCATACTCACTTTTGGTGCAAAGCTCTGCAAAGCCGTCCATTATTACCACTTCAATTGACGTTTCACGTTCGTCGTATCTTTTTTTCAGCTCAGTCAGAATTATTGGTATGTATTCAATTCTTGTTTCAAGACTTTCCGCAAGCTTGTCAAAAGCAAGAGCGCTTCCGACTGCAAACAGTGCCGCCTCGGCCGCCGCAACAAAATATTCCAGGTCAAAGGCAAGATCAAGCTGAACACCGTCGTTTGGTCTTATTTCTTCAGTCATTTTAAGTTCCTTTCAATGATTCAGTTATTCAAAATCCGAAACGAAGTTATCTGACATTTCAAATTCTTCACCGTCTGATTCTTCGTTGTATTCTATATCACAGTCTGCATAATCTTCATCGTTCAGGTATATAACTTTAATTCTTCTGCCTTTTATCAGTTCAAGCAAGGCAAGGAAGGTTGCAACAAGCTCGTGTTTTGTTTCCGAGGAGAAAAATACGCTGTTTAAGGTAGTTCTTTTTACCGATTTCAGTACACTTACTACCGACTGTATCTTTTCCGTTACGCTAATTTGACGGGTTGCCGTAATAAGCTCACCGATCGGCTCTTCAAGAGGTGCGAGGTCTTCATATGCAAATTTCTTTGAAAACGCTCTTACGAATGCTTCTCTTAGCACTTCAATATCGTGAGAAAGGGAATACTCCGGCTCGGACTCTATTTTCGAGGCAGGCTTTTCGTATCTACCCATATAGGTAAGCTCTCTGTCATGAAGCTCTGTTGCGGTTTCTTTTGCTCTTTGATACTCAAGAAGCATATCCACAAGCTCCTGGCGGGGATCCTCCTCGTCATCCTCTTTGGGAGGTAGAAGCATACGGGATTTAATAACCATCAGCTGTGCCGCCATAACGATAAATGAGGAGGCGATCTCCATATTGAACATTTCCATCTTTGTGATATAGTCCATATACTGCTCAAAAATAAGCTGTATCGGGATATCGTATATACTTACCTTATTTTTTGCAATGAGTGCAAGGAGCAGATCCAGAGGTCCTTCAAACACTTCTTCGAGTGAAAATGTAAGGTCGCTGTTTTCTTCAAATATGCTAAGGCTTTCTATTTCAGCGCTTGTTATGTTGTTATCTGCCATACATATCCCTCACTTATATTAAAAATGGTATAAGGGAAATAAGCTTATCCATACCACTAAAAATAATATCTCTGAGAATATAAAGAGGTGTATCAAGAACTCCAAACCAGATAAGAGCAAATATTGCCAACTGAATGTACTGTTCGTTTCTGTAAAGCCACATCTGTGCTTTTGCAGGCAGGAAAACAGTAAGAATTCTTGAACCGTCAAGGGGAGGCAAGGGAATAAGATTGAATATGCCAAGACCTATGTTCATTATTGAGAAATTCATTAAAAACAGATATATTACAAGATACAGAGTTCCGGGATTACCCAGATGATAGAAAACTGTATCCGATATGTGAACCAGTAATACTCCGATAAAAGCAAGAATAAAATTAGTAAGTGGTCCTGCAATCGATACCAAAACTATGCCAGTTTTATATTTTACACGGTCAAAGTTTCTCGGATTTATTGGAACAGGTCTTGCATATCCAAAGCCGAAAAGCAGAAGCATAAGCGAGCCAATAGGGTGAAGATGCTTTATTGGATTAAGCGTAAGTCTTCCTGCCATAAGTGCAGTTTTGTCCCCGAGGGCAAGCGCCATTCTTCCGTGAGCGTATTCGTGGAAGGTTAGTGATATTAGTAATGTGGGGATCATTAAAAGTATACTTATAATTGCGTATATAGGATCCTGTGTAAAGCCCTGAATTGCGGAAAACAGCATTTTTTCCTCCTTATTTTTGTTATTAATGTTTACAGTTATTAAAGTCACGGTCAACCGTTACGACGGTGAACCAGTCCGGGTGTATTTTCTTTGTTTCATAAAATATTTTTGTACGAAGCTCATCTTCTGAAAGATTGAATGAAAATGGGATACAAACATCAAATATCAGATTTGTGTGAGAATTTCCGAATACAGCTCTGAAATCGTGCATAGATATATCATCGGATATAGAAGCGAGTACCTTAAGTATTTCTTCTTTTGCAAGAGTAAGCTCCTCGCTGTCAGTAACAATCGGGTCCATATGAATGACAAGACTTATTCCAAGTTCGCTTGCAAAATCCCTTTCGATAATATCAATCATATCGTGTGTGTTAATAATATCGCCATTTGCGTCAACTTCAACATGAACTGAAGCAAAGCATTTTTCAGCACCATATGAATGTACCACAAGGTCGTGTATGCCAAGAACTATATCGTAATTTAAAATTTTTTTTGATATTTTATCAATGAGCTCTTTTTCCGGTGCTGTACCTATCAGCGGATTTGCCGTTTCAATTACAAGCTTAATTCCGGAATACAGAATAAACAGTGATACCAGAACTCCGATAAAGCCGTCAAGAACTACGCCGGAGAAAAATGTAACGAGAGTTGAAACCAGCACGGCTGTGGTTGACAAAACATCGTTAAAGCTGTCGGTATAGGAGGCAATAAGAGTATCTGATTTTATAAGCTTACCGATCTTTCTGTAAAATAGTGCCTGTATCAGTTTACCGATAATAGATATTCCGAGAATTACAAACGTCAAAATTCTAAAATCCGGAATTTCGGGTGAGAAAATTTTCCCGGCAGAGCTTGTAAGAAATTCAAAACCGATTATAATTATAAGAACTGAAATGCCAAGACCTGTAAGATATTCCATCCTTGCGTGACCGTATGGATGGTCCTGGTCAGCCGGCTTAGATGAAAGCTTAAACCCAACAATTGTAAGAATAGAGGAGCCGGAATCAGCAAGATTATTCATAGCATCGGCAATTATGGAAATACTTCCGGAGGCAATACCGATAATAAGCTTTAAAACAAACAGAATAAAGTTTGTTATAATTCCGAAAATCCCGGCGAATGTTCCATAGGATTCTCGAACCTTTACATCCTGAATATTATTTGAATTTTTGATAAAGCGTTTTATAAAAAAGTCAAACATAATAATCACCTTTAAGCATATATTAAATATTATATTACTTTTTACTTTTATTGTCAACACAGTAGTTGTGAAATATTTTCATACAAAAAATAGGAATAAATTTCATAAATCTCAAAAATTAACAAAATATCTGCTTAAAAAGAAAATATAGATGATATAATTTTCCTGTCAGAAAATTATTCTTGAAAAGAAAGGAACTATATATGAAATACTTCATCGCCTCAGATATACACGGCTCTGCATACTACTGCGAAAAAATGCTTGAATCATTCAGAAAAGAAAGCGCCGATAAAATGCTTCTTCTCGGTGATATTCTCTATCACGGACCGAGAAATGATTTACCAAAGGATTATGCACCAAAGAAGGTTATTGAAATGTTAAATGCGCTAAAGGATAAAATTCTTTGTGTGCGTGGAAACTGCGATACAGAAGTTGACCAGATGGTGCTTCAGTTTCCAATTCTTGCCGAATACTGCATTATATCGCATAATAATACAATGATTTTTGCAACTCATGGACATAAATTCAACACCTCAAATCTTCCACCGCTAAACGACGGCGACGTACTTCTTCACGGGCATACCCATGTTCCAAAGTGTGAAAAATTTGAAAGCATCACCTATTTAAATCCCGGCTCTGTTTCCATTCCTAAAGAGGACAGCCATCACGGTTATATGATTTTTGAGGATGGTAATTTTACTTGGAAGGACTTTGACGGAAAAGTTATTAGTGAGTTCAGAATATAACAAAATAAAGTGCTCTGCAACACTGTAATATGTTGCAGAGCTTTTACATTATAAACTGAAATTATTGTATTGGTTCAAAATCAGCCGCACCGTGCTTGCAAAGAGGACATACGATATCGTCGGGAAGCGTGTCGCCCTCGTAAATCCAACCGCAAACCTTGCAGACAAATCCTTTTTTACCTTCGGTTTCGGGTTTGGGTTTTACGTTTTCCTGATAGTAGGTGTAA
>JAZOCR010000180.1:0-8904 GCA_045596605.1 Eubacteriales bacterium | reverse complement strand
AGAACCTTGAAGGATTCCGGAACACCGGGAGTAGGAATATTCTGTCCCTTAACTATCGCTTCGTAAGCCTTAACACGACCTACGACATCGTCAGACTTAACGGTAAGGATTTCCTGAAGTGTATATGCCGCACCGTATGCTTCAAGTGCCCAAACTTCCATTTCACCGAAACGCTGACCGCCGAACTGGGCTTTACCGCCAAGAGGCTGCTGTGTAACCAGTGAATAAGGACCTGTGGAACGTGCGTGGATCTTGTCATCAACAAGATGATGAAGCTTAAGGTAGTACATTATACCAACAGTTACGGGGTTGTCAAATCTTTCACCTGTACGTCCGTCGTAAAGAACCGTCTTTCCGTCCTCGGAAAGTCCTGCCATCTTGAAGCATTCTTCGATGTCCTTTTCGTTTGCACCGTCAAATACGGGAGTCATAACCTTCCAGCCAAGCTTCTTTGCCGCAATACCGAGATGTACTTCAAGCACCTGACCGATATTCATTCGGGAAGGAACGCCCAGCGGATTAAGAACGATATCAAGAGGTGTACCGTCTGCAAGGAAGGGCATATCTTCCGGAGGAAGAATTCTTGAAACGACACCCTTGTTACCGTGACGGCCCGCCATTTTGTCACCGACAGAGATTTTTCTCTTCTGGGCAATATATATCTTAACTACCTTGTTTACACCGGGGCTGAGCTCATCACCGTTTTCTCTGGTAAATTCCTTAACGTCAAGGATTATACCGCTTTCGCCGTGAGGAACTCTGAGGGATGTATCTCTTACTTCCCTTGCCTTTTCACCGAAGATTGCACGGAGAAGTCTTTCTTCAGCAGTTAGCTCGGTTTCTCCCTTGGGTGTTACCTTACCTACGAGAATGTCGCCTGCCTGAACCTCTGCACCCTTGCATATAATACCGTCAAGAGTAAGATTTTTAAGAGCATCTTCACCAACGTTAGGAATTTCTCTTGTGATTTCTTCAGGTCCGAGCTTTGTATCTCTTGCTTCGTGTGTGTATTCTTCAATGTGGATAGAAGTGTAAACGTCGTTACGTACGAGATTTTCATTAAGAAGAACAGCGTCCTCGTAGTTGTAACCCTCCCAGGTCATAAAGCCGATAAGAGCATTTTTACCGAGAGCAATTTCGCCGTTCTTTGTTGCAGGACCGTCTGCAATAACTTGTCCCTTTGTAATGCGTTCGCCCACATCTACGATAGGCCTCTGATTTACGCAGGTACCCTGGTTGGAACGCTTAAACTTGAGAAGCTCGTAAACGTGCTCGTTTCCAAGGTCGTCCTGTATCTTTATATAATTTGCAGTAACCTTCTTAACTACGCCATCCTCTTTTGCGCAGATAACTACGCCGGAGTCAACGGCTGCCTTGTATTCCATACCGGTTGCAACGATGGGAGCATCACACATCATAAGCGGAACAGCCTGCTTCTGCATGTTTGAACCCATAAGAGCTCTGGTGTTGTCGTCGTTTTCAAGGAAGGGGATGCACGCCGTAGCAACGGAAACAACCATCTTAGGCGATACGTCCATATAATCAACCTTTTCAACGTCAACCTCGAGAATTTCTTCTCTTGTACGTACCGTAACTCTCTTGTTTACGAAATATCCTTCGTCTGTAAGAGGCTCGTTAGCCTGAGCAACAACGTACTGGTCTTCAACGTCGGCAGACATATATACAACCTCGTCAGTTACTCTGCCGGTTTCCTTATCAACCTTACGGTAAGGAGCTTCGATAAAGCCGAACTTGTTTATCTTTGCATAGGTTGAAAGATAGGAAATAAGACCGATGTTAGCACCTTCAGGAGTGTCGATAGGACACATTCTTCCGTAATGGGTGTAGTGTACGTCTCGAACCTCAAAGGACGCTCTGTCACGGGAAAGACCGCCGGGACCAAGAGCTGAAAGTCTTCTCTTGTGAGTAAGCTCAGCAAGCGGGTTTGACTGGTCCATGAACTGGGAAAGCGGTGAGGAACCGAAGAATTCTTTTATAGCAGAAACAATGGGACGGATATTTATAAGATTCTGAACCTTCATATTATCCTGATCCTGCATTGTCATTCTTTCTTTTACAATCTTATCCATTCTTGCAAAACCGATTCTCATCTGGTTCTGAAGAAGCTCGCCCACACATCTGAGTCTACGGTTGCCAAGGTGGTCAATATCGTCTACCGTGCCGCAGTTGTGAACAAGACAAAGCAGATAGTTGATTGTAGCGAAAATATCATCCTTTGTGATGTGTCTCGGAATAAGCTCGTCACGTCTGAGCTCAAACTGATTTATAAAGTCAGTTTCATTATCGGTAGCATCAAGGATTTCCTTAAGCACTGCACCGTTTACCTTCTCCGTAATTTCAAGAGAAGTAAGGTCGTAGCTTTCCGGAATAACGCCCTTTTCAAGAGCAAATATATCGCAGGCACCGTTTGTAAACACCTTAAATTCAACGTGTTCAGCATTGATTTCCTGTGACATTACGTATACTTCGCTAACACCTGCATCTTGTATCTTTTCGGCATCAGCTCTTGAAAGAACCTGACCATTTTCAAAAAGACACTCGCCTGTAAAGGGAGAGAATACGTCACGGGAGAGCTCAAAGCCTTCGATTCTTCTCGCAATAGAAAGCTTCTTATTGAATTTATAACGTCCGACTGCGGAAATATCGTAACGCTTTGCGTCAAAGAACAGATTGTTTATAAGAAGCTCAGCACTTTCTACAAGTGGCGGATCGCCGGGACGAAGCTTCTTATATATCTCCTTGAGAGCTTCTTCTCTGGGGGTACAGCCGTTTTTGAGTGCGTCTGTTTCGCTGGTATCCTTCTTAAGAGTTTCAAGCACCTTTACGTCGTTTCCGAACATAGCGATAACATCATCATCTTTTGAAGTGTTGTCAGCACCGACACCAAGAGCTCTTATAAGCACTGTTACCGGAATCTTTCTGTTCTTATCTATTCTTACGTAGAAAATATCGTTTGCGTCTGTTTCGTATTCAAGCCATGCGCCACGGTAAGGAATAACAGTTGCGTTAAAGGTCTTTTTATCAGACTTATCAACAATTGATTCATAGTATATACCCGGTGAACGCACAATCTGGGAAACTATTACTCTTTCAGCACCGTTAATTACAAAGGTACCGGTGTCGGTCATAAGCGGAATATCGCCCATAAACACCTTTGAATCGGTAACCTCGCCCGTAAGCTTATTTGAAAGTCTTACCTTAACTTCAAGGGGAGCTGCGTAATTGACGTCACGTTCCTTACATTCTTCTACCGGATATTTCGTTTTTTCACCGATAGAATAGTCTATAAATTCGATGTTGAGATTTCCCGAGTAGTCAACAAGAGGAGATACGTCCTCAAGAACCTCTCTGAGACCTTCTTTGACAAACCAGTCGAAGGACTCTTTCTGCACCTCAATGAGGTTCGGCATATCGAGCAGTTCGTTGATTTTGGAAAAGCTCTGTCTTACGGTTTTTCCGAGTTTTACGGGTTTTACCATAATAAGCAATCACACTCCTTAAAATTTGGGTCTTTTATTGTTTCCGCATATAAAATATCACCGCAAAATCCCCCATTTTTCAACACATTCACCAAGCGTTTTTCCGCCCGCGAAGGCGAATGAGCATAAAGGTTCATTGTAACAGTGCGCATTTTAAGCGATTATAATGCATTTTAGAATTATATCACCTTTAGCAAGTCTTGTCAAGGAATTTTAACACAATTTATCATTTTATTTACATTTTCCAAATAATAGCATAAATAACCGACAACAAACACGTAAAAATGCGGGAACAACTCCTGTCCCCGCATCAAAAAGCGATTTATCTTACAGTTTCATCAAATAATCTTAAATTCCATATATCCGTCGCTATCAATATACACGTCTACGAAGTTATTCACTATTCTGTGAATACTCGTTCCCCTCTGTGCCGTGAGCTTTTTGAGTTTTTCAAATTTTTCACTTTCCATCCACACTCTGAGTTGTTTCTGCTTTAGTAAATATTTTTTCTGCGGTAAATTGTTGCTGTTTTTTTCGCTTACCGCTACTTTAATGTCTTTTCCCTTTGTGACGTGTTTCATTATGTTTTCCTCAATATAAACAATAAAGCTTTTGCTTTTTTCTTCCGTTTCTTTTGTTGTTTTTATTATACTGCATTTTATGTCCTATAAACATCTCACACCTGATACATTTTTAACATAGTTCTTTTTATAGTATATCAATCGGCTAATTTTTGTCTTGTATATTCTGATATAAACAGATAGGCGCATATAAAAACAAGCGAAAGGTTATACCTGCTTATGTAAATCAAATAAAGCGCAAACGCACAAAGAAATCCAAAGGCTACGGTAGAAATATATGCAAATATTTTATAGCCTGTCGGAAAATCAAGCTTTGCCATAAGAAGCGCATAAAGCACTCTTGCACCGTCAAGCCCCCGCACGGGAAATATATTAACCGCAAAAAACAGAAAATTGGATACCGCCGCCGACAATATGTATATGTTATCAAGCCAAATAAACAAAAACAGAAATATACAGAATAGAACAAAGCTTGCCAAAGGTCCTAAGAGTGCTACAAGCGCTTCTTGTCTGTAAGTCAGCTGCGAGATCTTGGCACGTATATCTGCTCCGAAAGGATAAATGCTCACCGCAAGAATTTCCGAGCCAAAAAGCTTCATTGCAAAGACATGTGAAAGCTCGTGAAAAAGTGCCGAACAAAGTGCTATGTAAAGAAAGGGGGCGTCACAAGAAAATCCTATAATTACAAACAGCAAAATCGCAAATACACTTATATAAATCCTGCTTCCGAAAAGACGTATCATTCCTTTCATTCTTCGCCTCCCTCAAAAATAGCCGAAAAAGCTTCTGAAATAGTCACGTTATTCATATTTTCTCCGGTGCCGAAAGCTCCTGCCTGTGCACTTTTATTTTCATATACGTATTTCACAGTAAACAAAAATATAAGAGCAAGCACTATAAGCAATATCTGAAGAAACAGTCTGCGGCTTTCATTCATACTTTCACCTCCAAGAGATTTTACAGGCTCATTTTTACAATATATTCCGTAAAACATATTTTATGAAAAGCAGAAATACGGAAAATTCCATATACAATCAACAAAAGGGTTTAAATGTTCATTATTTTGATGTAAAATAGTATATAGAGAAAAATTATGGGGGCGAAAAATATGAGGATACTCGGAATAGACTTCGGCGAGGCAAGAATGGGACTTGCAATAAGCGACCCCACCGGACTTATTGCGAGCGGAATAGGTACTGTTAAGGTAACGGGCTTAAAAACTGCAGTGGAAGCGGCGGCACAGGCTGCAAAAGAAAACAGCGCAGAGCTTATAATAGTAGGACTTCCAATCAATATGGACGGAAGTGAAGGCGCAAGAGCCGAGAGGTGCAAGCGATTTGCAAAAGAGCTGGAAAAAGAATGTGGTATAAAAACTCAAATGTACGACGAGAGAAGAACAACCATACTTGCCGCAGGATTTATGAACGAAACCGGCACCTACGGAAAAAAGCGCAAGGATTCCATCGACACCCTCTCTGCGCAGATAATTTTGCAAAGCTATCTTGACAGAAACAGGTAAATTTCACATTCTTATCATTCAATTATCAGTATACGCCTGTAAAATTACAGTAACACGAATATTATGAAAGGCACTTTATAATGGAAAGTAATACAAACAGAACAAAAAGCATACCGCCTGAAAAATACGCTGAATTTCGCAAAAACTTTGAAAACGCCAAGCGCATTATGACTTATTACCACTGTGCAATGCTGGAAACAGAAACAAAATTCAAGGTTCTCAATTATCAGTTTTCCCTTGAACAGGAGCGAAACCCCATAGAGTCAATAAAAACAAGACTTAAATCCTTTGAAAGTATTACAGAAAAGCTTGCAAGGAACGGTCTGCCACTAAGCATAGAAGCAGTGGAAGCCAACCTCAACGATGTAGCAGGCGTCAGAGTTATCTGTCCTTTCGTCGACGATATATATACTATTGCGGAATGCTTTCTTTCCCAGGACGACGTGCACCTCATAAAAGCAACCGACTACATAAAGCACCCGAAGGCCAACGGCTACAGAAGCCTGCATCTGATAGTGGAAACACCTATATTTCTTCAGAAGGAAAAACGCCTTATGCGAGTAGAGGTTCAGCTTCGCACAATCGCTATGGACTTCTGGGCAAGCCTTGAGCATAAGCTTCACTATAAAAAGGAAATCCCGCCGGAGCTTTCGCAAGAGCTGTATACAGAGCTTCGTGACTGTGCAGAAAGAAGTGCAGAGCTTGATATTAAAATGGAAGCGATACGAAAAAGAATTGACGCATCAAAAAAGGATTAAAAGTCAATAAAATGCAAAGCAATATATTACGAACCCGCTACACAAAAAATGTGTAACGGGTTTACTTTTACGAATTTTCAATTTTTATAATAAGGTCACGAAGATACGCCGCTCTCTCAAATTCAAGCCGCTTTGATGCCTCCAGCATTTCCGTGCGAAGTGCCGCAATTTCCACTTCTTTTTCTTTCTTCGTAAGCTTTTTTGCTTTCTTTCCCTTTTCCTGCTTTGCGGCAATTTCTATTATTTCATAGACTTCCTTTTTTATGGTTTTCGGAACAATTCCGTTTTCTTCATTATATTTTATCTGCTTTGCACGTCTACGCTCCGTTTCGTTTATCGCCCTCTGCATTGAGCCTGTTACTGTATCCGCATACATTATTACCTTGCCCTCGGCATTTCTTGCAGCTCTGCCTATCGTCTGAATAAGTGAGGTTTCACTACGCAGGAAGCCCTCCTTGTCAGCGTCAAGCACCGCCACAAGCGACACCTCCGGAAGGTCAAGCCCCTCACGCAGAAGATTGATTCCGATAAGAACGTCAAACACGCCAAGACGAAGGTCACGAAGCAGCTCCATTCTTTCAATCGTATCAACGCCAAAATGCATATAACGGCACTTTATGTCACGTTCTTCAAGATATTCTGTAAGATTTTCCGCCATTGTTTTGGTAAGAGTGGTAACAAGAATTCTTTCTTTTCTCACAATTCTTTCGTTTATCTCACCGATAAGGTCATCAATCTGTCCCTTTACCGGACGAACCTCTACCACCGGGTCAACAAGACCTGTCGGACGTATAATCTGCTCGGCAATTCTTGTTGCGTGCTCCCTTTCATACTGTGCAGGCGTAGCACTAACATATATAATCTGATTTATCTTTTTTTCAAACTCATCAAAGCGCAGCGGTCTGTTGTCAAAGGCTGACGGAAGTCTGAAGCCGTAGTCGACAAGGTTCTTTTTTCTCGCTCTGTCGCCGCCGCTCATTGCATGAACCTGGGGAAGCGTTACGTGGGACTCGTCAACAAACATCAGAAAATCGTTGGGAAAATAGTCCATAAGGGTATAAGGCGTGCTTCCCGGTTCTCTGCCCGAGAGCACTCTCGAATAGTTTTCAACACCGGAGCAGTAGCCTATCTCCTGAAGCATTTCAAGGTCGTATTTGGTACGCTCCTCTATTCTCTGCGCCTCAATAAATTTATTGTTTGCCTTAAAATACTCTACCCGTTCTTCCATTTCGCAGTATATTTCACGAAGTGCCTTTTCCCTTGTTTCGTCACTTGTAACATAATGGCTTGCAGGGAATATTCCCGCATAGGTAAGCGGCTTTATAACTGCTCCTGTTGTAATGTTAACCTCTGAAACCGAGTCTATTTCATCACCGAAAAATTCTATCCTCAGAGCATAGCTGTTTGAATTTGACGGAAATACCTCTACCGTATCCCCTCTTACACGAAATTTGTTTCGCTCAAAGCCTATGTCGTTTCGCTCGTATTGGTTTTTTACAAGCTTTTCAAGAAATTCATCTCTTGTGATACTCATTCCCGGTCTTACGGAAATAACCATTGAAGCATATTCCCTCGGGTCACCAAGGGTGTATATACAGGAAACGCTGGCAACTATTATAACGTCACGGCGCTCAAAAAGCGCACTTGTGGCAGAGTGGCGAAGCTTATCAATTTCGTCGTTTATCGAGCTGTCCTTTTCAATATAGGTATCCTTACCGGGAATATACGCCTCCGGCTGATAATAGTCATAATAGGAAACAAAATACTCCACCGCATTTTCCGGAAAAAACTCACGAAACTCCGAGCAAAGCTGTGCCGCAAGGGTTTTGTTATGAGCAAGAATAAGCGTGGGCTTATTTGCCCTTGCGATAATATTCGCCATAGTAAAGGTTTTACCAGAGCCGGTAACACCAAGCAGTAGCTGTTCTCTGTCGCCGCTTTTTATTCCATTTACAAGGGCATCTATCGCTTCCGGTTGGTCGCCGGTGGGCTTGTACTTTGAATGTAAAATAAACTTGTCCGCCATATTCTTGCTCCTTTCGTTATTAATTACTATTATTAATAAACTGTACTATACGTCACTTAAAAAACAACCTATAATATCATTAATTTGTTTTATACCATAAGTTCCCTGTAGAGTCCTTAACAAAACTTCTGCTTTTCTGTTCTCTTTGTTAAGGTCACAAAGATTTTTCATAAATTGATAAGCCGGTGTACTAAGCGACCCGTCTTCAAACATACAAACAATTCTCTTAATTGTATTTTTTTCTTGCGAAAGAATTGAACAGCATTTACTGACTAATTCCTCTACAGAATCACTATAGAAAGAATATATTTTATCTTCGCCGTCTGCGGTATTCAACACTAAGCATTGATGATATTCGTATTTTTCAAGCTTGTTTGAAGCAAAATATTCCTCTGCCATTGAAAGCATTTTATTAAAATGAGGTTCTATTGTTGTTTTGTTTGTGGATTTTTTCATAGTTATCCTTTCCAAATCATCTTTTCAAAATTATCCCACATAAAAATTATTTTATCTTTACCTA
>JAZOCR010000179.1:0-5219 GCA_045596605.1 Eubacteriales bacterium | reverse complement strand
TATCCTGATTTCATTGCAGCCAAATTTTATTTTTTTAGGAAGCGGGGGATTTCCGCAATATGAAAAACCTTCGCCGTAAAGCATATCATACTGAGCCGTTTCGAGGTCCTTATCGTAATCTTCATTATTGCTGTATCTGTTTATTCTGTTTATAATTCCGCCGTCAATACCAAGTTTTTCAAATACGCTTGATGTTAATCTGCTTACAGGTATGACATCACCGTTACACTTATATTCAAAGCTGTCGCTTATATTAGAAAATACAGTATACTGGGTTACATAATCGGAGCCACACTCATAGTAATCGGAGTCAAATTCAAGAGAGGGAAGATGGTCGCCGTAAAGAATTACAACAATTTCCTCATTGCTTGACATAACAAAGTCATATAGATCACCAATGAATTTATCTGTTTCATAAAGTAGATTGCAGTAATATTCATACATATAAGCATTCTTCAGCTCACCACCGTCAAGAATTTCACGTTCGGAGACCTTGAATGCTATATCCTCTCTGTCTTCGTTTTGATAAAGCCCGTGTCCTTCAACGGTTACTGCAAAAATGAAATCTTTCCCCTCCGTGCAGTCTAACGCATCAATTATGCAGGGGAGTATCGCCTTATCCTTTGCCCATTCTATTTCGTTTAGCTCATACTGCATATATTCAAGAGGTGTGAAGGTATCAAAGCCAAGATTGGGATAAACTTCGTTTCTTCTGTAAAATACCCCTGTGTGATTATGTATAGCATGAGAGGTGTATCCGTATTCGTCAAGAATGTACGGCGCAGATTCGCAGGTTTTCTTTTTCAGAATAGATGAGTAGGGATACTCAACAGCACCGAAGTATTCAAGATTCATTCCGGTTAAAAATTCAAATTCGGTATTTACTGTTCCGCCACCGTTTGAAGGTACTGAAATATTGCCTTGACCGTGTTTTTCGCATATCTTGTGAAAATTCGGAAGCGGGTCGATATTAAGTTTATATTTAGAATATTTGGAAACATCAAAGAAGGATTCAAGCTGTACGGCTATAATATTGGGTGTTTTGGTTTTCTCTGGTTCTGTACCTGAGTATTTATTTAAAATACTGTTAAGCTCGTTTTTTGAATAATCATTTGGTTCTGATATTCCCTTATCAACAAGTGAGCTTGAAAAGCAATATACAAATCCGTGCTCGTCATATGCCTTCTTGACATCTTCATATGAAATGTCAAGCCTACCGCTCAAGGCGCCGCCGGTAAGAAAGATAATAAATAGTGAAAAGCATATAGCAAGCGACGTGACACCGTATTTTAGATTTATCTCAAATTTTTTTGCTTTGCGGATAAGAAAAACTGCGCCAAAAATCACGGCAATAATTCCAACGAGACAAAGTATGATTTCAAATACGGATAAATAACGTGGAATAACGTCTAATGCAGTTGTCAGAAGCAGGAAGTCTATAGCAGAAAGCGGCATTGGACGAAGCAGAGTCAGAACAAAATTTGCAATACCAAGCCCCAACCATATTGCAGCAAACAGTGACATAAAAACTGCTCTTCTTTTTAAAAAAACAGCAATTAATAATGTTATAAGTATTATTAAATAATTCACTATAAAGAAATAAGTATTTTTGAATATAAAAGCAATTCCCGAAATCAATGAGTGACATTCAAGAGTGTGTATAATTATATTAAGCAAAAAAGAAGCAACAAGAGCAGTAACAATAAAAGCTCTGTGTGGGTGCAGATTATAATAGCGTGTTGTTTTTTCAGATAGCTTCCTGATAGTCGACATATATCTACCTCCTTTTGCAGGATAATATATATTATACACATTATTGTGTTAAAATCAAGTGGTAAAATTCTTAATTTTTTTCAAATAAGATTTAAGATAAAAATAGTGTTCCTAACTGAAGTTAAGAACACTATACATGGTCGGAGTGAGAAGATTCGAACTTCCGGCCTCTTGGTCCCGAACCAAGCGCTCTACCAAGCTGAGCCACACCCCGATATCAAGTTATGAAAAAAGCTCCGACTGATTACTACCAACCGGAGCCTTAATCTGGTCTGAGTAGCGGGATTTGAACCCACGGCCTCTACCACCCCAAGGTAGCGCGCTACCATCTGCGCTATACCCAGATTTGCATTTGAGCTTTCACTCACGCAACAGTGATATTATATCACTTCTTTATATTTTTGTCAAGTGTTTTTGCCCTAAAAATTATTTTTTATTTTCTTTTGGTGTAAATAACAATTTTTTTATTTTTTATACGATACTTTTTGGCGATAATTCGTCTACATAATAAATTTTTAGGGAACTTTTTAAGTAATTTATACGTCTAAAAGATAAAGGAGGAGAAAAATATGAAAAAATTAGTCATATTGGCATTTACTATTTTAGCTTTAATGAATTCTCTTCTTAGCTGCAGTCAAGAAGGAGAAGAACTGCCCGATAATTTATTTGAACATTCGATTGAAAGTGATGTCTTTGTCACAGATATAGTTGATATATCGGGAGTTGGCGGAGCTGAGTCGGATGTTGAGGAAAAATTCTTTGAGGACGAAACTCACGTTTATATCTTCGGTAATCCCAAAAGTGACTATCTATTAGTTGAATATTCCGATGGCAGTAATGAAAATTTAAAGGATTCGCTTAAAAGTGGAAGGTGCAAAATTTCGGATTTAGACAAATTCGGAATAAATTATTATGCTGAATCAAAGATAATAGAAAGTATCGTTGACATTGTCGAGCGTGATAACCTTGTAACTGCTTCAGCGATAGAACCTTTTTTTGAGGACGAGGAATATGTTTACAGCTTCAGCTCAATAAGGAGTCATTACGTAATTGTAACGTTTAAGGACGGAACGCAGAAAAACATTAAGGAAGCACTAAGCGATGGGTCGGCAAAAATATGCGACCTTGATTGGTTCGGAATTTCATATTATAAAGATATTAAGTAAACTTTAATAACTTGTGCCACTATTGTACTTGACAAAATTGACACTTTGTGGCATAATATTTAGGTACGCAAGTATTAATTATCTTTCAGGAGAGTATTGATTTATGAAAATTTATAGAACTGAATTCTCCGACATTGCTATAATAGGCGGCGGAGCATCAGGTCTTATGTGCGCAAGCTTTGCTTCTTGCAACGCCAAGGTTACTGTTTTTGAAAAAAACACTTCAAACGTAAAGCTCTCAAAGGATAATTATTTTGATAACGCTTACCTTGGTAAAAAGCTTCTTATAACCGGAAAAGGAAGATGCAACATTACCAATAACTGTTCTACCGAAGATTTTCTGAAGAATGTTCCTGAAAATCCAAAGTTTCTTTATTCAGTTCTCAGACAATTTGACACTTCAAGTACTATTGATTTTTTTGAAAGTAACGGCTGTACAACTAAAACCGAACGTGGGAACAGAGTCTTTCCGGTTTCCGACAAATCAAGAGACGTTCTTGAAGCACTGAAAAACAGTATTAACAGAGATAACTGTAAATTCGTAAATAAGCAAGTACTTGATGTTTACAAGAAAAACAATGAGTTTTACATTGAAGTAAGCGGTGATAAGGCGTATGCTTTCTCGAAGGTTATTATATGTACAGGTGGACTTTCCTATCCACTGACAGGTTCAACCGGTGACGGATACGGGTTTGCTGAAAAATTCGGTCATACAACCAAAAGTCTCAGAGGCTCGCTTGTCCCAATTGAGCTCTTCGGTGATTTTCACACTAAGCTTCAGGGATTATCATTAAAGAATGTAGTTCTATCTCTTTATAATGAGAACAATAAGAAGATTTTCTCTGAAATGGGAGAGATGATTTTTACGCATTTTGGCGTATCAGGTCCCCTTGTTCTTTCCTGTTCAGCGCATATGAGAGGCGATATTTCCAAATATAGAATTGAAATTGATTTAAAGCCTGCTCTTGATGATGCTTCTCTTGACAATCGTGTTGTTTCGGATTTTGCTAAATATATAAATCGTGATATTGTAAATGCGATGAGTGATTTGTTGCCTCATAAAATGATTGAGCCATTTATTTCTTTATGCGAAATTCAAACTGATATTAAGCCAAATTCTCTAAAAAAGGAACAAAGAAAAGTTATTATACAAAAGCTTAAGCATTTGCCACTTGAAATAAAGGGACTGCGTCCTGTCGAAGAAGCAATTATTACATCGGGCGGTATAGCTGTGAATGAAATCAACCCATCTACTATGGAGTCTAAAATTTGTCCCGGATTATATTTTGCAGGTGAAATAATAGACGTAGATGCTTACACAGGTGGATTTAATCTTCAAATTGCATTTTCTACAGGAAGACTTGCGGGCGTAAGTGCCGTGAAAAGTCTTAATATACAGGAGAAATAATATGTCTGATAAACATTATAAAATAGCACTTGACGGTCCGTCGGGTGTTGGAAAAAGTACACTTGCAAAGGCTCTTGCCAAAGAACTTGGCTTTGTTTACGTTGATACAGGAGCAATTTACAGAGCTGTTGGCGTTTACGCTCAGAGAAATGATATTGCGCCAAGTGACGAAGAAACTCTGAAAGTGCACTTTGGCAAAATCAATATTGAACTTAGATGGACAAAAGAAGGACAGAGAGTATATCTTTGCGGTGAAGATGTTTCAAATGAAATAAGAACTCCAAAATCATCGATGTACGCATCCGCTGTTTCAGCGCTTCCATCTGTTCGTGCTTTTCTTCTTGAAATGCAAAGAAGTATTGCTGAAAATAATTCTGTAGTTATGGATGGCAGAGATATCGGAACAGTTATTCTTCCTGATGCTGAGGTTAAAATATTTATGAGTGCCGATGAAAACAGCAGAGCGCAGAGAAGACTTCTTGAACTCCGTGAAAAGGGGATTGAAACTACCTTTGATGAGGTTTTATCAGATATGAAAAAGAGAGACCACAACGATTCTACAAGAAGTACTGCGCCTCTTAGAGCTGCTGACGATGCGGTGATGCTTGATAATTCGGCGCTGAATATTGAGCAGACTATAGATAAGGCTTTAGAAATTATTCGGGAGAAAATAGATATATGAGTTTTTACTTTACGTGTAAAAAGTTACTATATAAAATAATAATGGGAATTTTTCGTGTACGGATTGTAAATCCCGAAAAAGAACCAAAATCCGGTGTTCTTGTGTGCAGTAATCACATTTCGCTTCTTGACCCTGTAATGATTTGCGCAACAATGAAAAATCAGATTTGTTTTATGGCAAAAAAGGAACT
>JAZOCR010000178.1:0-5457 GCA_045596605.1 Eubacteriales bacterium | reverse complement strand
CTTGAAGATGCTGACAGTATTATTTCCGGTGTTAAGATACTTATGAAAGCTTTGGAAATTACAAAGGCTGTCTTTGCAATTGAGGACAATAAGAAGGATGCAGTAAAGCATTTTGAACAGCTTACTGCTGCTGACGAAAGCCTCAGTGTAGCTGTTATGAAAACTAAGTATCCTCAGGGCGATGAACGCCAGATTATGTATGCGCTTCATAAGGTTCAGCTTCCGCAAGGTAAGCTTCCGGCAGATGTAGGCTTCGTGATTTTTAATGCTGAAACCTGTGCTGCGATTTATCATGCGGTTGAAGAGGGAAAGCCTCTTATTAAACGTATCGTTACTGTTGCAGGTGATTGCATAAGATCACCGAAAAACCTTCTTGTTCCGCTCGGTACAAGCTTTGCTGATGTTATTGAATACTGCGGTGGTTTCATAAAGGAACCAGACAAACTGATATCAGGCGGACCTATGATGGGTGTGGCGCAGTGGGATTTGAACACTCCGGTTGTGAAGGGTACGGCTGCTATTCTTGCACTCAGTCATCTACCTTCTGCTGAAAATCCTGCTTGTATTCATTGCGGAAAGTGCGTAGGCGCATGTCCCATGCATCTTATGCCAAATTATCTTGCTATGTTTTCATCCCACGACAGACTTGATATGTGCGAAAAATATAATTGTCTGAGCTGCGTAGAGTGCGGTTGCTGTACTTATACCTGTCCTGCAAACGTACCGATAGTTCAGCATATACGCAAGGCAAAGGCGCAGATAATTGAGAAACGCAAAAGAATGACTAAATAATCGTGAAAGGAACAACTTAAAATGAGTTTTTTTAAAATGGCCGCTTCTCCGCACGTGCACGGTCACGAAAGCACAAGGGGTATTATGCTTGACGTCATAATTGCTCTCATTCCTGCTTTTATCTGGGGTATTTTCGCTTTCGGTGTGCGCAGCGTAAGTGTTGTAGCTGTATGCGTAATTTCATCAGTATTGACTGAATACATTTACAGAAAGCTTGCACGGAAAAATAACACGGTTTCGGATTTATCAGCTGTTGTGACCGGGCTTCTTCTTGCCCTTACTCTTCCGGTTTCCGTACCACTTTGGGTGTGTATCGTCGGTTCTGTTTTTGCTATTGCAGTTGTAAAGCAGTTGTTTGGTGGTATAGGGAAAAACGTAGTAAACCCTGCACTTGCAGCAAGAGCGTTTCTGTTTTCTGCTTTTCCGAATTATCTGTGCGGATTTACACCGTTTGGTACGCATTTCCCGCTTATCGGAAAGTCCGGTTTAGATGCGGTTGCTTGTGCAACGCCTCTTGGCAGCTACGAAATTAGTGAGAGCATATTTGATTTATTCATTGGTAAACACGCCGGCTCTATCGGTGAAATATCTGAGGCATTATTGCTTTTGGGCGGTATATATTTGCTCCTTAGAAAGGTAATTACGTGGCATATCCCTGTAACCTTCGTTGCAACTGTTGCTGTTGTTACATACCTCTTTCCGCCTGTAGGTGTTTCGGCGATGGACTTTATGCTAAAAGAGCTATGCTCAGGCGGGCTGCTTCTCGGTGCATTTTTTATGGCTACCGATTACGTAACCAGCCCTGCGACAGGTAAAGGAAGAATTATATTCGGCGTAGGCTGTGGACTTATAACGCTGTTTATAAGATACTTTGGTGGCTATCCTGAGGGAGTATCCTTTGCAATACTTATTATGAATCTTCTTGTTTGGTATATTGATATGTTTACAAAGCCAAAAGCGTTTGGGGGTGTGAAGAATGCAAAAGCTTAATAAAAAAGACGCACTTTCCATTGTTAATATTACCTTAAGATTGCTTATCGTCTGTGCTGCGGTTGCTTTACTCGTTGCAAGCGTAAATTTTATCACAAAAGACAGAATTGAGGCTTACGAGCTTGAAAAAACGACGTCTGCTCTTGACAGCGTTTTTGCCAAAGCTGAATTAAGCGCTGAATTAAGCCCGGAATATAAGAAAATTGATGTAGAGCTTACTGCAAGCGTAACAGGAATATACGAGGCATACTATGGTGAACAGCTTGCAGGCTACGGTATTCTTTGCTCGCCTACTGGCTTCAAGGATGCAATTAAAATGATGGTTGCATTTGACAGTGAAAATACTGTTATAGCTGTAAGAATTATATCTTTATCTGAAACCACCGGAATAGGTGACAAGGTCATGAAGGATCCGTCATTTACAAAGCAGTTTGAAGGAAAGAAAAACAGCATTACACTCGGATCTGACGGCGTAAACGCAATTGCCGGCTCTACTGTCAGCTCAAAGGCTGTTACAAAGGGCGTGAACGACGCTATTTCAATGATAAAGATATACAAATCAGGTGCTGCAAATAAAACGGAAGGAGAGGGTACAGCAAATGGATAATAAAAAATATAGTATCAAATCTGCTTTGGCTGAAGGACTATTTACGAACAACCCAACCTTTGTACAGCTTCTCGGAATGTGTCCTACGCTTGCCGTAACCACTTCCTTGAAGAATGGCTTCGGTATGGGTGTATCTGCTATGTGCGTTCTTATTCTGTCGAATCTCCTTATTTCTATACTTCGAAAATTCATTCCGAAGCAGGTTAGAATTGCGTCATATATTGTTATAATTTCCGGTTTCGTTACTGCTGTTGAGCTACTTATAAAAGCTTTTATTCCTGCGCTTGACGAATCCTTGGGTGTGTTTATTCCGCTTATAGTCGTTAACTGTATAATCCTTGCAAGAGCGGAGGCGTTTGCTTCCAAGAACAGCCCCATTCCATCTATGCTTGACGGTCTTTTTATGGGACTTGGCTTTACGTTTGCTCTAAGCCTATTGGGTACAATACGTGAAATTCTTGGTGAAGGCACATTGCTTGGATACAAGATACTCGGTGAGGGCTTTGTACCGATAAAATTTTTCGTAACCTCTGCGGGAGCATTTGTAACTCTCGGCTTTGTTATAGCTGCTGTTAATGCTATAAGAATTAAGCTTTCGGAAAGAAAAAAGAGAAAGGAGGCTAAATGATTATGGATATTCTTCTTCTCATTATTTCAGCCGTTCTTCTTGAAAATTTTATATTTGTTAAGTTTCTTGGCTGCTGCCCCTTCTTCGGCCTTTCCGATAAGCCCTCTAATGCAATTGGCATGGGCTGTGCGGTAACATTTGTTATGACAGTTGCAACTGCCGCAACGTGGTTTGTTTATAATGTAATTCTTGTTCCGCTGGAGCTTGCATATCTTAAAACCATCGCTTTTATTCTTATTATTGCTGCTCTTGTTCAACTCATTGAAATGTTCCTTCGTAAATATGTTAAATCGTTATATTCCGCTCTTGGAATATATCTTCCCCTTATAACTACAAACTGTGCTATTCTTGGTTGTGCGCTTCTTTGTGTTAATAACGGATACGGATTTGGTAAATCAGTGCTGTACGGATTTTTCTCAGCCATAGGCTTTACTATGGCGATTGTGGTATTTGCAGGAGTACGTGCAAGACTTGAGTATGCAGATGTTCCTAAGTGTTTTAAGGGGATTCCTATTGCTCTTGTAAGTGCAGGGCTTGTTGCAATGGCCTTTTCCGGCTTCCAGGGCGCATCACTTGTATAAGGAGGTAGACTGAATGTACGGAATTTTAATAGCTGCACTTATATTTGCGGCAATTGCAATTGTGTTAGGTCTTATTCTTGCCTTTGCAAGTCATATTTTTAAAGTTGAGGTTGATGAAAGAATAGAGCAGATTTGTGACGTGCTTCCGGGTGCAAATTGCGGCGGATGCGGATATGCCGGATGTGCGGCGCTTGCTGATGCAATAGTTAAAGGCGAAGCAAAAATGAATGCGTGCAATGCATGTGACGATGAGGTAACTGAAAAAATTGCTCTTATTATGGGAATGCCCGTTGTAGGTGAAAAAAAAGTAAGATACAGAGCACAGGTTATGTGCTCGGGGACTCACGATCTTGCCAAGAAAAAATACATATATGCCGGGCTTGATGATTGCTATGCGGCAAACAAGCTTGCCGGAGGCGACAAGCTTTGTCCCAATGGATGTATTGGGCTTGGCTCATGTGTGAAGGCATGTAATTTTGACGCTATAAGCATAGTTAACGGAGTTGCTGCTGTTGACTATAATAAATGCAGAGCGTGCGGTATGTGCGTAAGTGCTTGTCCCAAGGGAATTATTAAGCTTATTCCTTTTGATTCGAAGCATTGGGTTGGCTGTATGTCGCACGATAAAGGTGCCATAACCAAGATCTATTGCGACGTTGGCTGTATTGGCTGTAAGATTTGCGAAAAAAATTGTCCAACGGGTGCAATTAAAGTTACCGATTCTGTTGCAGAAATTGATTACAACCTTTGTAACGGATGTAATACCTGTGCCACCAAATGTCCGAGAAAAATTATATGGTCAAACGTTTCCCAAGGGGAGCTTGGTATGACTATTGAGCGTCAGTAAATGGATAACTAAATATATTAAAAACTGCCGTGCATTCCATTGTGCACGGCAGTTTAATGCTTTTATTTAATTTTAGCAAGTGAATTTGTTGCTTCTAAAATGGCTAAAACAAGAGAATCAATGTCTTTTACTGTATTGTCTTCACTGAAGCTGATTCTTATTGTACAGTCTGAAAGCTCCTTTGAAATTCCGTAATTTTTTAGCACTCGATTTTCTCGTGATTTTGAGGAGCAGGCAGACCCAGCAGAAACGTAGATTCCTTTTTCTGAAAGGAATCTGAGTAACACTTCGCTTTTTACTTTTGGTACGGATATACTCATAATATAGGGTGAAAAATTTTCCGGTTTGTTTATAATTATACCAGGAAGATTATTCGTAATTGATTTACTTGCGTAGTCATAAAGCTTTTCGATATATGCAAGATTATCGCCGCTATTCTGTGAATAGATTTTGCAGGAATTAGCAAAAGCACAAATTGCAGGAAGCGGTTCCGTACCGCTGACAAGACCGTCGCCCTGACCGCCCCCGAAAATAACAGGGGAAAGTCTTACTGTTTTTTTGAAAATCAGAGCTCCTGCACCCTTTGGTGCGTGTACTTTGTGGGAGCTTACAGATATCAAATCTGCTTTGCACTGTGCTATTTTCTTTTCAGTCTTCAGAAACGCCTGAACTGCATCGGTGTGAACAAGACACTTTGGCGAAATTTCATCACGTATATTGCAAAGTCTCTTAATATCATAAAGAGCACCCGTTTCATTATTTACAAGCATATGACTTATAAGAACGGTTTTTTCATTTAGATTGTTTCGTACAAAATCTAAGTCGATTTTTCCGTTTCTGTTTGGTATGAGTATAACCTCATATCCGAGATTTTCGAGCTCCTCTTTGCAAGCAAAAACTGCAGGGTGCTCTGAGTCTCCCATAAGTATTCTGTTTCCTTTTTTTGTGAGCAGCCTTGCTGCTCCAAGCACTGCAAGGTTGTCAGACAACGTTCCTGATGGAGTAAATATAA
>JAZOCR010000177.1:0-13878 GCA_045596605.1 Eubacteriales bacterium | reverse complement strand
AATTTTACACATAAATGTAACGTTTTCGCAAACAAGCAGGGCTGCGAATATATAACTTTAGTATTATATCATATAGTATAGAAAAATTCAAGGGGTAGTGCAATATATACAGCACAAAATATAAAGCACAGCAAATTTCTTGCTGTGCTTTGTTTTTCACTTTAGTGATGGTGATGATGGTGGTGTCCGTGAGATTCTTTAAAATCCACAGTGCACTGTTCACTCTCGCAATGCTCATCTTCCGATTCAAGCTCGAGAGTCACGTGCCCGATACCATGCTCACGCAGTTCCTCTCGTATTTCTTCCTTAATTCTGTGTGCATCGCCCACAGCCACAACATGCATTGTAGCGCAGTTATTCTGTCCGTCAAGACTCCAGATGTGCATGTGATGAACGTCAAGTACACCGTCGATTTTGCAAAGATGCTCCCGTATTTCCTCAACATTAACCGAATGCGGAGCTTTTTCAAGGAAAAGGTCAACTGCCATTTTCAGATTTCTCAGAGCAGAAACAAAAATAAATACTGCGACGCATATAGACATAATCGGGTCAATAAGCTTAATATCCGTAAAGCGCATAACAATCGCACCGACAAGCACCACAAGCCAGCCAAGCACGTCCTCAAGCATATGCAGATTTACCGCCCGCTGATTAAGTGAGCCGCCACCGTGCGTAAAGGCTGCTGCAGCGAAATTTACAATAACACCGATAATTGCAAACACTATCATTCCATCGTAATTTATTTCCTTTGGTGATGCAATTCTCAGTACAGCATTGTAAATAACGGCAGATGAACCAAAGAGGAGAATCATTGTAGTGACAACGCTTCCGATAACCGAATACCTGCCGTATCCGTAGGTGTATTTTTTGTCGGGCTGCTTCTTACTTTTTCTTTCAAAGAAATATGAAAGTCCGATTCCCGCCGCATCTCCTATATCGTGAATGGCATCTGATAAAATTGCCACGCTTCCGGTGAATATTCCGCCGAAAAACTCAAAAATAGAAAATGCAAGATTTAAAATAAAGGCGATTAAAATGTTCTTTTCCGTTTTCACTGTGACCTCCTGTATTTATAGCTGATAAAGTTCGGTTTTTGACGTATTATCGCTTTTCAACAAGCTCCCTCTCAATAAGCTCAATCATAATACTTGTATTAAGCTTGAATGCATCAATAGGATATGCGGGCTTTACGTTATCCTTGTAGAATGTCTCTGTAAAATACTCCGCTGCATCCTGTTTTGAACCACCTGACATTAAAATTTCTTTTATTTTTTCGGCAGTTTCCACAGCCACTTTCTCGCAGCTTTCAAGATAAACCTTTGCTTCTTCTTTATCAACCGCCCCGTAATGAGGAAGCAGAATACTGTCTATATCAAGCTGTTTTGCCCTTTTTATGGAATCAAGCGTCATCTGATACCCTGTAAGATAGGACGGCACACAGGTATTATCACCAAAATAAACGCCAAGAGTTTCACAGCCGAGAAGAAGCTTATTTTCCGCAAGATAAAAGCCCACGGAGCATTTGGTGTGTCCTGGAAGTGCAACGGCTGTATATTCCATATCTCCGCAGCGGATAACGTCACCGTCGCAAACTGCAATATCAACTCTCAGATTATCAATCAAATCCTCATACTCTGAAACGCCGCATTCCTCTGCAAATTTCCCGTCAAGCTCACGCATTTTAGCCCTTGCAGTCGGCTTTGCAAATATCTTTTCAGCATATTCTCCCGCAACTACCTTAGCATTCGGGTATCTCTGCAAAACGTACGCCGAGCCAAGTGCGTGGTCATAGTGAGAGTGGGTGAGAAAAATATAGTCAAGCTCTCTTTCACCAAGCTCTTTTTTTATATTATCCGCAACGCTGTAGCCGGTAAAAGCAAAACCGCTATCGTACAGAATTGAAGTTTTTCCGTCGTCAATCAGAAAGGCGGCGTCGCCCGGAAGCGCACGCACGTCTGTAATATTAAGATTTATCATTTTATACCATTCCTCATTCCTAATACTGTTTTTATAGGCATAGCCTAACACTCCGAGTATAACACAGAATTCACAAAAATTCAAGGTATAAAAAGAAAAAGGGCGCACCCTGCGGATACACCCATAATAAACTTATATATTACTTGTTTATCTTTGCAAGCTCCTCTTCCTCAAGTACTCTGTAAGCTACCTTCCCCACAAGAGTTTTCGGAAGACTTTCACGGAATTCTATATCGTACGGCATAGCGTACCTTGCAATATTCTTTCTGCAGTAATCAAGTATTATCTGCTTATTCTCATCACTGGGAGAAAGTCCGGGCTTCAGCATGACGAACGCCTTTATTTTCTGCATTTTATAAGGGTCCGGAATGCCTATTACACAGCTCATCTGCACAAGCTCGTGGGCGTCAAGAATATTTTCAAGTGCAGAGGGATATACGTTGTAGCCGCTTGTTATAATCATTCTTTTTATTCTCTGCTTAAAGAACACAAATCCGTCGCTGTCCATAACACCAAGGTCACCGGTATGTACATAGGTTCTTCCGTCCTCATGGACAAGAAGTGTATTCTCGGTTTCCTCGGGGTGCTTTATGTATTCCAGCATAACCGTCGGACCGCTTATGCAGATTTCTCCCTCTTTGCCGTAAGGCACTTCTTTTATAGTACCCGGTTCAGTTATAACGTAGTAGGTATCAGGGAACGGGAAGCCTATACTGCCTTCCTTTGCCATATGTGTCGGTGTAAGACAGCTTGCGGTAACGCACTCCGTCATACCGTAGCCCTCTCTTATCTGAATGGTTGCGTTATGGTCGTAAAGGAATTTGTCAAACTTCTTTTTAAGCTCAACCGAAAGTGAATCGCCTCCGCTGAACACCCCCTTAAGACAGGAAAGGTCAGCACCGTTCATAACCGGCTGACGAAGAAGTGCTTCATAGAGCGTAGGTACTCCGGCAATAAAATTACACTTATATTTCTTGACAAGCTTTGCATAGCTCTCCGGAGTAAACCTCGGAACAAGCAAGCATCTTCCACCGCTTGCAAGCATTGAGTGAATGGTAACGCCAAGACCGAATCCGTGGAACATCGGCATAACAGCAAGCATTTTATCGCCGGGTCTGAACATGGGATTTGTGGCAATTATCTGCTGTGCAAGCGCATTGAAGTTATAGTTTGAAAGAAGTATTCCCTTTGTTGTTCCGGTGGTACCGCCACTATAAAGAATAACCGCAGGGTCGGTATGCTTTCTCGGCACTTTATACTTCCAGTGATAACGCTCACCGCCACGCATAAAATCACGCCAGAGAATAACCGGAGCGTCCTTTGGTATTTTCTTTATTTTTCTTCCCTCGGTAAGCATATAGCCTGCCTTTATTGGCTGTGCCAGCTCATCCTTAATTCTTGCAATAATTATGTGGGATAGGTCTACGTTTTTGCGTATCGCCTCGAACTTATTATAAAACTGGTCAAGGGTAATTGCAGCAATACTGTCCGACTCTTTAAGGAAAAATTCTATCTCGTTTTCGCTTGAGAGGGGGTGTATCATATTAGCAACGGCGCCGACAATGTTTATTGCATAGAAAAACATAACCGTCTGTGGACAGTTGGGCATACAAACGGTAACCTTGTCACCGGGTCTTATGCCGATGGCTTTAAGAGCACGTGCGCAGATTTCCGTCTGCTGTACAAAGGCTTTATAGGTGGTCTTCTTTCCCATAAAATCGTATGCAATATAATCAGGATACTTCTGGGCAACCTCCTTTACAGCCTCAAACATCGTGCACTCTTTATATTCAAGATGCGCCGGAACGTCACCGTAATTCTTCAGCCAGGGTGCTTTGGTTTCCACCATTTCTCACACTTCCTTTATAACAAAATATACATCAGTCGTTTTTTGCGAAGGATTCATCAAGTATTTCGGGATTTGCAAGTATTTCACGAAGCCGTGCAAGAGTTTTTGCGAAATAAACGCCATCTGCGATTCTTTCGTCAACGGTAATTCCGATAGGAAGCACCTCTCGAACGTCACAGTTTCCGTCATTATCGTAAAATGATTTCATCTTCTTTTCACCGATAATAAGAAATATGGAGTTTGTTCCACGGTTTGCAAGATGATGGTATTGGGCGTTCATTTTTATGCTTCCGAGATTAGTTATAAAGCAGGTTGTAAAATAGGGGTCAACCGCAAGAAGAGCCTTGGGATAATGTCCGTAATAATCAAGCGTGTCAAGAACCCACATTACGAAATTCAGAAGAAAACGGGGAAGCTTATTAAGTATTCCGGCAGCACCGGTTGCACCGTCAACCACCTTTCCCTCACGCCTTACGCCAAATACTATTTTTTTAATCTGAGAATAAATCTGCTCCATTGGTGATGTGCTGTCCTCGGGGTCATATTTAACGATAGCAAGAGTTTCGGAGCTATCATCGGAGAACTGCTTTTTTACAACAAAGGCAAAAGAAATTTCATTTCTGTCATAAAGCCTCTGACCTGCATAAAATCTGTTCATTCTCGGTCTTTCAGCTATAACTCTTGCAAGAGCTGCGCATACAACGTGGAAAAACGTGTATTTAAATTCAGGATTATCTGCGTTTTTCTTGTTTACGTAATCAATTATCGGAGAGAGCTCAATACATTCCGACATACAAGCTTCGTTTTCTGTTCTGTTTGGAGCAATAAAGGGGAAAATAAGATGCATTGCGTCTGCATCACGAACAAGATAGCCGTCGGGTCTGTCGCCAAAACGTTTTTTCTTACTCATAATATTAAAAATTCCCTTCCCGGACACACCTGTGCCCGAATTTTCACCATTATAACACATATTTCTCTAATAATCAACACTTTCAGGCAAAAAAACTGTGCAAGTTTTTTACATTAATATTGTATTCAAAGCCTTGACAAAAGCTTAAAATAGCGGTATAATGATATAATAATATAGTATAATTGTGATATTATGCCATATTATTAATATTTGAAATATAAAAAACAAGGAGATGGCCGTTAAAGGCGCAAAAAAGTTATGATAATAAGCATGACAGGCTTTGGCAGAGGAAAGGCTACTGCGGGCGGAACGGAATTCACCATAGAAGTAAAATCCGTAAACTCACGCTTTACCGACATTAACTGCAAAATGCCTAAAACCTATCTCAGAATTGAAGATAAAATCAAGCAGAGAATAATGAGCGTTGCCTCAAGAGGAAAAATAGAGCTTTTTGTAACAGCCGAGCAAGCTGACGATGCCGAGGACGTTGAAATTCGTCTTGATGCGCCCTATCTTCGTGGTTACCTGAAATGCCTTGACGAGCTTTCACAGAAGTACGGACTGCGAAATGACGTAAGCGTTATGAGCGTTGCAAGAAACAGCGAGATATTCAAGCGTGCAAAAAGTGACGATGAAAGCAACGAGGAATTATTCGCAAAGCTTTCAGGAGCACTTGATATTGCACTTGACGAATTTTACAAAATGAAATGCGCAGAAGGCGCAAGACTCTGCGAGGACATTTCAAAAAAGCTTGACGTAATAGAAGAAATGGTAGCGAAAATCCAGGCAAAAGTCCCGGAGACAATTGAAAACTACCGCAACCGTCTTACCGAAAGAATACACGAATTTCTTGACAGTGCAAGCATTGATGAAACGAGAATTATTCAGGAGGTCGCAATATTTGCGGATAAATGCGCAATTGACGAAGAAATGGTACGTCTTGGAAGTCACATTGCCGAATTCCGCCTTATTCTCGCAGAAAACGAAAAACCTGTAGCTGTTCCTGTCGGAAGAAAGCTTGACTTCTTACTTCAGGAAATCAACCGTGAAATAAACACAACCGGCTCAAAGTGCAATAGTGCAGAGGTTGCAAAAATCGTAGTTGACGCAAAGAGCGAGGTTGAAAAAATAAGAGAGCAAATACAAAATCTCGAATAACAAAAACGTTAAAAAGGAGAAGCGTATGCAACTTATCAACATCGGCTTCGGCAATATGATATCCGCCGCAAGAGTAGTAGCTCTGGTAAACCCGGATTCAGCGCCGATAAAAAGACTTATTCAGGACACCCGTGACACCGGCAAGCTCATAGACGTAACCTGCGGAAGAAGAACGAGAGCCGTAATAATCACGGACAGTGACCATATTATTCTTTCCGCAATACAGCCGGAAACAATTTCCAACAGAGCCAGCGGCAATACCGATGATAATGCCGAGGAAGAAGCGGAAGACTGAATATCAACACCCCTTCTCAAACAGAGGAAAGCGAGGACACTATTATGAACAAGGAAGGAAAGCTCATCGTCGTATCGGGACCTTCGGGTGCCGGAAAGGGAACTGTGCTAAAGGAGCTGCTTGAAAATCACGAGGAATTCGTATGCTCAGTTTCCGCAACCACAAGAGCACCAAGAGCCACAGACGAGGATGGAGTAAATTATTTCTTTATATCAAGAGAGCAATTTCTTGAACAGATTGAGCAAAACGGATTCCTTGAATACGCCGTATACAACAACAACTTCTACGGCACACCAAGAAAATTCGTTGAGGAAAAGCTTGAGAGCGGAAAGAACGTTATTCTTGAAATCGAAGTTCAGGGAGCACTGCAGATAAAAAAGCTGTTCCCGGGAGCAATATTCATTTTCATTACGCCGGAAAGCTATGACGAACTGTGCAGACGGCTTCGCTCAAGAGGTACGGAATCGGAGGAGGTTATAGAAAACCGACTCGCCATTGCAAGGAAAGAGGCTCCGAGCGCTCTGCTTTACGATTACATAATAGTAAACCGTGAGGGTGCGGCAGCAGAAGCTGCAGACGAAATTCTCGCCTGTGTCAAAGCGGAAAGTCTGCGACCGATTGCAAATAGAAGTATAATCGATACTTACTTTGAATAAAAACGTCAATAATATAATTAATTATAAACATTTAAACATTTTCCAAAGGAGATTACCCAAAATGATGATTAAGCCTTCAGTTGAAGAACTCACAAATGAAAACAAGTGCAACAGATATACTCTGGTTATCGCATCTGCAAAAAGCGCAAGATTTGTAACCGCAAAGCAGAAGCTGAAAAGAGACGCAGAAAAGAGCGACGCCTCCGAGGCGGCGTACCTTTCCTACTACGACAAGCAGCCCCTTCGCCGTGACCTTCACGACAAGAAGCCTGTAAGTGCAGGAATTGAGCTTATCCACGACGGAGATTTCCATATTGTAAATCCCACAGTGGGCACTGCAGAATAATCTTTTAAAGCATTTAAAATTATACGGAAGGGAGTGTTACGGGGTGGATAAAACTAATTCAGAAAATACGGTGCCGCACTTTGCGGGAGTTCACATACTCGGCGCTCCCTATCAGATTGACAAGGAATATGACTACGAAATCCCAAGACAATTGCAAGGGATAATAAATATTGGCTCGGTGGTAATCGTGCCCTTTGGCGGAGGAAACAGAAACGTTCCGGGAATTGTATCGTCGCTCAAGAGTGAGTGCTCATTTTCGGGAATAAAGCCTATAATCGGAGTTCCGCCGGGAAATCTGTGTATAGGAAAAGAGCTTTACGGTATATGTGAATTTCTTAAGGAGCGGTGCTTCTGCTCTATAGGAGAGGCTTCAAAGACCGTGCTCCCCTCCGGCTTCAGCGTGCGCACAAGTGTATATTATGTTGCAACCGGTAAATCGCAGGATGAGCACCTTAGTAATTCCGCAAAAGAAATAATAAGCTATATTGCCGGTCTTGAAAAAGCATACGAATCCGAGCTAAAGGTAAAATTTGAAAAGGCAGCAGCAAGTCTTAAAACTCTCGTTTCAAAAGGCTATCTTGAAAGAAAAACCGAGGCAAACTGCAAAATCAACACAAAAAGTGACAGATACATAAAGCTTCTTCTCACTCCCGAAGAGCTTATGCTTCTTCACGAATCAAGAAAAAGTATTTTTACACCCAAGCAGCAGGCGGCGCTTTTTGAGCTTGAAAAGAATCCCCTTACCCCGATGAACGAGCTTATGGAGCTCTCAGGTATCGGAGAATCGGTAATAAAAGAGCTGACAAAGAAAAACGCCGTTGAAATAGTTCCCATTCCCAAGGACAGAAACCCATATAAAAATATAACAAAATCAGAAAACAATGACTTCACTCTCTCGAGAGAGCAAAATGAAGCCTTTAATAAGCTTTACAGTCTTTACAAAGACACCGAACCCCGTGCTGCACTTCTTTTCGGCGTTACCGGAAGCGGAAAAACAAACGTTATGCAAAAGCTGGTTGATGCTTGTATAAAAGATGGGAAAAGTGCAATAGTTCTCGTGCCGGAAATTGCACTTACTGCACAGGCAGTAGGAATTTTTGCCTCACGCTACGGTGAAAACGTCGCAGTTCTCCATTCAGGACTTTCGTCAGGTGAAAGGCTTGATGCCTGGAAAAGAATAGACGAAGGAAAGGCGTGCGTTGTGCTTGGCACACGCTCGGCAGTGTTTGCGCCTGTAAAAAACCTCGGACTTATAGTAATAGACGAGGAACAGGAATCTTCCTTTAAGTCAGATATGACACCCAAGTATCACGCCCGTGATATTGCAAGGTACAGATGTGCAAAGAATAACGCCCTTATGCTTCTGTGCTCGGCAACGCCAAGTATAGAAAGCTATTACAAGGCAAAAACCGGTACCTATACCCTTGTGGAAATGCAACAGCGTTACGGAAACGCAAGGCTTCCGGAGGTTGAAATCTGTGACCTTCGTGACGACGAGGGAAGCTTTGAGATGCCGGAAGGTGCTGAAAACACAAAACTCGCACAGAAAATTCTCGGCGACAAGCTGCTTTCACAGATAAAAACAAACCTTGATAAAGGAGAACAGTCGGTACTGTTTATAAACAGACGGGGCTATCAGGCGTTTATTTCCTGCAGAAAATGCGGATTCGTCCTTGAGTGTCCCAACTGCTCGGTTTCCATGACCTATCATAAATATGGACACGGCAAGGACGGAAAAATGGTATGCCACTACTGCGGATATACTGTAAACGTACCAAAGGTATGCCCGGTGTGCGAAAGTGAGCACATATCGGCTATGGGTACGGGAACTCAGATGCTTGAGGAGCAGCTCACCCAGTATTTCCCGAATGCCCGACTTCTTCGTATGGATACAGACACCACAAGCGGAAAGTTTTCCCACGAACAAATTCTGGATTCCTTCAGACGTGGCGATGCGGACATACTTCTTGGCACGCAGATGGTAGCCAAGGGACACGATTTCCCGAAGGTTTCACTTGTGGGCGTGGTAAACGCCGATGCTTCTCTGCACGTACCGGATTTCCGTGCAAATGAAAAGACCTTTTCACTTATGACGCAGGTCATCGGCAGAGCCGGCAGAGGCAACATTCCCGGACGGGCATACGTTCAGAGCTATTCCCCCGACCACGAGGTTCTAAGGCTTTCAAAAACGCAAAACTACGAAAAATTCTATGAAAGCGAAATAAAGCTTCGACGTGCCGCAAAATATCCCCCATTCTGTGATATTGCGCTTGTTACTTTTACGTCTGAGACCGACAGTGACGTGCACCTTGCGGTAAATGTATTCGGAAAAGCACTTGACGAGGCACTAAGGCAAAGGTTTACCGATATAAAAATGATAGTGTACGGTCCCTTTGAGGCAGGTATATATAAGGTTGCAGGAAGATATCGCATGAGATACGTGCTGAAATGCCGTAATAACACAAGAACAAGACAGCTGCTTCGGGAGCTTTACACGGAATTTTTATCAAAAACTTCAAACGACGTATCGATGTCCGTTGATATGAATCCGCTTAATCTGTAAATAATATCCTACATAACAAAGCAAAATAAGGAGTAAAATAAAAGCATGGCAATTCTAAATATAATGAAAGAAGGCGAGCCGGTTCTTCGCAAGGTTTCAAGGCCGGTAGGTGAAATCACGGAAAGAACCATAACACTGCTTGACGATATGAAGGATACCCTTATAAAATCCGGTGGAGTAGGACTTGCCGCACCGCAGGTAGGGATTCTTCGCAGAATTTTTATTATAGACGATGATCCTGATGGAAGTCATAATATAGTTGAGTTTATAAACCCCAAAATAGTAAAAACCGAGGGTCATCAGGAAGATGCAGAGGGTTGTCTTTCAATCCCCGGAAAATACGGTATTACATCAAGACCTATGACTGTAACCGTAGAAGCAACGGACAGAAACGGCAAAACCTTTACCTATACGGGTACAGAGCTTTTCGGAAGATGTCTTTGTCACGAGTACGACCATCTTGACGGAATACTGTACACAGACAAAGCCATAGAAATGCTTGACCCCGACGACGTTGAATGACTTTCAGCTTTGCGCAAAGACTACGCACCAAGGAAGTGACGAAATGACAAATAATATAAGAATAGTGTTTATGGGTACGCCCGACTTTGCAACAAGTGCACTTAGTGCACTGTATGATGCAGGAATGAATATAGTCGGTGTTTTCACAAAGCCTGATACAGCAAGCGGCAGAGGTATGAAGCCGAAATTTTCCGACGTAAAAAAATACGCCCTTGAAAAGGGACTTGACGTATATCAGCCGGAAACCTTTAAAGATAATGCACAGAAAGAGCTTATCGAAAAGCTTGCGCCGGATATGATAATAGTTGCCGCATACGGCAAGATTCTTCCGCCTTACGTTATTGACTACCCGAAGTACGGCTGTATCAACATTCACGGTTCACTGCTTCCCAAGTACAGAGGCGCTGCGCCCATTCAGAGAGCGGTAATAAACGGCGATGAAATAACCGGCGTAACTCTTATGAAAATGAATTATGGTATGGACACCGGAGATATACTGAAAACTGCAGAGGTTAAAATCTCGGAAGTTGACAGCACCGGCGACATTTTTGACAGACTTGCCGAGGTAAGCAAATCCCTTATAGTTGAAGCTGTTTCGGAAATAGCAGAAGGTAAGCTCACACCAATACCGCAAAATGAAGCAGAAGCAACGCATGCAGATAAAATATCTCCTGAAGATGAAATTATTGACTGGACGAAAAGCGCACGTGAGGTGCACAATAAAATCAGAGGACTCTCCCCCTTCCCCGGCGCAAAAACCACCCTTTCCGGAAAGCTTGTAAAGGTGTATGCTTCATCCTACACCGATTTTACCGCACCGGAGAACGCAAAGTGCGGCGAGGTTGTTGAATGTAAGAAATCAAGCTTATTTGTTAAATGCAAAGACGGCTGTCTTGCGCTTCAGTCACTGAAGCCTGAAGGCTCAAAGCTTCTTTCAAGTACGGATATGATAAACGGCAGAAAAATATCACTTGGTGATATTTTTGAATAATCCCCCAAAAAACAAGGAGAAATAATTATGGAAATGATTGTCTACCTTCTTTTAATGGTAGCGGTAATTTACTCAATCTGGGCACAGATAAACGTAAATTCCACATTCAATAAGTATTCTAAAATCAATAACAGCTCAGGTATGACCGGTTATGAGGCTGCTCGTGCAATTCTTGATAAAAACGGTCTTTACCACGTACAGATAGAGCATATAAAGGGTAATCTTACTGACCACTTCGACCCCCGTACCAACGTAATAAGACTTTCGGACACAGTTTACAGTGCAAGCACTCCTGCAGCAGTTGGCGTTGCAGCACACGAAGCAGGTCACGCTGTACAGTATGCAGTCGGCTACGGTCCGATAAAGCTTCGTACAGCAATACTTCCCGTATGTAATCTCGGTTCAAGGCTTGCTCTTCCGCTTATTTTTATAGGACTGCTTATTGGCGGATACTATAACGCAAGCGGACAGTCAGCTCTCGGATACTATATCGCAATGGCAGGTGTTATAGGCTACGGTCTTGCCGCCTTCTTCCAGTTTGCAACACTTCCGGTGGAATTTAACGCATCAAACAGAGCACTTGCGGCACTTCGTGATTACGGAAAAATGGACAGCGAGGAGCTAAGCGCTTCAAAAAAGGTACTGTCTGCTGCAGCACTTACCTACGTTGCCGCATTTGCGGTTTCACTTCTTCAGTTTCTTCGCCTTTTCCTCATGGTTTCAAAAAGAAGAGACTAAAACATCTGAAAGGACATTTGAGCATTGAATCCCAGAAAAGCTGCTGTACTCTCGCTCAACTCCTGCATAAAAAACGGCAGGTTCACAAATCTTGAGCTTGACAGCATGATAAAAAAATATAAGTTTGAAGGTCTTGACAAGAGCTTCTTTACGGCACTTCTTTACGGAACAACCGAAAGACTTCTGACTCTTGATTTCATAATATCAAAGTTTTCAAATATTGACATAGAAAAAATTGATGCAGTGGTGCTCTGTATACTTCGTACTGCAATATATCAGATAATGTTTATGGACAGAGTGCCGGACAGTGCCGCCTGCAACGAAGCCGTAGCAATATGCAAAAGCACCTATCACGGCGAAAGTGTATGCGGATACGTCAACGGAGTACTGCGTTCGGTTTGCAGAAACAAGGAAAAAATTCCCTCTCTGGTTGGAAAAGAGGGCAAAAGAAAATCGGTTTCCATAGCGACAAGCATACCGCTCTGGATTATTGACTCTCTTTCAGAGGACTATGGCGAAAAGACCGCCTTTGAATTTGCTGCACACATTTCTGCCCTTGCTCCACGTGTAACACTGCGTGTAAACACTACAAAAACAAGCCGTGAAAGTCTTATTTCAGCTCTTGGCACACACGCATCTGAAACAAAGTATTCTCCACATGGAATAAGGCTTGACGGAAGCTTTCCTGCTACGGAGCTTTACGGCTTTGACGAAGGACTGTTTTTCGTGCAGGACGAAGCTTCACAGCTTTGCTCTCTGCTTTTATCTGATGCAAGTGAAAACACGGTTATTGCCGATGTCTGCGCCTGCCCCGGCGGAAAAAGCTTTTCTGCGGCAATGAGCCTCTCCGGCAAAGGTAAGGTATATTCCTTTGACCTTCATAAAAACAGAATAAGACTTATAGACAGTGGAGCAGAGCGGCTTGGGCTTATAAATATTCAGACCGAAGCCCGTGATGCAAGAAAGCCAACTGAGGAGCTTTTCGGGAAATGCGACTACGTTATATGTGACGTGCCCTGCTCGGGGCTCGGCGTAATTGCAAAAAAGCCGGATATCAGATACAAAGACAAAGATGAAATAGAAAATTTGCCATCTGTTCAGTACGATATCCTGTGTGCATCGGCTAAGTACTTAAAGCCCGGTGCTGTGCTTATATATTCAACCTGCACTCTACGGAAAGAGGAAAACGAAAATATAGTAAATAAGTTCATTTCTGAAAACAGTGGTTATCGCCTTGAAAGCACAAATCTTTTCGGAGATGACTGCGGATACGTTACGCTGTTTCCGCAAAAGCACGGTACAGACGGATTTTTTATTTGCAAGATAGTAAAGAACAATTAACTTACAATCAAGAGGTAATAATTTGAACCCAACAAAAAAAGATATCGGAAGCCTTAATCTTCCGGAGCTTACGGAATATCTCTCTGTGCTCTCCGAGGAAAGCGGAGTAAAGTTTGAAAAATTCCGTGCAAAGCAAATATTCTCGTGGCTAATGAAGGGTGTAGCAGATTTTTCCGAAATGACCAACATATCCTCAAGACAGAAAGAGGTTCTTTCTGAAAATTGCTATATAGCACTTCCGAAAATCCACACAAAATACGTATCAAAGCTTGACGGCACGGTAAAATATCTGTTCCGCCTTTTTGACGGTGAATATATTGAAAGTGTCTTTATGCGGTATAAGCACGGAAACACGCTATGCATTTCAACGCAGGCAGGCTGTCGTATGGGTTGCACCTTCTGTGCCTCAACTCTTGCGGGACTTACAAGAAACCTTACTCCGTCAGAAATGCTCGGTCAGATACTTGCAGCGCAGAACGACACCGGCCAGAGGGTGTCAAATATAGTTATGATGGGAATAGGCGAACCGCTT
>JAZOCR010000176.1:0-3618 GCA_045596605.1 Eubacteriales bacterium | reverse complement strand
GCAGAGAAAACAACTACGAAAAAATACTTTCCATGTTTAACGACACGATGCAGGGTGGTGCCGAGGGGATTGGTATATATTTTGGCGGAACGCCGGAATTTCTCGAGGACAAGGCAAGGGGACTTTACAGCTATGAGGCACTTCGTTCGAGGCTTTCCGATTCCCGCTTTGGAACGTCGTCTTCGGTAAGTCTTAAAAACTTTATGACACCGGTTATAAGACTTTCAAGGCTTACAGGTGAGGAGCTTTTTGCGCTGCTTGGAAAGCTGCAGATAATTCACTCTCTTTACTACGGTGGCTCTATAAGTGTTTCAGACGAAGAAAAGATAGAATTTTTGAAGCTTTACGGCGAGAGAATGGGGGCGGATAGTCTTCTTACTCCCCGTGAGGTAATACGTGATTTCCTCTCTCTGTTAAATCTTCTTATGCAGAATCCGGGGGTGTCTTTCTCCGTGCTTCTTAAAACTGAAAGCGACAAGCTTTTTAAGGAAAGCGCAGATGAAGAAGACGAATTTGACCGGGCTTTCAAAACCTTTGAGCTTTGATTTTTTAAAAAACAAACGAAAAATTCTTTGGAATTTTTCTTCATTAATTCCGAACTCCGAATTCCGAATTCCGAATTTTAAAAAGGGAGGTGTACCTATGGAGAACAGTTTTTTCCGTCTTGCGCCCTTTATAAACGAATACGTTGAGAAAAACGGCTGGGCATCGCTTCGGCCCGTGCAGGAGAGCGCCATAAGTGTAATACTTGACACAAAGGATAATCTGCTGCTTTCCTGCGGTACTTCCTCGGGAAAAACCGAGGCGGCGTTTTTTCCGATACTTACAAAAATATCAAAAGAAGAAAAAAGTGGTGTTTCTGTGCTTTATATAGCACCGCTCAAGGCTCTTATAAACGACCAGTTTGAAAGAATTTCCGAGATTTGCAGGTCTGCGAACATTCCGGTATGTCACAGACACGGTGACGTTTCCGGAAGAAGCAGGCAGGATTTGCTTGAAAACCCGTCGGGGATTTTGCAGATTACTCCTGAGGCTCTTGAAGGACTTCTTATGCGCCATGGCACAAAGATGAGGGATATTTTTGGGAGTTTGCGCTTTGTTGTTATTGACGAGCTTCACGCACTTCTGGGAAATGACAGAGGAAGTCAGGTGCTTTGTCTTATTGAGAGAATTATGAAAAGCGCCTGTTGCCGTCCGAGAATAGTAGCTTTATCGGCGACTATCGGGGACACATCAAAGGTTTGCGCCTTGCTTTCTGTTTGTAACGGCAGAAAGACAGCTTGCCCGAAATTTCCGGATGACAAATTTTCCGTATCTCTGCTTCTTGAAACCTTTGAAAAAACAGAAGACAGAAACAGCTTTGTATATGAGGCGGTAAAAAAGAAAAACTCCCTTGTATTTGCGCCCAGCCGCAGCGAAACGGAAAAAATTACGTCTGCCCTTGGTGAAATTATGGCTGCAAAGGGGGATAGCGGTGACGTATTTATTCATCACGGAAGCATTTCTGCGCCCCTTCGCCGTGATGCAGAGAAGGCTCTTAAAAGTGCTGCACGTCACTCGGTTATATGCGCTACGTCAACCCTTGAGCTTGGTATTGATATAGGACGGCTTGAAAGAGTGGTATCTCTTGGTGCGGTAAATACGGTTTCAAGCTTTCTTCAAAGGCTTGGGCGTTCGGGAAGGCGGGGAAACACACCTGAAATGCTTTGGGCTTTCAGCAGTAAAAATGGCAGTGAAAAAGACGAAAAATTTAGTATACTGCCCTTTGAGCTTTTGCAGAGTATTGCTATTGTAGAGCTATACCGGCGTGAGCGGTACATTGAGCCGGCAGATGAAAAAAAATACCCCTTTGGTCTTGCCTGTCACCAGACGCTTTCTCATCTTTGCGAAAATCCGCTTGGACTTACGCCCAGTGAGCTTTCAAGAAACATTTTATCTCTTTCACCGCTCAAATCGGTTTCCATTGACGACTATAAGAAAATACTTTCCCATCTTTATGAAAAGGGATATATTGACAAAACAGACGATGGCAGAATAATAGTCGGACTTTCGGGGGAAAAGCTTTGCAGCTCCTTTAAGTTTTACTCGGTATTCAGGCAGGAGGCAAGCTACAAGGTAGTTGACGAGGGTGGAGGCGAAATCGGAAGCGTATCTGAAGCGGTGATGCCGGGAGGAAAATTTACTCTTGCAGGGCGCACTTGGGTATGTGAGCGTATTGATATGCAGTCCCACCTGATATATGCAAGGCTATCCGGAGGAAAGGTATCTTCTATGTGGCACGGAAGCCTCACGGAGCTTTCGGACAGAATTGCGCAGTTTGTAAAAGTGATACTGTCGGAGGAGGAGGTATATTCTTATCTCGGCGAAAATGCAAAAAAGGCACTTATAGATGCAAGAGTGCGTGCACGTAATATGGGAATACTTGACTATCCCCTCATGCAGCTTTCCGGAGATACCTTTATAATTACTCCTTTTTTCGGAAGCCGTGCCATGAACACGCTTCTTCGGTGCGTACGCAGCTTTTCCTTTGCTTCAAAGGTTGCAATTGAAAATCCTTACGTGTTGTCTTTCCGCATGAGCATGGCTGAAAAATCCTCATTTACCTCGCAGCTGCGCTGTAGCATTATTGAAAACAAGAATTTCACAGACGGGCTTCTTCTTGAAAACGAGAACTGCTTTGTGGAAAAATACGACTATCTTGTGCCGCCGCAGCTTCTTCGCAAGGCTTATATCTGTGACAGGCTTGATGGGGAAAGAGTATTGGAGCTTGTAAAGAAATTTTAGATTTTGGACTTGAAATTTTACTATTTGTGTGGTATAATAAATTCAACAAAGTTGAATTTAGCGATATAAATTCCTTGCGGAATTTACGATATACCTTGCGGTGCGATATATTACTTCGTAATGCGATATGTCCCTTCGGGACGATATAAGGAATTTATATCATATCGCAACCGAATGAACTGAGGTTATATCGCATTTGATCAGAGGGAAAATATATCGCACGAGCGTGAGCGAGTATATCGCAAATGGAAGAATAAATTATGAATGATAAAACAATAAAGGAATTATCAGTAGAACTCACTGTTGAGATAACTTCAATATGTGATAATATAAAAGGCAGAGCGGTATTTACAAATCAACTTCTGCGTTCTTGTTCTTCAATAGGTGCAAATTCTTATGAAGCAAAATATGCACAGAGTAAGGCGGATTTTATAAACAAATTAGAAATTGCACTTAAAGAATCTTTTGAAACAGAATATTGGTTAGAGATTTTATTCAAGGTTAATGCGATAGATAAAACAACATACGATAATTTGAACAACAAATGCGGTACAATTCGCAGAATGCTTATTGCATCTGTTACTACTGCAAAGAAGAAATAAGTTGATAAATCTGCGTTAGGTGGTTAAGTGGCAAAATTTGAGTTTTTAAATAAAAATTTATTTCATCAGTATGCAAATAAAATTTTTGAAATTCTTGCAGATAATATGAGTGTCATTGCACCTACCGAAACCGGTAGAGATGAAGATTTTAGGTTGTGGTACCATTACGTTAGTGAAAGTATTAAAAAAGACAACAGAAAAATTATTCTTATTCTTGAAAATGAAACTAATC
>JAZOCR010000175.1:0-2126 GCA_045596605.1 Eubacteriales bacterium | reverse complement strand
CTTACACCTGAAACTGCGTGGAAGACCACGAACAAAGTATCCACTGCCGACCTTGAGGCAGGCGACGGCGTTTTCTTCAGACGTGGCGACACATTCAGAGGACAGGTCCTCGTTACTGACGGAGTTACCTATTCCGCATACGGCGAAGGAGCGAAGCCTAACATTTACACCTCCCCCAGAAACTATTCCCAAGACGGTGATTTCTGGATTGAAACAGAATACGAAAACGTATACGTTTCAAGGGAAGCCTTTGACAAGGACGTCGGACTTATAGTATTCAACGATGGAGAAGCCTGGACAATCCATAGAGCTCCCGGCATCAATCTATACTTTTTAAATGAAAGCTATTTGGCAAATGACCTGGAAATGTACCACAAGACATACGAGGCTGCAAACAGTAACAACCCCGGTGTTCCCTCTGATTACGATAACAAGATATACCTTTATTCCGTTTCTGACCCCAATACAAGATTTACTTCAACGGAAATCTGCTTTGATGAGATTATAATATATGCTAAATATTCCGGTGGAGGAGATAACGTAACCATAGACAATCTTTGCCTTAAATATTCCGGTGCCTTCGGCGTGGAATTCAATAACGGAGTAGAGGGCGTTACTGTTCAAAACTGCGAAATAGGCTGGATCGGCGGCAGTATTCAGGACACAGACAGCAGAGTGGTAAGATACGGAAACGGCGTTGAAATATATGGCGGATGCAGTGATTTTACCGTAGAAAACTGCTATATTTATCAGATTTACGACGCAGGTATAACCCATCAGTATTTTGGAACGTTGGCAGCACCCGAACCAAGCAAATCACATATGGAAAATATAAAATATGTGGATAATCTTGTGGAATACTGCACCTGGAATATTGAGATTATAAACACCGCCTCTGCCCAGACCGGCTATATGAATGACATTGAAATCTCCGGAAATCTTCTGCTTCATGCAGGCGAAGGCTGGGGAAATCAGCGCCCCTGGAAAAATCCCGTATCCTTTATGCACAGGGCTGGTGGAATAAACTATTCAAATGACTATTATGTTTTCGATAACGTTATACACTCAAAGACAAACGTAGACGGACCACACGCCGGAGAATACGGATCGCTTATCGAATGTGGCGCAGAACATTTCGACTATATGCCGAGAATAACAGGAAACCTGTTTATCTCTGTCGAAGGCAGAAACTTCGCAAATTACGGTATTCTTGGAAATGAGAAAATAATTTACACTTCTGCGCAGGTAAATAATACTATTGGCTTTGAAGATAACACTTTCTACTATCTTAGTAACTGACAATATAACTGCTGATTGAAAATATTATCCTCATACAAGATAGAAACACGGATATTGGTTATGTATAACTGACCAAAAAAGTAAGTCTCACTGAGAAATCGGTGGGACTTATATTTTTTATATAAGCTTTTTGTTATCAGATAACTAAAAAAATGTAAAAAAACGCATATATCTATTGAAGTATCTTTTTTTATATGATATAATTATAAGGATAATATTGTATACTTGGGAATATTTTGCACACTACGATAAATATGTGAAATCGGTACTTGAAAGGATATAGCAGGATTTATGAATAAATCGGATAATAAAATAAACGTCAGAGGAGTTTACTTTGACAACGTAAATATGGACGAGGCAGTTGAAAAAGCCGTAGAGCTTCTTTCTTCCAATGGCTTTGACAGCATTTTTACCCCTAACTCTGAAATAGTTCAGAACTGCCTTGAAAATCCGGAAAACTATAAGGTAATAAATTCCTCGTCAATGACTATCCCCGACGGCATAGGCGTTGTGTATGCGGCAAAAATTCTCGGCACGCCTCTTAAGTGCAAGGTTGCAGGCTGTGAGCTTGCGGAGCACCTTATTGAGAAAATTTCAAAAACTGGTGAAGGTATTTACTTCTTCGGCGGCGGCAAGGCTACAGAGACAGCTCCTTGCATCGCAAAGCAGGCGGCAGATAAGCTGTGTGAAAAGTATCCGGGGCTTGTGGTATCCGGCTACCGTGACGGTTACTTTAAAGATGAAGATACAGACGGAATTATAAAAGAAATAAACGAAAGCGGTGCAAAGCTTCTTTTTGTATGTCTCGGTGCACCAAAGCAGGAAAA
>JAZOCR010000174.1:0-13430 GCA_045596605.1 Eubacteriales bacterium | reverse complement strand
TTGGCCTCCGACTTTCATCGCCGATGCTTGTGCCGCTATTCGGGATAGTTATGCTCGTAAGGCTTTTACAATTATAGAACGCATCATCGTAAATTAACCTCGTATTTTCATATATCTCACAAGAATTTATTGAAGATTCCTTTGCTTTTACAAGAACGAGATATGGATTGGTTATATTGCCTAAGTAAAATGCGTTATCATATTCATTATAAACAAGTTTGCTGCAACTACTGAACGCACCATAGCCGATGCTTGTGACGCCGTCTGGGATATTTATGCTCCTAAGGTTGTAGCAACGATTGAACGCACCATAGCCGATGCTTGTGACGCTGTCGGGGATTGTCACGCTCGTAAGGCTGTCGCAACCATAGAACGCATCATCGCCGATGCTTGTGACACTATCAGGGATTGTCACGCTCGTAAGACTGTCGCAAGAATAGAACGCACGATGGCCGATGCTTTCGCATACGCTTCCATCTTCAAATTCAATGTTTACAATTTTAGATGAATCGAATAGATTTGCCGGCAACTTCGTTACGTTCTTTCCTATAACAACCTTTATTCCGTCACCATTTATACCTGCACCATAGAATCCGGATAAGGAAGAACTCAAATCATTCATCGCCACAGCATTAAAGTATATTTCTTCAAGTGCTGTGAAATTACAGAACGCGTAATCACCGATGCTTTCGCATACGCTGCCTTCTTCGAATTCAACGCTTATGATTTTAGGTAAATATGATGAATAATAAGGATGAAATAAATTTGCCGGAATCTTTTGAACGTTCTTTCCTATAATAACCTTTATTCCATTGCCATTTATACCTGCGTTATAGAATACTGAGTTTCTATCAGTTAAATCATTCATTGCCACAGCATTAAAGTATATTTCTTCAAGTGCCGTGCAATTATAGAATGCACAAGAGTCGATGCTTGTGACGCTGTTTCCGATTGTTACGCTCGTAAGACTGGTGCAATCTTCGAACGCATCATAACCGATGCTTGTTATAGGCAGGTCGTTATACGTATTTAAAACGATTTCCGCCCCATTGAACGTTCCGTCGGATGTAAGAGTATATCCTTTTCCGTCGGAATTAAGATGAAACCGAAGCCCTGCGTCTGAATTAATATTTTTGCAAAGCGAGCAAATTCCATTAACGAATTTATGTCCTGCATTAATTACGCAATTAGTTCTTGAAACCTCGCCTTTACATACGGAGCAATATACTACGCTATCATACGAGCCATCTTTAGTGCACGTAGCCTCTACTCTGTTTTCCTCTACGGCAGATTTCGGGGTGTGACCAAGAGCGTTAACAGTTCTCGTTTCTTTATTGTGGCATACCGAGCATTCGTGTTCGTCAGTTCCTGTTAAGATACAAGTGGGAGCTTTGGTTTCATACCAATCGCCGTACTTATGTCCGAGCGCCGCAATTTCCGTTATTGCAGATTTATCCGTGCAACGCGTGCAATGGTGAGATTTGCTTCCCTTTTCGGTACAAGTAGGTTCAAGGTCAGTAGTCCAAGCGGAGCTATAGTTGTGTCCGAGCTTGGTTATGGTTTTAGCCGTTCTTGAAACCTCGCCTTTACATACGGAGCAATATACTACGCTATCATACGAGCCATCTTTGGTGCACGTAGCCTCTACTCTGTTTTCCTCTACGGCAGATTTCGGGGTGTGACCCTTTGCGGGGATTGTGTTTTCGGTGCGCTTTAATTCTGCTCTGCAAACTTCGCAATAGATAACGCTATTGTATGAGCCAAGGTCGGTGCAGTTTGAATCGTGATAATTTTCGGTTACAGGGCTTTGGGGAGTTGCAATTTCGCAATAGCATTTATAACCGTAGAAAATGCCACTAATAAATACCTCGCCAATTTTTTGATTTTCCCACCAAAGCGAATTATTAAACACGCCGTAAGAAGAATTTTCTATCGTGTTGGGATAGCTTATGCTCGTAAGATACGGCAAATTATTGTACTCCGAAAATCCATTGACCTTTGTTGCGCCGTGTTCAATAACGATTTTCGTTATTTTAGGCATATTTTTGTTCTCAAAAGGCTCAAAAAGACCTTCGGGAATAACGGCATTCTTTGAGATAGTGAGCGTGATGCCGCTACCCTTTATGCCGCCGTTATAAAATATGTAGTTAACGTTTTCCAAATTGGAGGAAGTTGATGAGTTCCAATAAATATATTCAAGGCTTTGGCACTCATAGAATGACGAGTTACCTATGAACGTCAAATTGCCGAATATCGTTAAGTTTTTCAGTCCGTCGCAGTATGAAAAAGCCGAATTGCCTATCGAATTTATATTTTCGGGAAGCGTTACCGAGGAAAGCTTTACGCAATACTGGAATGCCGCATTTCCTATAGAATGAAGCTTATCTGAAAATTTAATGTAAGTTAAAGATTCTGCGTGTCTGAATGCCATGTTTCCAAGGCTTGTTACTGTGTCGGGAATGGAAATGCTTTGAAGAGCGGTGCAACCGTCAAAGGCATAGTTGCCGATAGTTTCAAGACCATCGTTAAGATTTACGATTCTGAGCGCTGTGCATTTTTCAAAGGCTTTCTCTGAAATGGTTTTAATCCCTGATTCCAAAGTTACGCTTTTAAGTGAAGTGCATTCGGAAAAGCATTTTGCGCCGAGGGTCACTATACCGGAATGAAGCGTTACAGTTTCAAGCGAAGTGCAATTTGCAAACGTTGATTCTGCTATATACGTAACGCTTGTAGGTATGGTAATACTTTCAAGCGAGGTGCATCCCGCAAAAGCAAACGCACCTATCTCTTGAATAGAGTTTGGCAACGTTATAGTTTTAAGAGTTGTGTTGTCTTTAAAAGCACTGTTCGATACGCCGATAACACGCAATCCGTCATAAAGATGCTCTATTTCAATATGCTCCTTCTGACCTTTGAAGCCCGTTACGATATAGAAAGAGCTGTCGTTTGTTAATTCGTAAATTACGTGTCCGGCTAACGATTCGCCGTAAGAGAACGTTTCCGTTCCGACTTCCCCACAGGCACACGATTTATAATAAAGAGCCGCAGTATAGTCTCCCGCCTCAGCTTTTAAATACTTTGCGTTCACCTTTTCCACGGTGTAGCTATGAGCTGTAGGCGAACCGACCGTAAAGGTAGTTGTTCCTGCGTTTCCGCAAATACAAGAATAATAGTACGTAGCCGCATTTTGACAAGAGGCGCTTATCGCAAGATATCTGTTATCGGTATTCCTTTGTGTATGTGAGTGCGCTGTTGTTCCATAATTAAATATTTCATTGCCCCTTGCTCCGCAAGAGCAGGAATAGTAATAAGCAGCCGTGTTTTCGCAATCTGCCGCCGTGGCAAGATATTGGCTATCCGTATTCTTTACGGTGTAGCTATGTCCGTTTGCGGTGCCGTGAGTAAAGGTAGAAGTGCCTTTATCTCCACAAGAGCAGGAATAGTAATAAGCAGCAGCCGCTTCACAGGTGGCGGCACTTGCAAGATATTGGCTGTCTGTGTTTTGTTGATTATATTCGTGAGTATGCTCGTCCGGCAAATCCTTGCCGTCCGTGTAAGCTTCTCCGCAGTTATCGCAAAGCGAGTTATCATCGGCATCTATGTGCTGACACGAGGGAGTATCTTCTACGTCCTTGCCGTCTGTATAAGCTTCGCCGCACTTGTCGCAAAGCGAGTTATCATCTGCATCTCTGTGCTGACACGAGGGAGTGCTATCATTCGATGAGTCATCGTTTTTACACGCAGAAAATGCGAAAATGCTTATAACCATAATAAGCACGAAAAGTATTAAACCGAGCTTTCTTTTCATTGTCGTTCTCCTCAAAAACAAAAAGTGCGCCTGCAAAGCAAGCGCACCCCATTATGTACTTCACTTTGCTGCCACACAACTTTCTGCATACAAGGTACGAAAAAAGACGGAAGTACTAAAATGGCATAGTACACCCTTGTACGCAATATTTAGTTGTGTGGCAACATCATTATATCATAAGTGAAGTGAATTTTCAATATTTGCCGATATATTTTGTGAATTTTTAGTTAAAAACTGTTGTCCTTTATTGACCGCACTCCTGTCAGGCTCTCCCATCATTCAGGACGGCAAGCTTGTCGGAGCTGTCACTCACGTGATGGTCGCAAATCCCACCGAGGGATACGGAATATTTATAGAAAATATGCTAAATGCGAGCGAAAGCGCTCGCAATGAATTGCCTGCGGCGTGATAATCAAGGCAATTCGCATCGAGAAGCTCGCTTATCAGGGCGAATGCCGCAGATTGCTCCTCGGCGGTTTGCCGTGGGGCAAACACAGTGCGAAGCACCAAGGGCGCACAGCGCACTTGCGCCGATAGGAGTATAATACAAAACGGCAAGCTCGTGGGAGCTGTCACTCACGTTATACTCCTTTGCGGTGTAAGCGTTGCCGCTTGGTGCGTTGCACTCTGCTCGTCTTTTAACGAGCCACCGCGGAGCAATCTGCGCTCACTCGCTGACAAGCGAGCTTGCCGACTCGGCATCGCTTGATTATTGAGAATATGCTCAAAGAGGCAGATAATTAATTGTAAAATGCACATTCAACTATTGAATGTGCATTTTTTGATAGACACCGGGAGACAAACCGGCGTACTTTTTATAAAAAGAATTGAAATGATATTCACTTGAAAAATTCATTCTTTCACTAACCTCTTTAAGTCTCATACCGCTTAATAACAAAGATTCTATATGCCTTATTCTCTGTCGTTGAATATAACAAAGCGGTGTGATTCCTTCATGGGTTTTAAACAGCCTTGTCAGTTGCTTTGTACTAAGAAAGCAGTGTACGGACACGTCCGAAACAGTAATGTTAAATTCTATATTGTCCTTAATGTATTGTTTTGCAAAGGTCAGACGGTCATCGTCACAAATTTTCGTAACGAAATCCTGTTTCTCTTTAAAGCCGCTTATTCTTAGCAAAATAACCAGACTTTCATATATACAATGCGGTATAATATGTTTAGAAAAATCAGAAGAAATTTTGCTTTCTTTTAAGGCTTGGTGTAAATTGTTGAATATACGCTCGTTTTCTTTTAAAAAAATAATATCATCTACTGTTTCAAAGGGACTTATAGCAGACAGATTAAAGGTTATGGAAAATTTTGAATCATAAAACTGTGTATCGGCAACATAATGCTTGACCAGTGGTGGAATAAATAAAATATGACCGTCAGAAAGAGTATATTCTTTTTCGTTAATAATATACGTCTGATGCCCCTTATTGACAAAATGGATTTCGAATCCGGTATGGTGATGTGTCTTACAAAAAGTTGTTTTAGAATCAGTTTTGGCACACAGATGTTTTAAATAACAGTTTTGAATTCCTAAAGATTTAAGCACCTCGTCAGACAGTGTTTGTTTATAAATTATTTCCATAGTTGTTTCCTCCGATTACATTATACTATTGCTACAGTAAAAATTCAATACTATGTCTCTTTTTTATAAAAAGATGTCTCGAATTTCGATTGCTTTCATAACGTTTAGAGCCTATAATGGAATCGAAAACAAATCTAAGATATAAGATTTTGGAGGAATAATATGACAGCAAAAAATATTGATTTACGAAAACGCGAGCCATATTTTTCAAATTACGATGAGCGAAAAGATTTGCATATAACAGTCGATAAACAAGAGGGCGTATATCTGGGGCATCCGTCAACAGCCACACTTGCGGACGGTAAAACTATCTTTATGGTATACCCCAAAAGCCATGGCTTTGGACAGATTGTTATGAAAAAGAGCAAAGACGGTGGAAAAACATGGTCAGAGCGTTTGGATGTTCCCGATAGCTTTTCTACAAATTTAGAGTGCCCAACTATTTTTCGTATGGAAGATGCATCAGGTAAATCAAGACTTATGATTTTTTCCGGACGGCATCCTTTCAGAATGTCAGTTTCCGAAGATGACGGTGCTCATTTTACAGAACTTAAGCCTATCGGTAATTTTGGTGGTTATTTTATCAGCACCATGATATCACTTGGCAATGGGCATTATATAGCATTATTTCACGACGAAGGCGCCTATATAAACGGAGGTAAGGATGTAAAGACCGTTATATATCGAGCAGGAAGCGGCGACGATGTGCGAACACGACTGTTCAGTTATGAAAGCAATGATAATGGCAAAACTTACAGCAACGAGGCTAAGCCGTACTGGAAAAACAGCACAGATGACCATGAAGACGATATATGGGAACCAATCTATGAAAGCTATCACGGAAAAAATTTCCCCGACAAACACTTTGAGCTTTATTCTATAGAGACCAAAGACGGCGGTCTGACATGGTCAGAACCAAAAATGATTTGTACACACGAAAGTGCCAAATTATGTGAACCCTGTGCTTTTTTTAGTCCTGACGGCAGTGAAATAGCAGTGCTTCTTCGTGATAATTCCAGACTTTATAATTCTTTTGTTATTACAAGCCGTGATGATGGAAAAACCTGGTCAGAGCCACGACAGGTGTGTGATTCTCTGACAGGAGACCGACATGTTGCAACATATCTTAATGACGGCCGTTTATTTGTAACGTTGCGTGATAAAAAGAAAGGTTCCGATTTGGAAAATAACTGGGTGGCGTGGGTAGGCACCTATGAGAATGCAGTGTCAGGAAATGTTGGAGATTGCAGAATTTTTCTGAAGCGTCATCATTTTACCGATACAGAACCTGTTCCATGGGATTGTGCATATCCGTGCGTTGAAAAGTTAAAAGATGGAAGTGTTTTTCTCGCAACCTACGGAAGATGGGAAAAAAATCAGGAGCATTATATTTTGTCTATACGTTTAACAAAGGATGAACTTGAAAAAATTCCACAAAAGTAATGAAAATTAAATAGTGTAAGATTGAAATTTCTTAAAAATATATTTACCAAAAGAGGAAGTATAAAAGTGAAAGTATTGTCGTTTGGTGAGGTGCTTTGGGACGTTTACCCAAGCGCTCAGTATCTCGGAGGAGCGCCCTTAAACTTTGCCGCTCATTTTAAGATTTGCGGTGGAGAATCCTATATAAATACTGCTGTCGGTGATGATGATTTAGGGAAAGAAACAGTTTCTCAAATAAATAAACTCGGCATAAATACAAGCTATATTTCTTTTTCGGAAAAAGAAACCGGAAAATGCATTGTAACACTAAACGAAAAGCAAATTCCTTCATACAATTTACTTGATAACGTCGCGTACGATTATATTAAAAAGCCTACTTTTACAGAAGCTTTTTTCGATGTTTTGTATTTTGGAACATTGGCTCTGAGAAACGAAAATAACAGAAACGTGTTAAAGAGTATTATTTCTGAAAAATATTTTAGTAACATTTTCGTAGATCTTAACATCAGAGCTCCGTATTATTCCGTTGACACCATCAACTTTGCATGCAAAAACTCGACAATTATTAAAATCAGCGATGAAGAATTGCCTTTGGTTATGAATATTCTTGACGAGAAGGAAAATTCATTAAACGAATGCGCAAAGATATTAAAGAAAAGATTTAAGAATCTAAGGATAATAATCATCACAAAAGGCGCCGATGGCTCACTTGTTTACGATTGTCAAATCAATAAATTTTTCACTCACGAAGCAAAAAAGGTAAAGGTAGCATCAACGGTAGGCGCGGGGGACAGCTTTTCGGCTGCTTTCTTAGTAAAATATCTTGAAACTAATAATATAAAAAAATCTCTTGAATTTGCCACTAAAATAAGCGCTTACGTTGTGTCCTGTATAGATGCAGTGCCTAAATATAACCCAAAAGATTTGAGCTAATCCGTGTAAAACAAAAATTATTTTTATTTGAAGAGGCGTAAATATGAACTTAAAAGAAAAAATACAGGCAGGAAAAAGCATCTGCGGAACGATCGTTAATATACCTGCGATATGCGTAACGGAAATGATGGGATACTTTGACTATGATTATTTATGGATTGATGCGGAGCACTCTGTCACAACAACCGAACAGTGCTATGCACAAATTGTTGCAGCAAAGTCTGTAAATAAAGCATCAATAGTGCGCGTGCCGCAGAATGATCTAACATTTACTAAAAAAGTTCTTGAAATGGGACCTGATGGAATTATCTTTCCGATGGTTCACAGTGCAAAAGAAGCGGAAGAACTATTGTCCTATACATTATATCCGCCGTTTGGTAAAAGAGGTTGCGGACCACAGCGTGCTGTAAGGTACGGAATTGACGATGAGATTGAATACTTCAAATCCGGACCTGTAGATTTGTGCAGATTTTTACAGATTGAATGTAAAAGCTTTGTTGAAGAACTTGAACTGATAGCTGATAATCCATATATCGATGGCTTTATATTGGGCTTAGCTGATTTGTCAGGATCAATAAATGAAATCGGAGATTTTTTTGGCGAGAACAATCTTGCATTGGCAAAGAAAGCTATCGACATTGCCCGAAAGCATAACAAAATAGTTGGTTCTGCGACCTTGGCTACCGATGAAAAAACTCTTACAATGCTTTATGATATGGGAATCACGATGATAACCTGCGGTGGAGATTTTAATTATATCATAAATGGTGCAAAAAACACATATGAAACAGTAAAAAAAGTTATAGGTAAATAAAAATAGTCTTATAGATTTCGAAGTGCGGGATATGGCTCCAACAAATCCGTATTAAAATAAGGCGAAATAGTCGAATGAAACTAAAAATGTTGTCCCCCATTGACATCACTCCTGTCGGGTGGCCCGATTATTCAGGATGGTAAGCTCATTGGAGCCGTGACGCATGTGCTGATCAATGACCCCACCATGGGATACGGAATATTTATAGAAAATATGCTAAATGCGGCGCACGGCGACGTTGTGCCAAAGGCGGCGTAACGTAAAAAAGCGGGAGGATAAAGGCGTTCCCTACAAGGGATTTTTTGAAACATTGAAAATTTATAGGAAATTGCACTTTCAAGCGGAGAAACAATCAGATTCCATTACGGAGTCTGATTTTTCTTTTATCTATTTTCTCTATTGTAAACTTTTTGATACACTACCACTTTACATTGACTTTTTTGTAAAATAGTGTTATAATAATTATGCTCAACAATTTTAATACTGCCAGAACAGGCTTTTTTCTCATATTAGGGGTATTTTACCCTTTTTTTGGCTTTTCACTATTTGAATTTGATAAAAATGCAAATTCCAACCTAGTGAAAAGTGTTTAGATGCTTGTTCTATGTAAAATTGTTGAGCGACAATCGGAGTTTGCGTTTTTTGTGCGTCAGCTTCGGTTGGCGCACTTTTTATTTTATCAAAAGGAGACATTCGATGTTCACCCCTAAAAAGAATTCGTCAAATAAAAATATAGACGACTTGAGCGTTGTGGCTGAATTTTTAATTGAAGATTTTAGATTCACTCGTTCTTACTTATCAATTATGGACAAATTATTCCTTGAAGAAAGGAAAAGATATGAATCCGCTTACAACTTTCACGCAAACAAAGTAGAAGAGTTGGCAAATAAATACAACTTAAAAATGGCGGTTTATAAAAATGGCGATTTGTATGACGATGGATATCCAATCGTTCCACTAAATGCGGATGAGTTTGAAAAGGATGACGTTCTTTACATTGAACAAATGATAGAGCCTATAATTCTAACGGTAGATGGTAAAGTTATAAGGCAAGGTACTGCAATATTAGGAAGAAAAGAAAACAATTAAAGGAGATTTTTATGTACGTAGGTATCGATTTAGGCACGACGAATAGTGTTATAACTTCTTTTGATGGAAAAACGACAAGAGTTTGGAAAAGCCCCGAACAAAACGATGTTACGCCAAGCGTAATTTACATAAATAAACGTGGTGGTAAAATGTATGGTCAAAGTGCATACAATAATGAGCCGAGAGACCCTGAAAATACCGCAAAATTATTTAAGCGTTTAATGGGCTCTAATACTAAAATTCGCTTTGGTGGGATAGAAATGTCGCCCGAAGAATGTTCCGCAGAAATTTTGAGAACATTATTTGGTTATTTACCTGAAGATGTAAGAAACGATAAGAAAACGGGAGTTGTTATTACTGTTCCCGCCGCTTTTAATCAAATGCAAAAAGATGCGACAAAACAAGCAGCTTTCAGTGCGGGAATTAAAAGAGTAGCTTTAATCCAAGAACCTGTTGCCGCCATAATGAGTGTTGCTAAACAAAATAATATTAATGGAATGTTTGTTGTTTATGATTTCGGTGGCGGTACTTTTGATATCTCTATTGCTGAACGTATCGGTAGTAAAATTAATTTGTTGACGAATGACGGCATTGCTTTCTGCGGTGGACGTGATTTTGATAAATTGCTATTTGAAAATATCGTTATTCCGTGGTTGTATAAGAATTTTAAGTTGCCTGATGATTTTAGAGCTAATAAAAAGTATGCCACTCTTTTAAGAATGGCAATTTGGGCAACCGAAAAAGCCAAAATTGAACTTTCGGCGAAAGAAACCGCTATTGTACGTCTTGATGAAAGCGAAACTCGTTGTAGCGACGAAGATGGCAATGAAATTTATTTAGATATACCATTATCTCGTGCAGAATATAACGACTTAATTTATCCGAAAGTTGATGAAACCATTGAAAAAACAAGGGAAGTTATTGCTAATGTTGGGTTAAAGCCCGAAGATATTAATCATATTGTTTTTATTGGTGGACCGACACAATACAAACCATTGCGTGACCGTGTTTCAATGGAATTAGGTATTGCTACAAGTACGGACATTAATCCTATGACAGCGGTAAGCGAAGGCGCTGCTATATATGCGGAAAGTGTTGACTTTGAAACAGCTCAAGGAGGACAAAAGGCAGATAAAGGCGTTATTAAGTCTTCTTCGTTTAATTTGGAGTTTAGATACAATGCAAGAACGTCCGACTCAAAGGCAAAGATTGCAATTATCTTCAAGAATGCTCAAAAGTTGGAATTTATTATCAAAAGTGTAGATACAGGTTGGACGAGTGGTAAATTATCGCTTGCAAGTGGTTCTATCGTTCCTGTAGAATTAAACAATGATGGCGACAATACTTTTACCGTTCAATGTTTTGACGAAAATGGCTCAGAAGTAAAAATTGAGAAATCCACCATAATAATAACAAAAACGCTTATAAATATCGGAAAAATCCCCTGCGCACATTCTGTTGGTGTTGAGTTAGAAGATGCGATTACTCATAAGCCTGTATTGGATTACTTAATTAAAAAAGATGACTTGTTGCCGAAAAGCGGTGTTGTAAAATACAAAACAGCGAAACGTATAACGGCAGGAAGCTCTGACTATATTTCGTTTAAGTTGTGGGAAGGTGAAATTGTTGAACCTATAGAATATAATCGCTTTATTGGTGATATTAAAATTGATGGACATTCTTTTGATTTTGGTATGATTCCCGTTGGTAGCGAAATAGAGTGCGCCTATACCTTTACGGATAGCGGCAATATTGAAATTAAAATCACAGTTCCATCTGTTGGTATCACTTTAAGTGGTGAAAATTTTTATAACCGTTTAAGTGGTCAAATTGACTTTGATAGTGATTCCGATAAAGTTATTGACGAAGCCCAAGAAGTTTTAGGGAAGTTGGATGAATTTAACGAAAATATCTTTAACGATAATTTAGACAAGTCTGCAGATGAGATAAGAAAATATGTAGATAGAGATGATTTAAGCGCAGAAGACTTACAAACTTTATTTGAATTGACTCAAAAAGGAAAAGGAGTAGTCGCAAAATATATGCGCGAGAATAAAACCGCAGTATGGCAGAAAGACCTTGATGATGCGATGGAACAATTTGCAACCTTTGAGCAAAATGCCACACCTGCACAAGCTAAACAAATTCACAGCTTACAAGAAAATATACAAAAAGCGATTGATGCAAATAGCGATAAAGCAGAAAAATATTTAGAAGAACTACATAAGATTTTGATGCAGATAATGTTAAGCAACGATGAAGTGTTTATTCTTATCTTCAAGATAATGGTAGACTCTCCACAAGACTTCTCAAACCCTGTATTGTATAGACAATTGGTAGCTCAAGGGCTTGAATGTGTTCAAAATAACGATATGAATGGTTTGAGAAACGTTGTTGCAAGATTGAGCCAAATTAAAATTCAGAGAGAAGGTTCTCAGCTTGATGATATGTTAAAAGGCTCTGGTATAACGAAATAAAGGTATTGTCTATGATAATTAACGGGAACAAATTAGGAAGTATAAGGATTAAAGCATTAGTTTACGAGTTTGTTGATTACGAAATTTATCGTACTATTTCTAATGCTCCCCTTTTGGTTGTACGTAAAAATTTATATGATAAATGGATTAGCGATAATTTATTTTTTTCTGTAAATCCGTTTAAGACCACCAAAATTGATGACGTTGAATACTATTATTTAACTACAAATAAGAGCTTTCAATTGAGTCCCGTTAGATTTGGTGATGCTTTGTGTGATAGGCAAAAAGCGGTTACATTTGCTTTCACATTAAAGCAAATGCGTAAAATTACAAATATTTCATTATATGATGGTATTTATATAGAAGAATACGGATACATATTGCCTACTTATACTTCTGAAACCATATCCGATGATGCTCTTTTCGGAACATATTTATCGGCGGGTCGAATAAGACATTTTAGTGATGGTAATTTAGATACATTATTTCTCGATAAGGAAGCGTATATTGAACTTGCTAAAATAGTTGGCATTGAAATTAAAGAAAAAGATAGCGTTCAAGTCGCAGAACAAGAAAAACAATCGGAAAAGTTTAGTTTAGCAGGACGACCTGAACTTGAAAAATTCTTTAACGAGCACATTATAAACATATTAAACGAACCTGAACGATATAGTCGCTTAGGGATAGACTTTCCGTCTTCTGTTATTTTATATGGACCACCCGGTTGTGGTAAAACATACGCCGTTGACAAACTTGTGGACTATTTAGGATTGCCAAAATTTGAAATAAATTCAGCATCTATTGCTTCTCCTTATATCCACGATACCGCAAAACGTATTTCAGGGATATTTGAAAGTGCAATCAATGCCGCACCGTCCGTTGTTGTAATAGATGAAATGGAGAGTTATCTATCCAACAGAGAAGATTCGGGCACAAGCGGACATCACTTCGAAGAGGTCGCAGAATTTTTACGGCAAATACAAGCGGCGCAGAATAATAAAGTTTTAATTATCGCAATGACGAATATGTACAGCAAAATCGACCCTGCAATTTTACGAAGAGGTCGTTTTGACCATCATATTGAAGTTGGTTTGCCTTCGCAAGATGAAATTTACGCTCTTCTCTTAAATGTTACTAAAAAAATAGCGTTAGAAGAAGCTGTTGAATTGAAAGCTTTATCAGAAAAGTTAAACGGTAAAACCCTTGCAGACGTTGCATTTATTGTTAAAGAAGCAGGATTGTTAAGTGGACAAAGTGGAAGTGACTATATAA
>JAZOCR010000173.1:0-7076 GCA_045596605.1 Eubacteriales bacterium | reverse complement strand
TAATAATTAATTATATTAAAAAAATGCAATTTTGTCAATATGTATAAAAAACAAATCCTTATATTAGCTAAATAGTTTTTTGCATAAATAGTACAAAAAACTTTAGCAATATATCTGTTGAAATTCAATATATATTATGGTAAAATATATAAAAACGATAATATAACGGAGATACGATGAACGGTATAATAAACGTATATAAACCGTCGGGCATAACCTCTCACGACGTGGTTTATAAAATCAGAAGGCTGACAGGGGTAAAGCGTGTCGGTCACGCAGGAACTCTTGACCCTATGGCAAAGGGAGTGCTTCCCGTGCTTGTCGGAAATGCGTGCTCTGCGCAGGATGAAATTATGGAGCATGATAAAATTTATGTTGCAGGAATAAGGCTTGGTGTACTGACCGATACCGGTGACATAACCGGTACAGTAATTAAAACAAGTACAGATATTCCTGACTTTGATACAGTAAAAAGAATGGGAGAAGCCTTTGTTGGCGAGATGAAGCAGTTACCTCCGATGTATTCGGCAATAAAGGTCGGAGGCAAAAAGCTTTACGAGCTTGCACGTGAGGGCAAGAGTGTAGAGCGTGCGCAAAGAGATATAAGGATTTTTTCGAGCAAATACATTGAAAAAGTAAATGATACCGATTACTATTTTGAATTCTCCGTTTCTAAAGGAACGTATATAAGAACACTTGCGGAGGATATAGGAAAAGCGCTGGGCTGTGGTGCTACATTGTTTTCACTTGAGAGGGGGGGTTGCGGTGAATTTACGAAAGATAATTCAGTAACTCTTGAAGAACTTCAAAATGCATATGAAAAAGGCGGGCAGGAGGAAATAGGTAAATACTTAAAATCAACCGAGCTGTCATTTGCTCATTTGCCGGTTATAAAGCTTTCGGAGTTTTATTCAAGGCTTTGCAAAAACGGACTTGAGATATATCTTGCAAAGGCTAAAATAAACGAAGATGCATTTAGAGGTGCTTGCAGATGCAGGCTTTACGATAGCGAAGACAAATTCTTTGCAATAGGTGAGCTTGGCGAATATAAAGATGGAAAGGCAGTTAAAGCAAAGATAAGGTTTGATACTAAACCAAATAATAAATAATAACAGGTGGTAACGATATGAACGAAAACAAAAGAAAAATTATTGATATAAAGCTACAGAAAACAGCGGTGGCTCTTGAAAAAAACAATTATTCTCCATTTATCGCAGAAAATAAGGAGGATGCCCTTGAGATACTTGAAAGTCTTATAGAAAAGGGCGCAAGCGTTGGCGTAGGTGGTTCTGTGACCCTTGATGAGCTTGGAATAATAGATTTTCTTCGTGAGGGGGATTATAATTTTCTTAATAGATATGACCCTTCATTTTCAAGAGAACATGTCGTTGAGGTGATGAAAAAATCTCTTACTGCGGACGTTTTTATTACTTCTACAAATGCTATAACCGAAAAAGGAGAGCTGTACAACGTCGATGGTAATGCAAACAGAGTGGCAGCTATGCTTTTCGGCCCTGACAGCGTGGTGGTTGTTGCCGGTTATAACAAAATCGTTTCAGATATAGACGAAGCGGCAAAAAGAGTTAAAAATATTGTTGCACCCTCAAACTGTGTAAGACTTGGAATAGATAATCCATGTACTAAAAGCGGTACTTGTATGAGCTGCAATCTTGACAGCAAAATTTGCTGTGATACTGTAATTATGGGAAAGCAGAGAGTAAAGGGCAGGGTAAAGGTAATACTTGTGCCGGAGGAATTGGGATATTAATAAAATGAAGAATTTGAACATAGTATTACTTGAACCGGAAATAGCACCGAACGTTGGAAATATAGCAAGAACCTGTGCCTGCACCGGTGCAAATCTTCATCTTATTGACCCGCTTGGATTTGAAATAACTGATAAGCACTTAAAGCGTGCGGGAATGGATTATTGGCATCACCTTGGTGTTAAGAGATACAAAAACATAGAAGAGTTTTATGAAAAAACAAAGGGTGGAAATTACTTCTATTTTACGACAAAAGCACCACGTGGATATACTGAGGCAGAGTATCCCGACGACTGCTATATAATTTTCGGTAAAGAGTCTGCCGGTATCCCTGAGGATATACTGCGAAGCAATCTTGATAGGTGCGTGAGAATACCTATGATACCTAACCTTCGTAGTTTGAACCTCTCAAATTCTGTTGCAATAGCAGTTTATGAGGTGCTCAGACAACATAATTTCGATATGCTTGAGGATACAGGAAAATTATTTAATGAGTATATCAAACTTTCAGAAAATTAATTGTGCAAACTGCACTAATTTGATGAATGTTTTACAATACTTTCACGAATTTTATTTAGCACTATTGACAATTTCTATATTTTGCGGTAAAATATAATGTACGAATATCAATCGCAACAACGCAAATTTCAGGAGGAACTCAAAACATGAAAATCAAAAGACTGCTTTCGCTTATGCTGTGCCTTGCTATGCTTGCTACAGTAGCACTAACCACAGGATGCGAGAAGACAACGGAAGAAAATCAGGACGGCACCGGATCATCTGATACCGAAGTGGTAGAAGAGGGTGGTTCTGTATTAAGTATGTACATAGTAACGGAGGATGAAACAGACGAAGAACAGGCAAAAGCAGTACAGCTTGCTATAAATGAAATAACTCTTAAGAAGCTCGACATAAAGGTTAAGATAAACTATGTTAAGGCGGACGATTTTGCTTCTACCGTAGAACAAGCTATGATTGACGTTGACAGAAATGAGCTTATCCAGAAGATAGAGGAACAGCAAAAGAATAAAGAAGAAAAGCTGGAGGCAGAGGAGGGTGCTGCTGAAGAAGAAGCACCGGAGGAGGCTGAAGAGGAGGAATCCCTTGACGAAGCTCTCGACCAGCTCTTAAGCGACGGTGATATCATTCTCGAAGAGCCTCAGCTTGACATAATCGTATTTAATGACTTTATGATGTTTAAGGAATATGCAGAGCAGACAAGACTTGTGGATCTTACCGAGTATCTCAACCTTTCCAGCAAGCAGCTCTACTCTTACATATATCCTGCATATATGGATGCTGTAAAGCTTAATAGAGAGGAAATCTACGGTATTCCCGTAAACGGTCCTATTGGCAACTACGAATACTTTGTGTTTGACATGGAGCTTGCTAATAAGTATAGATTTGACGTAACAAGCGTTAAATCATTTACTGACCTTGAAAAGTATCTTGCTATAATAAAGGCTAATGAGCCTGATGTTGTACCGCTTAACAAGGTAACGACTCTCGCAGGATTTGAATTCTGGCCCAAGCCCGGTTCTCCTATCGCTGCTTACAGATCAAATGAGCTTTATGATTTTACGGATACCCTGTTCTATACATATGAGGACGAAGGCTTCCTGAATCATTACAGAGCAATCAACAGATACAGAAAAGCAGGCTATATCGGTAGTGAAGACGATCCGGAAGGCACAAGATATGCAGTACAGATTCGTGAAGGCTCATCAACTGCACCTGAAAGATGGGAAGAGCAGGACGGCCGTGATTACGAATGTATCGTATATAAGGTTCCTACCTTTACCAACGAAGACTCACTGTCAAGTATATATTCAATCTACTCTAAGTGTACCAACAAAGCAAAGGCAATGCAGTTTATTACATTGCTCCAGACCAATTCCGAGCTCGCAAACCTTCTCCAGTGGGGTATCGAGGGAGTTCATTACGACCTCGTTGACAAGGATGACGGCATGGGAACTATTACACTCAGAAATGACTGCGGATATTATATGAATAGCGACTATACCGGCAATAAGTACATAAAGTACAGACTCGCAACTGAACCTTATGAATTTGAGCTTCAGAAGCAGCAGAATCTCAACGTTCTTATCGGAGCATTTGCAGGATTTAATCCTCTTATCACTGATGAGGACGCAAGAACATTGGAGCTTGGACTTGAGGTTACCGATCAATACTATGCTGATCTTATTGGCGGATACGGCGATTTCGATGAAATTATAGCAGCAATCAACGATGGACTAAAAGATCTTTACGAAGACAGTACTTATATAAGATTTGTTACAAGTAAGTTTGGCGGACCGCTCTATATGCACCACCTGACACTTGAAGAAAAATATTTAGGTACTGAAGAAGGTGCCGAAGAAGGTGTCGAAGAAGGCACTGAAGAAGGCACTGAAGAAGGCGAAGAAGCCACTGAAGATGCTGAGGCTTCCGAGACAGAAGAAACTGCTGAATAATTGATTATTGAAGTATCGAAAAATATCTCCTCTGCACGACAAATGTGCAGGGGAGATTTTTATATGGAGGATAAGGGATAATTAGATTAACTCATATATCTCATCGCATAGTGCCGATAATTACTTACAGCAGGGATTAGATAACGATATAAAGTATAATAAACCGGTATGTTGAAAATAAGTGTATACAAGTGCAGCGACAAGTCGCAAAGCCGGCTTGTATACAGCACTGTAAGAGTAGCTTTAAAGCTCTATGGGGCTTTTCACTGTTTTAAAGGGAAATACTTATGGAAAACAACGTACTGTCATATGAGCATAATTAAGCTTGTAAGCAATGACGGGTTCGTGATATTGGCTGAATGAAATCAACAGTAGAGTGAGCCTTACGAATAAAAACTACTTTTTGATACCGTGTAATTAAATCATTAAATAAGCAATAGTAAAGCCCCGTACTCCATATCAGTACGGGGCTTACTATAATTTTTATTGGAGTGTTTTAATCTGTTTTAATGCTTGTGAAGCTTAAGCGTTTTTCTTCTTCTTGGAAACAACTACTACTGCTGCAACAACTGCTACAACAACAACTGCGATAACAACCTAGATAATGGGGCTCATGCCGCCTTCATCTGCTGCAGTGTCATCTGTCTTGTTAGCTTCTTCTTCAGCCTTCTTAGCTGCTTCTTCTTCGGCCTTCTTAGCTGCTTCTTCTTCGGCCTTCTTAGCTGCTTCTTCTTCGGCCTTCTTAGCTGCTTCTTCTTCGGCCTTCTTAGCTGCTTCTTCAGCTGCCTTCTTTTCTTCTTCGGCCTTCTTAGCTGCTTCTTCAGCTGCCTTCTTTTCTTCTTCAGCCTTCTTAGCTTCTTCTTCGGCCTTCTTTTCTTCTTCTGTCTTTTCGTCTACAGTGCCTTCGCCTTCGGTGCCTTCACCTTCAGTGCCAGTGCCTTCACCTTCGGTGCCTGTACCTTCGCCTTCGGTGCCTTCACCTTCAGTGCCTTCATCTTCAGTAGTAACTAAGCTTCCGGGAAGAGCGTCCTCGGGGATAAGAGTGGGATCTGTGAGTACTAAGCAATCAACGTCTGCAAAAACGTTAGGCTTAACCTGTTTACCGGTAAATTCAGTAAGGTCAAGGTACATATTATCCATTACGTTCATGGGGTTTGATGAAGGAGATGTAGCATTGATTTCTTCGCCGATGAACTTAAAGGTAACTGTACCGTTTGCAGGGTGTTCGTCACTTGCAGCATCACCCCAAACGTACATTCTTACTGCTACGCCATCATGAACTGTGACATGAGAATTACCGTTGATATTTCCCTGGTATGAGCCACACACGATGTAATGCCATTCACCGCTCTTAACAACAACCTCAGAGTTGCTGTTTACTGTGTACTTGGAAGCACCTGAGTAGATTGAGGGGAACTGGGGAATGCCATCTCCCTTTTCAGTACGAACATTTTCGTCCATAACCAATTTATAGCCGTTTGCATAAATCGATGTCCATGCTACGTTTGCTCTGATTCTGATGTTCTTGAATGTAACGTCACCACCGAGGACAAGCTTATCGCCATCAATATTAAGACGTGCTGCTGAGTCGTTACCTACAATAGTGCAAGCAGGAATTGAGCTTGGTCCAAAAGTAACAGAATCAACAATTACGAGAGTGTTGTCAGTTGCTTCACCAAACTTGAGAGTTGCCATAATCATTGACTTAATAGGTGTTTCGGGTGTAAGACCGTCATTCATATCATCACCGTTGTCGGAGATGTAGTAAATGTTCTCACCTGTGTATGAGTAGGGGATAATCTCCTCCTGAACCTCTTCACCTGTTTCTGTTACTTCGAATACGTCCTTGTGATCCTTCCAGGATTCATCAAGCTCGCCGTCCTCATAGAGGAAAGCTACCTCAGAGAAAGAACCTGAATACTGGGTTTCGGTAACGATGTAAACATCGTATGTACCGGGCTCTACAGAAACCGGAGCATATTTGAAAATCTGGTCTTCGATTCTGGGAGATGCGGTCTCATAGTCGAATACCGGTATCTTTGCAATCGGCTCACCGTCAATCTTGTTAAGGTATACCCAGAATTCAACGTTTGTAGCGGGATAGCTCGCGTTGTTATAACCACCCTTTATGGCTACATATTTAGCCTGCTTGTCAAGCTTAACGTTGGGGAACTTAACTGCGTCACCCTGAGAGTTACAGCCTGTTCCGTGAGTCGAGGTGTACCAACCGATGGGCTGGTTGTGTGCAAGATGGTTTGTTGCGGAATTGTCGATGAGCTCGCAGTTGCCTTCTTTTACCTGTAAGGCAACGAATTCCTCACCATAGAGTCTCTTTGCAGAAACGTTCATAACTGCAAAAGAGGAAACTAATGCTAAGCAAAGTAAGATGCTTAAAAACTTTTTCATAGCAATACTCCTTTAGAATAAATTTTTTTGAAAGACATTTTCTTTCATACTTAAAATATATCATATTTCCAGTATATTTTCAATGTCATTTTTTGACTTAAAAAATGTCCTTATTTGCATACATAGAACAAACAAAGTTTAATCTTACGGAGCACTTTTGTCTTTTTGCTAAAAAAATAGTGTTCGTTTTTGAATATATTGACCTAAAAAAAGATCCCGTACTCCATATCAGTACGGGACCCTTGTTTTTAATTAACAAAAGACAATTATTCTTAAACTATCTTATGCTTTTTTCTTCTTGGAAACAACTACTACTGCTGCAACAACTGCTACAACAACAACAGCAATAACTACCCAGATAATGGGGCTCATGCCGCCTTCATCTGCTGCAGTGTCATCTGTCTTGTTAGCTTCTTCTTCAGCCTTCTTA
>JAZOCR010000172.1:0-6564 GCA_045596605.1 Eubacteriales bacterium | reverse complement strand
CGTTCTGAAGCATATTTTCCATTTCTTCATCCATAGCTTCAAGCTCTTCCTCGCCTATGCCCATTTTTTCAAAAAGGTCGTTTACAGGCTTTATTCCCATCTCTCTTGCACATTTTATGCAGTAGCCCTCGTTGGTGGTCTTTCCGTTTTCGTCAAGCTTCTGCATAAATACGACGGCTATTCTTTTTTTACATCTACAACAGTATTGCATTTTTCTAAATTTGCCGTTCTTTACGGCGTTCCTTTCTTTGCGAGTTAAACAATGGTATTTGAGCTGCTGTCAAACAGTGCTCCTATATATGAAAAAAGATTATTCTCATTGAAAAATTCAAATAGAACGGTGCTTTCTACCGTGTTCTGTGGCAATTCCACGCCGAAAAGACCGGAGTTTGAAATAAGTGCTGAGCCTATACTTACAAAAAGCGAAACATAAAGAAAGGCACAAATAATTCCTATTATTACTCCGCCAAGTCTGTTAAACTGTCTTAGCACGGGAAGCTCAAATATTTTGCAGAGAATTTTCTGACAAATCCAGAGAGCTATAAGTGAAACGATAAAAATCACTATAAACGCTATAACATCCGAGCAGATTTTCGCCGCAGGCTCAATAATATGCTGTACAGCATAGGAGGCGGCATTTTCACTTCCCGACGTAGCCGTATTCTCTATCCACGACTCTATTTTTTCATAGCTTATGCCAAGGGTCTGCATAAGCTTTACTATTCCCGGATTTTCTTCTGTTAAAACGCCGAGCATTTCTTCGGCACTGATATTTTCACCGGCATTGGCAAAGGCTGTGGTAACAGACTGTGTAACGCTTTCTTTTGCGCCGGAAAATATTTCCGTTCCCATTATGTAAGTTGAAATATGTCCTTTAAATATCCAGGCAACAATTACCGAAACAATAAATTTTAAAAAATCAAAGACAGCCGCAATAAAGCCTTTTTTTGCAGCTCCTATAATCGTAAACACGATTATCAAAAGTATAATTAAATCAAGTGCTATTGCCATAATTCCTACGTCCTTTCCAAATAATCTACGTGCGTTTAACTGAACTTTCCCGCTCCTTTGGGTGAAACAAGAATATATTCGTTTCCGCTTTTAGCGAATACTCCACAGTAAAGACTGTCAATTTCAAGCTCGGATACGTTCTTGTATCCAAGTGTATTTTCGCTTGTATTAACTTCTCTTATGTGAAGCTTTCCTTTTTCAAGGGCATAAATGTTTTTGCCGTAGGCCGAAAAACTGATTATATTGTTTTCAAAATTATCCGAGCTTATCTCGGTACCGCTCTTTGTAAACAGCCTGAGTGTACTGTTTTTTGATATGCTTTTTGCATATGTCAGTGCAATATAGTCGCCGCTTTCATAAAAGCTCGTAAGCGTTTCCTTGCCGTGAGTATAGGTTGCATTTTCCACTCCGTCAGTAGAAACAAAATGCAATGAAGTGTCCGTAAGAACACAGATATTTTTTTCGTCTGAATATATTTTCAGCGGAAATTCGCCGTAATAATCCTTGGTAAATACCGGCATATCGCTTTTTAAGTCATAGCTGTGAAGTGTAAATACAAAATCTCCCCCGGAAACCTTGAGTGTTACAAAATTCACGGTACTTGCGCCTTCTGGCAGCGACAGACAAACAAGCTCTTTATCACGGGTTTCCCAGGTGAATTTTTCTTTAAGGTCAGAGCCGAAAACCACAAGCCTTGAGCTAAGATACTTGCCAGAGGTTGCAACCGCAAAGCTGCCGTCTGATTTTATAGCCGCATCCTTTATACCGTATTCAAATTCATCGGAATATATACACGAATATGAGTTATATACCGAAAGCCCTATGCCGCCAACATCATAGGCAAGAGCATACTTCTCGGAGGTTTTAAGGCAGGGATTGAGGTATGAAAGCTTTTCCTCCACAAGCACGGAGCCTGTGAAATCGTAGGTTGAAAAATATTTTGACGAAAGAAGTGCAAGGTCTCCTTTCATATACCCGAATTTAGTATTCTCCGGCACGGTAAAGCTTATCTGATTGGAACTGAAATAGTCTGTACCGGTGTCAAAATCCGCATATCTCATTATATATCTGAAATTCTCAAGAGTAAGCTCTCTTTTGTATGCGGCAAAACCGATTATAACAAGCAGCACAAGCAAAAGAAGCGTTATGTATCTCAGCGTATGCAGAACTCTCGCCGCTTTTCTGTAGTACTCACTGTCAGTTGTATTATATACCATAGAAAGCTACCTCCTTTGTGTTTCGCTTTTTAATAAAATACTCTGTTAAGGTAAAGACCGCAGGCAAGCGCCGTATCCCCTGCCTTCGACCTGTCTTTGCCGTCTATTATTGCAGCTATATCTCCACGCCCTATGCGTCCCTTTGCCGCATCAAGATAGGTGCCCACCATTATACGCACCATATTGTAAAGAAATCCGTTTGCACGAACGTATATTTCAAGAAGCTCACCGTGTCTTTCCGTTCTGAAATACTCAACCTTTCTGACAGTATCGTCGGTAATCTTCGACCCCTTTGACATAAAAGCAGAAAAATCGTGCTCACCGAAAAATTCCTCCCCCACAAAAGCCAGCCTTTCATCGTCTATTTCATAGGGTACGAACATTGAATATCCGTCAAGGAACGGATTTCTGTATTTTGCATTCCATATTTTGTAGACGTATTCCTTGCCGGTGCAGGAGTATCTTGCGTGAAAATCCGCATCTTTATACTGCGCTCCGTAGCAGGAGACCTTGCCTTCAAAATTCGCATTTATTGCACGCATAAGTGCCTGTGGTGCAAGTGAAATGTTATTTGCATCTACATGGCACACGTACATATTTGCGTGAACTCCCGAGTCCGTTCTTGAACAGCCAGAAACGTCAGGTCTTGTTCCGAGAACTCTCTCCAGTGCGTCCTGTACTGCCTTCTGTACGGTTGGTGCGTTTTTCTGCACCTGCCAGCCGCAAAACTGTGAGCCGTCATACATAAGAGTCAGCGCAATTTTTCTGTTATCCGTTTCCATATGCGGCTCCTTTCTTTTCTTTATATTTTCGCAATCGCCCGTGTAGGTGCGCCGTCAGAGCTTTCAAACTTCAGTGGCATAGCAAAAAATTCAAATTCGGTTTTATTTATTTTATCAAGATTACAAAGGTTTTCCACTATTATAAAATTATCCGTACCAAGAAGTATTTTGTGAATTTCAAGTCCCACTCCGACCGGGTCAACACTTATGGTATCCACACCGATTCCTTTTTTGCCGCTTTTCACAAGAAGCTCTGCTGCCGCTTTATCAATACAGGGAAAGTCCAAAAAATATTCTTCCCTTTGCCATAGCTTTTCCCAGCCCGTGCGGACAATCAGAAAGTCAGCCTCGTCAAAGGCACGCCCGAGCTTCTTTATTCTGTCTGCACCTATCCTTGAATTTTTCGGCATATCCGTGCAGTCAAGTATTACCGCCCTTCCCGCAAAAGCTTCGGCAGAAAGCCTGTCAAGCGTTTTTCCGTCAGGAAATAGATGCGCCGGTGCGTCGGTATGCGTTCCGGTGTGGGAAAACATATGGAGAATAGTTTCCCGAAATCCGTCTTTTTCTATTGTATTTGCGCTTGTAAGACTTGGTGTATCTGTTCCCGGATATACCGGCATATTTTCACTTATGGTATGGGTAAGGTCAATAATCATATAAGTACCCCACTATAACGGAAGATAGATATTTATAAGAACTATCAGTGCTATAGCAACTGCAAAAAATACAAGTGCACATATATCCGTTACGTTTAGTCTTAACACCTTCATCTTGGTTCTTCCGTCACCGCCGTGATAAAGTCTGCATTCCATTGCACTTGCAAGCTCGTCTGCACGTCTGAACGCCGAGATAAAAAGAGGAATAAGAATCGGCACTATTGCCTTAGCCCGCTTTACAAGGCTTCCCGTTTCAAAGTCTGCACCTCTTGATTTTTGTGCGCTTATAATTTTGTCCGTTTCCTCAATGAGAGTGGGAATAAAACGCAATGCAATAGTCATCATCATAGCAAATTCGTGAGTCGGCACACCAAGCTTTTTAAGCGGAGATGTAAGTCTTTCAATTGCATCTGTAAGCGCCATAGGTGACGTCGTATAGGTAAGAAGCACGAACGTGCCGGTAATAAGAGTGATAAGTCTTACCACCATAAGAATTGCAGCTCTTATCCCTTCAGGATATATGGTTATTTTCCAGAAGGATACAAGCGGAGTTTCTCCTACCGTCCAGAAAATATTTGTTATTGCAGTAAAAGCAATAATTATAATAAGCGGTTTTATGCTTTTGAGAACTGTGGAAAGATGTATACCGGATACAGCAATCATAGCGCATAATAAAAGCACCAGAAAAGCGTAGGAAAGTGCACTTTTCGCAGTGAACACCGCTACTATAAACAGTATTACGGATATTATTTTTATTCTCGGGTCAAGTCTGTGAAGTATGGACTTTCCGGGAAAAAATTGTCCGAGTGTTACGTCTTTAAGCATTTATTTTTATTTCACCCCGTAGTCTAAGCTACATATCGTTTTTTATTTTTTAATTTTTAAAGAAAGCTCGTCAAAAGCCTCATCAACAGTATACAGCGCAGGATTTATATCAGCACCGCCGACATAAAGCTTATGCATAACCTGGGAAACCTCCGGAAGTGAAAGCCCCGATTTTTCAAGAAGCTCATACTGTGAAAACACCTCGTGCGGTGTTCCGGATGCAAGAATTTCCCCTTGCGACATTGCAATGATATTATCAGAATATTCTGCAATGTCCTCCATACTGTGAGAAATGATAACAAGGCTGTTGCCACGTCTTCTGCGGTAATCTATAAGACCTCCAAGAATTTCGCTTCTTCCCTTCGGGTCAAGACCTGCCGCAGGCTCGTCAAGCACAAGCACCTTCGGGTCCATTGCTATAACTCCCGCAATGGCGCATCTTCTTTTCTGACCGCCGGAAAGCTCAAAGGGAGAACGGGCAAGTATTTCTTCGGAAAGTCCCGTAAAGCTTGCTGCAAATCTTACCCTTTCCTTTATTTCTTCCTCGGACAGACCCATATTTTTCGGTCCGTAGCCGATATCCGCTTCTACCGTTTCCTCAAAAAGCTGATATTCCGGATACTGAAATACAAGACCCACTTCAAACCTTGCCTTGTGTGAAGCTTTTGCATCTTTGTTTATATCGTTACCTGAAAGCAAAACTCTGCCCTGTGTGGGCTTATAAAGAGCATTCATAAGCTGAGCAAGTGTAGACTTGCCGCTTCCCGAATGACCGATAATACCGGTTACCTTGCCTTTTTCTATTTTAAAAGATACGTCACGGAGCGCCTTTTTCTCAAAAGGAGTATTTGCGCCGTAAACGTATGATACGTTTTCAAATTCAAGCATAAATTATAAGTCCTTTTTTGACCTTTTAAAAGTTTAACTGTCCCTTTTTGGAGTAAGCGGAAGAAGTACCTCTGCAGCCTCGTCTGCGCACAGTACGGTTTTGTTAATATTGGCACCCGCCACCGCAAGTCTTTTTATAAGATTTGAGCTTTGCGGAGCTTCAAGTCCAGCACCGTAAAGAAGCTCATCCTTAGCAAATACCTCTCTCGGTGTTCCGTCAGTGAGAATTTTTCCGCCGTCAATCACTATAATTCTGTCAGCCTGTGCCGCCTCGTTCATATAGTGAGTTATAAGGATTACAGTAATTCCGTGCTCACTCTGAAGCTTCTTTATGGTTGCAATTATTTCTTCTCTGCCCCTTGGGTCAAGCATCGCAGTGGATTCGTCAAATATTATACATTCCGGAAGCATTGCAAGTATTCCTGCAATTGCTACTCTCTGCTTCTGACCGCCGGAGAGCTTGTGGGTATCGTGAAGTGCATATTCGGAAAGCCCCACAATAGAGAGAGCCTCGTCAACTCTTTTGCGTATTTCAGCCGGCGCAACCCCCATATTCTCCGGTGCAAACGCCACGTCCTCCTCAACAACCGTTGCAACAAGCTGATTATCAGGATTCTGAAATACCATTCCGAAATTTTTTCTTATCTCAAAGAAGCTTTCTTCATCGTCTGTTGAAAGCATCTTTCCGTCGCAGTCAACGAAAACCTTGCCACCGCTTGGTGTAAGCATACCGCAAAGCAGCTTTGCAAGAGTTGACTTACCCGAACCGTTATGACCTATTATTGCAGTAAAGCTACCCTTTTCTATCTCAAAGGACAACCCATGAAGCACTTCACGGCTCTCATTTTCCGATAGTGGATACGCATATTTTAAGTTTTCTGTTTTTATTATCGTGTTCAATTTTATTGCCTCCAAAGCAAAATGCCAAAAGAATTATTTCTCCCATCTTGCAGAAGCACCTGCCGGAAGAACCATACCGCTCTCGCTTACCGGGATACCTATTTCCTCGGCCGTAACTCTGCCACCGAATTTTTTCATATAAAGGCTGAGAAGATAGCCAACCGTAGACGCCGAAAGACCTGTCGTATAGGAATTTACAAGCACGAAAAGCGGATCGTCTGAAAGCACCTGTGAAGCAAGGCTTAAAAGGTCGCATATGCCGTCCTCAAGCTTCCACACCTCGCC
>JAZOCR010000171.1:0-4053 GCA_045596605.1 Eubacteriales bacterium | reverse complement strand
ACAAAAAATATGCTTTACAATGTATAACGATGACTTTGCCTTAAGTCTTGACAGAAAACAAGCGCTTTATAAAATAATTAACACTGCAAGATTCTGCGACACTTCAAAATACAAAAAGCAAAGAGTGTTTTATAAGTACGCTGAAAAATCAAGAAAAAATTTGTATGCCGGAGCACTCCGTGAACTAAAATGCGCAGGAGATGCTCATGAAGAAATGGAAAAGCTTTATTATACAATAACTGATTACACCAAAGTGGAAGAAATTGCAAATGACCTTGAAAAACAAATTTTTGAATAAAAAATGCACGTCATATCAGTACATGATATGGCGTGCAAGTCTTATGTTATCATTCAAATCTTAAGAGTGTTATATAGTCATATTTTTCGCCGGCACCAAGATATGCCTCACCGTGATTGGGGCTATCGGGTTTGAACTGCGTTTCAAGACAAATACCACGACGCTTAGTTCTTTCTACGCCATTTTTAAAGGCATGTCCCCCGCCGATAAAGTTACCGGAATAGAACTGAACGGCAGGCTTATTTGTATAAAGATGCATTGTCAGATTTTCACCGGACATAATTGCACTGTATCCAAGCTTTTTACCGAATGCATTAATAAACTCAGCCGGTGAAAGATTAAAATTATGGTCATAGCCGGAGCCGAGCTTAATTTGTTCATCGTCTGCATCTATGTCCTTACCAATCTTTTTGGGTGTTTTGAAATCAAAAGGCGTACCTTCAACGGAAACGTCACAGGTAGGAATAAGACGACCGTCAACCTGTGTGTATGTGTCGGCGAAAATACCAAGAGTCTGATTTTCAACACTTCCCTCGCTGTCATAACCATTCATATTGAAATAAGCGTGGTTAGTAAGGTTAAGTACAGTATTCTTATCGCTTACAGCCTCATATCTTATCGAAAAATCTCTGCCTGAAACAGTATAAGTTACACAGACTTCAAGGTTTCCGGGATAGCCCTCTTCCATATCTAGACTATTTAATGTAAGAGCGAGAACAACCTTTTTTTCATCAGCTTTTGCATCTTTAACAGCCCAGAATTTCTTATTAAATCCAACGTCACCACCGTGAAGATGTGTGATACCCTTTTCATTCTTTGCAAGAAAATATTCTGTACCGTCAAGAGTAAACTTGCCGTCAGCAATTCTGTTTGCATATCTTCCAATGAGTGCTCCGTGATAACCGTCGTTTTCAAGATATGCGGTAATATTATCATATCCGCAAACAACGTCCTTACCGTCTACAATAAGGCTCTGAATAATTCCGCCGTATGTCAGAATTTTTGCACAAATGCTGTCATTTGCAAGTGTGTAGACATAAACGTTTTTGCCGTCAGGCATTTTGTCAAATAGATTTTTGGTAATCTTAAGCATTTTTATACCTCACTTATATTTATATTTTTTATATCTTGCTTTCTATATATCTCTTTGCCTGAGTTGAAAACAACTCATAATATATTCCACCTTTTTCCATAAGCTCAGAGTGGTTTCCTACCTCCGCAACAACACCGCCATCTATTACTACAATTTTGTCAGCAGTAGTCGCACTTGAAAGCCTGTGCGAAACAAATATTGATGTCTTATTCTTACGAAGTTCATCAAACTTTGAATAGATTTCCTGCTCTGCAATTGCGTCAAGGGATGCAGTAGGCTCGTCAAGAATAAGTATATCATTATTCCCGTAGAAGGCACGGGCTACTGAAAGCTTCTGCCACTGTCCCTGAGAGAGCTCGGCACCATCATCCTCAAATATTCTTGTAAGCGGAGTGCTATAGCCGCCGGGGAGTTTTTCTATAAATCCGTCGGCACTGCTCATCCTGGCTGCAAGTTCTATATCTTTATCAGTTGGCGTCTTTTCAATATTACCGATTGTAATATTCTCGGAAGTGCTAAGAGCATACTTGCCGAAATCCTGAAATACAATTCCAAACAGAGAATAAAGCTCTGCGGTATCATATTCACGTATGTCATAGCCATCAAGGAGTATTATACCGTCTGTGGGGTCATAAAGTCTTGTTATAAGCTTTATAAGAGTTGTTTTGCCTGCTCCATTAAGACCTACGAGCACCACCGATTCTCCACCGTTAAAAGTAAGGTTTATACCGTCAAGAACCTTCTTATCAGAGCCGGGATAAGAAAAGCTTACGTTTCTAAGCTCGATAGTGTGTGCAGTACCCTTTTTAACCTTTCTGGCATCCTTGAGCACCGAAGATATTTTCTGCTTTTGTTTCATAAAATCTATAAGGTTATCTATAAACAGTGTGCCCTCATATATTACAACGATTATTCGTATAAGCCTTGTAGCACCGCTTGCAACAGAATTAAGTGCACCGGTATAAAGAGAATAATCACCGATTAAAAACTCACCGTTAAATACTCCCCGTGCTATATACAAAAACAGCAAGCAGTTTACCGTAGCAGATGCAAGTGAAACGACTAGATTTAACATCCCCTCGTTTATAAAAAGCTTTTTAAGACCACTGAAGTAACCTCTGAAAACATCTTTATAACGATTTATAAAAAGGTTTGACAAACCAAATATCTTCACTTCCTTAACGATATCCTTGTTTGTCATAACACCTGAGTAGTAATTAAGCTGTCTTCTCTCTTTTGAATGTCCTCTTATATATCTGAAATTTCGTCTTCTGTATACAAAGCTTATAATACCGCCGGGGATTGCAAGAACAAATACTATAAGTGAAGCAAGCGGATGTACTTTTGAAAGAACTGCAATAAAAATCGAAATACTGATAATACTGCTTAATAGCTCAAAGGTTGTTCGCAGAATTCCTATAGGTCTGCTTTGAGCTTCACGGCTTGCATTTTCGAGCTTTTCATAAAAAGCAGGTGTATCGAAGTCAGAAAGGTCAATCTCCTTTGCCTTTGTCATAATTTTTACCCTTATATGATTTGAAACAAGCTCACCTGCAATATTTGTAACAAGACCTTCCACATTAGAAACAATACCACTGACAAATATAAGCACAAACTGTATTATAAGAAAATAAGCAATAGAAGTAAAAGAAGTGGTTTCACCAACAATCACACCGGAAAGTGAGTTAAGAACAGATGCTCCTACAAGCGAATTTGCAACAGGAAGAAGACCGTTGAGAACCGCAAAAACAAACATTGCTAAAAGTATCCACGGATTTGTTTCCCAAACTAATCCTATTATGTAAAAAAGATGCCTGATAAAATCACAAATCATACTTAGAATATATTTTGGTATCTCACGAATATTTTCAGGTCTTTGATTTTTTCCACTTGAATTATGCAAAACAGAGGACATACGTTACTCCTTATTAGAATTGTAAAAGCATATCAAAAATATTTTATCACATACATACACGTATTCAAGTATAAAAATGTAAAAATAAATATTAATTACAAATATATGCCAAGACTTTGCCATAGCAATTATTAACAAAAAATAAATTTTCAAAAAGAGAATAAAAGCACTTGCTAAATGCAAAATAATATGCTATAATACAAAGCGTGATATTTGCCGGTGTGATGGAATTGGTAGACGTGACGGACTCAAAATCCGTTGGTGGCGACATCGTGTGGGTTCGAGTCCCACCACCGGCACCAAATTAGGGAACCGCCTATTATGGCGGTTTTCTTGTTTTTTAACTTTTACAAGGATTTAACGACGATTAAATATGATAACTCATTATCAAAAATCACAAATTTTCGGCTCTCACCCATAGAATTGATTCTTGAGTCATAGTCGGCATTTACGTTAGCCTTGAGCCTTTGGATTCTTTCAATTCTGCGGAGAATGTCATTTGCTACTTTGGTGTTTTTGTTCTTCTTTGCTTCATACTCAGCTTGTAGCCTTTTAATCTCTAAATCAAAATCAGCATTAGACTCATCTCGCAGTCTCTTGTTGTTTTCAAGCTCTGTCTGCAAGTTTTGCAGCTTTGCAGAAATCTTTTCGTCAATTGTCTGCCCGGTTATTGTAGTGGTCGTTGCGTTTTTTGCAACAGTTTCCGCTTGAGCAACGGGTGCGATGTCCTCGAGAGCCGTTTCGCTT
>JAZOCR010000170.1:0-5586 GCA_045596605.1 Eubacteriales bacterium | reverse complement strand
GTGTTGAATACAACCTCCTTGATGAAGTTCCCGCAGAAAGCGAAAAGTTCGTTGTTATGTCCGGCGAAGGCGGACGTGTAGACTTTACTGAAACTGCAGGCACCTTCAAGATTTCTTCTACCCAATATACAACCGCAGTTATCGAAAACGATGACGGTGTAGTTGGTGAATATGAGCTCGAAGTTGACGGCGAAGAATGTTATGCAGAAATCGCACTTGAAGAAGGCACATACTACGTTTCCTATACGGGTGACGCTCCCAAGGCTTACGAAGTAGTTATGGAAAGCGCAAACGTTTACAAGAACCAGCACAACATAAGCTACAATGGCAAGGCAATTGCAAACAAGAATGACGGCTACACACTTGCAAACGGTACCGAAGTTCCTTTCAGCATCAACTTTGAAGGAACAAACTACCTTCCTGCAAGAAAACTTTCCGAAATTCTCGGAATTACCATCGGCTACGATGCGGATTCCAGAACTGTTCTCGTTGATACAAAGACAGCAACCGAAACAGATCCCACAGACGGTATCGTTAAGGATAGCAAGAACTCCGGCGCTGCAAAGGTAAGCGTAGCTAAAAACTCCGTAAAGATCAGCGTTGACGGCAAGAAGGTTGTTTCTCAGGACGAAAACTTCAAGACACAGAGTGGTACTGAAGTGCCTTGCAGCCTCATTTACGAAGGAACAACATACCTCCCTGTAAGAAAGCTCTCTGAGCTTCTCGGTATCGGCATTGATTACGATTCCGCAGCAGGCACAGTTCTTATAGAAAATGAGAAAGACAAAGAGGAAGAGGAAGAAATCGTGGTTACACCCGGCACAGCAGTTGCACTTTCAAACTCATACTACAAGCTTACTAAGGAAAACAAGCTCTCCGTTGCTTATATCGGCGGCTCAGTAACACAGGGCTACGGCGCTGACCACGAAGATGATTCCTGGCCTTCACAGATAGGCAGGTGGCTTGAGAAAAAGTACCCTGATGCTGAGATTTCCAACAACAATATGGCTATAGGTGGTACAGGTTCATATTCTGCAACCTTCAGATACGATTATGAAATAGCCCCCCTCAATCCCGACCTTCTTTTTGTTGAATACGTTATCAACGACTGGGGTCAGGCAAGCTACGACGGAGAGTCCCTTAGCTACGACCAGGTAACAAGAACAGCTGAATCTATCGTAAGACAGGCTTATGAAGTTAACCCCAACATTGACATTATCTTCGTTCTCACCTTTAACTCCAGTACAAGAGATTCTGACTTTACTCAGCTTGTAGCCCACAGAGACGTTGCAGAGCACTATAATCTCCCCTACATCAAGATGGGCGAAAGATTCTACAAGATGCTTGAAGAAACAGGCAAATCCTTCAACAGCCTTTATATGGACCACGTACACCCCAACACCGAGGGCTACAAGTTCTACGGTCAGGAAATTATAGGTCTTATTGAAGACGAGCTTAACAAGGCAGAAGCAGCAGCGGTTGATTCTCTCGTTGCACACGTGCTCCCAGAAACCAACGTTTCCAAGGATCCCCTTATGATGAATGCAACTCTCGTACCCGCTGACAAGATTGACCTTACAGGTGCTACAGGCTGGAAGTATCAGCCCACAGTAGCATTTAACGGCTGCGGACTCAGATACAACGGAAGACTCTACGGCTTCGGCAAGGGAAGCAAGTTCACTTTCAAGTTCACAGGTACAGACTTCGGTATGTTCGTTGGCGGTGACTATGTTGCAGGTATCGTAAGATGTACTCTCGAAGACGGCACAACCGTTGATGTTGACGCATATCAGTATAGAAATCCCCTCCAGAGAACAGTATTTGAAAACCTCGAATACGGCGAGCACACTGTCGAAATCGAAATCATTGGCAAGAACGAGTCTGCTGAAGGATCTTCTTACATCTACGAAATCGGTGCTCTCTTCTATAACTGATAGTTAAATAGCTAAGATGTAGAGTATATAGTTGTGTTTAATTCAATTATATACTTAAGAATTATTTTATAAAGGAGATTTTCTTATGAAACTCAAAAGATTCCTTGGTCTTTTGTTGGCAGTTCTCATGCTTGCAGCTTGTATGAGCTTTACAACAAGCGCAGACACCACTTACGAAGTGGTTATGGAAAACGTAACTGCATACAAGAACCAGCACAACATCAGCTTCAACGACAAAACAATCGCTCGCAAGAATGACGGCTACACACTCTCAAACGGTATTGAAGTTCCTTTCAGCATCAATTATGAAGGAACAAACTACCTTCCTGCAAGAAAGCTTGCTGAAATACTCGGAATTACAATCGGCTACGATGCAGATACAAGAACTGTTCTTGTTGACACAAAGACAGAAAATACAACCGATGCCCTTGACGGTATAGTAAAGGACAGCAAGAACTCCGGCGAAGCTAAAATCAGCGTAGCAAAGAACTCCGTTATCATAAACGTTGACGGCAAGAATGTAGTTTCACAGAATGAAAACTTCAAGACACAGAGTGGTACTGAAGTACCCTGCAGCCTTATTTACGAGGGAACAACATATCTCCCCGTAAGAAAGCTCGCTGAACTTCTTAAGGTTGGTATTGACTACGATTCTGCATCAGGTACAGTTCTTATTGAAAAAGAGGAAGAAGAAGTAGTTATACCCGGAACGGCAGTTGCACTTTCAAACACATATTACAAGCTCACACAGGAAAAGAAGCTCACCGTTGCATATATCGGCGGCTCTGTTACTGCCGGCTACGGTGCTACGTATGCTCCGGACGATTGCTGGCCCGCACAGATAGGCAGATGGCTTAAGGAAAAGTATCCGGATGCTGAAATTTCCAACAACAATATGCCTATAGGCGGTACAGGCTCATATTCTGCTACATTCAGATACGACTATGAAATAGCTCCCCTTAATCCCGACCTTCTTTTCGTTGAGTACGTTATCAATGACTGGGGCGCAACTGGCAGCGACGGCTCGAAGCTCACCTATGACCAGGTAACAAGAACTGCAGAATCCATCGTAAGACAGGCTTATGAGGTTAACCCCAACATCGATATTATCTTTGTTCTTACATTTAACTCCGGCACAAGAGATTCTGACTTCACAGAGCTTATCGCTCACAGAGATGTTGCGCAGCACTACAACCTCCCCTACATCAAGATGGGTGAAAGATTCTACGCAATGCTTGAAGAAACAGGTCAGAGCTTCAATAGCCTTTATATAGACCACGTTCATCCCAACACCAAGGGTTATCTTTTCTACGGTCAGGAAATTATAGGTCTTATCGAAGACGAGCTGAAAAAGGCTGAAACAGCAGCTGTTGACTCTATCGTTGCACACGTGCTTCCTGAAACCAATGTTTCCAAGGATCCCCTTATGATGAACGCAACTCTCGTAACACCTGACAAGATCGATCTCACAGGCGCAAAAGGCTGGAGATACGAGCCCAAAACCGCATTCACCGGATGCGGACTCAGATACAACGGTCTGCTCTACGGAAAAGACCTGGGAAGTAAGTTTACCTTTACGTTCACCGGCACAGACTTCGGTATATTTGCCGGTGGCGACTACAGCGCAGGCGCTGTTGAATGTATCATTGACGAAAACCCGGACACAAGAACCAGAGTTGACGCATACCAGTACCGCAATCCTGTACAGAAAATAGTATACGAAAACCTTGAATACGGCGAGCATACTGTTGAAATTGTAATAGTACAAAAGAACAGCCAGGCTGAAGGTAAATCCAACTATTTTGAAATCGGTGCTCTGTTCTATAACTGATATATCGATAATATCCCGAATGGCATACGCTGTTCGGGATATTTTTTAATTAGGTTTTACATTTTTCTGAAAGTAGAATTGCTTACATTTTGTAATAATTTTAAAAAACTATACAAAATAGTCAAAAAAGGACATTGAAAAATCAGATAAGTTGTGATAAAATGCCTATGTAGAATATGTAACTGTACGTAAAAGGTAGTTATGTATACTTCAAATTTTTATAAGGGAGATTTTCTTATGAAACTCAGAAGAATTCTCAGCCTTACGCTGGCTGTACTCATGCTGGCAGCATGCATGAGCTTTACAACAAGCGCAGACACAATGCTTATAATGTCTGCACCTGCAAAAACCGTATACGTAAGTGACGAAGGTACAGAATCTGGTGACGGTCTTACCCCAGAAACTCCCTTCAATACCTATCAGAAGGCTGTTGAAGCAGTAAAAGACGGCGGTACTGTCGTTCTCGTCGGCGATACCACCTTTGTTGGAAACAGCGACACTATAATTACAGGCACTGTTGTAGTAACTGCTATGCTTGATGGTGAAAATACAGGTGCAACACTTATCCACAATGGCTACAACAGCTATGCCGAAGGAAGCACAGGCTGGATAAAGTTTGAAAATATTCAGATAACTCAGACAACAAACTGGGCTCCTACATACTTCTACAACCTCAACGTGGAAATTTGTGAAGGTGTAACAGGCCCTAACTCACTCGGTACAAATTCTCCATATTTCATTCTTGGCGGCGACGGAAGCGGCAACTCAAATATTGGCGGCAAAATGATTGTAAGAAGCGGTAAGAATTTCCGTACAATCGGACTTGCATGCGGAAGACATCCTAAAGAAACTAATGACATAAATGTTGAATACTACGGCGGTCAGGTTAAGTTTAACTATGGCTTCAGTTCTGCTGCCACTCTTGAACAAAGTCCCAACAAGATTGGTAACGTAAACTTCCTTATTGAAGCACAGCCTCAAAACACAGAAAACTTCATTCAGGCCACAGAAATTACTGAAATCACAGGCGCTATTCAAATTATTATGAATAACAACGTTGATGTTGAATACAACCTCCTTAATGAAGTTCCCGCAGAAGGCGGAAAGTTCGTTATTATGTCTGAAGAGGGCGGTCGTGTAGACTTTACTGAAAATGACACTAATACGTACAAGACAGGCGAATTTAAGATTACAACTAATAGGGAGTTCGTCATTTTGGATAACATAGCTATTGAAAATGATGGTGAAAACGAGCCTCGAAAGATTGAGTATGCTGCTCTACCAAATGTAGGCGACGGGAAGCTTTTAACTCTTCAAGCGGGTGTATATGAAGTTGCCTATGTAAACGATTATGAAACATATACATTTAATAAAGAAAACGGGGAAGATGCACAGATCGTTAAGGTTGACTGGTCAGAAACCAACCTTTCTGCTCATGTAAAGACTCCCCAAAAGACCGGCTACGTATTCGACGGCTGGTATACACAAGCGGGTGGCAATGGTACTAAGGTCGACCTGAATAACATCACTGCCGTAGCTACAACTGTGTTCTATGCTAACTGGAAACAATTCGCAGCCAACTCTCCCGCAAATTATCCAATGGATTTCTCTACAACAGAAGCTGTTCTTGAGCTTGCAGAAGAAAACACCGCTGCAGGCGTTGAGGCTGCAATAGAAGATTACGCAGAAATAAGAAGACAGGAAATAAGGTCAACTGCAACCAGTGTACAGATAACCGGCACGAGCTACTATGTAAGCAACGACGGAAATGACTCAAACGACGGTCTTACACCTGAAACTGCGTGGAAGACCACAAGCAAA
>JAZOCR010000169.1:0-3315 GCA_045596605.1 Eubacteriales bacterium | reverse complement strand
GCTTTAGCTTTGCCCGGTTTCTTTATCCGAGCAGAGCGAGGAACCAAGTTGATTTTGAAAGATAAAGTGGTAATTGCTAAAAAGGCTCCCTCCGAGAGGGAGCTGACACCGAAGGTGGCTGAGGGAGCGTGCGGGACTTTCCAATTTGCGCAAAATCTGATATTGCGCAGGCTCCTTCCGTCATTTTCTTGCGAAAATGCCACCTCCCTCTCGGAGGGAGGCTCATATTAAAGCCACATTTGTGGTAGCAGGGCAATTACCGCAAGTGGCGGATTTTTCGACGAGCCTATAGGCTCAGCGTGTGGAATGCCCCAAGGGGGCTTGTGCAAGCCACCGGCACGGCCGGTGGTCATGACTCATCTTAAAGAAATATTAAGATTTCCCGCTCTTGAAATTTAAAACAATATACATTAAAATATACGTAAAGGAAATGCGAAAAGAAAGGAAAAAGGATATGTATAACGTACTATGCTGTGACGACGAAAAGGATATAGTATCTGCTCTTGAAATTTATTTATCAGGTGAAAACATAAACGTTATAAAAGCGTATAGCGGAAGTGAGGCAATAGATGTTGTAAGAGAGAACGAAATAAACCTTGTACTTATGGATATAATGATGCCGGGAATTGACGGCATATGCGCAATGAGCGAAATACGTAAATTCTCAAACGTACCGATAATTCTGCTCACCGCAAAATCCGAGGACAGCGATAAAATACTTGGTCTTTCCGTCGGCGCAGACGACTATATTATAAAGCCCTTTAATCCCGCAGAGGTTATCGCAAGAGTAAAATCCCAGCTTCGCCGCTATATGCAGCTCGGAGCAGGTAAGACGCAGAGCGACGTTGTCTCTATAGGTGCAGTAAGCCTTGATGACAGGCAGAAAATCGTAAGTGTTGACGGGGAAAGAATAGCTCTTACACCCCTTGAATTTGATATACTTAAATTTCTTATCAATAACGCAGGAACCGTGTACACTCCAAAGGAACTTTACAGACACGTCTGGCAGGAGGAGCCCCTCGGCGCAGAAAACGTCGTTGCCGTACATATAAGGCATATACGTGAAAAAATTGAAATAAACCCCGCAGAGCCGAGATACCTTAAGGTAGTGTGGGGAAAAGGGTATAAATTTGAAAATGCACACTCAAGAGAAAACACTATGAAAGGGGAAGAATAATGAATAAATTCAGAGGAAGCCTTGGAGTAAAGCTTGGTGCAATGTTTCTCTTCGTCTTGTTTTTCGCAGTAAGTGCTCTCGGAGTATGCGCAATTATTTTTTCCACCGCACAGAACGTGTATACCGACGGCGGAGCATATCTTCGTGAGCAGGCGCTTTATAGTGAAACCTATAATAAGCTTTATAGCTTTGGCTCATATGTTGAAAATTTCACAAGAGAGGACGGAGAATCCGTGCTTTCTGATATCCCTGCCGCCTTTAACCAAGAGAACACCAACGTTTCTGTGCGCATAACCGACAGTGAGGGAAATCTCCTTTACGAAAATTTCCCGGTGGAAGAATATATTTATTATGGTAAAACGAAAGTTCTTCTTAATTCCGAAGTTAACGAAAGCACGCAAACCTTTTATACCTTTGAAGCGGCAAATGAATATGCGCAAAAGTACCATCTTGCAGACCCATACGCTGAAATATCAATAAACGTGAAAAACGACGGCGGAGAAATACTTTATATTTTCACAAACAAGGACGCAGAAAAAGACCTTTACACTCTCGAGGGCTACGTCAGAAAGGACCTTAGTGCAAAGGATAATATCTATACCGCTATGCGCCTTATAGACTTAGTCGTAGACGCAAGATATACAATTATTATAATAACTGTCGCAGCTGTTCTTCTGACAATAATTCTTTTTATCTTCCTTCTCTGCTGTGCCGGTCATAAAAGCGGTGTGCCCGGAATACATTTATGCTGGTACGACAAAATCCCCTTTGATATTTTGCTTCTTGCACTTTTATGCCTTGCATATTTTACGCTTGCCGTAATTGACACCTTCGGACACTTTGACGTTTATATCGCCATGGCGGTGGCGGCACTTTTGTGGCTGCCGATACTTATGGGAACGCTGATGTCCTTTTCTGCAAGAGCAAAGGCAGGAGCGTGGTGGAAAAATACCTTTATTTACGCATCGCTTAGCTTTATATGGAAATGCGCCGTAAAAATATTTTCCTTTGCGGTGTTCCTTATAAAAAACATTCCGCTTGTCTGGAAGTTCGTTTTGTTCTGGATTATCACAAGCATTTTCGAGCTTATCGTTATTGATGCTTTCGTTCGTATGTTTAACTCAGGTTTCTTGCCAATGTGGGTATCCTACAAAACCGTAATGACGGCAATTTATGCAGTGTGCGCAGTAAGCTTTGTAAGACTGAAAAAAGCTGCCGAAAGAATAGCAGGCGGAGACCTTACGCACCGCCCTGATTCAAGATATATGTTCGGTGACTTTGCATCGCACGCAAAAACTCTCGGAAGTATAAGCGACGGCATACAGCTTGCCGTTGATAGACAGCTGAAAAGCGAGAGGATGAAAACTGAGCTTATCACCAATGTTTCCCACGATATAAAAACACCGCTTACGTCAATTATAAACTACGTTGACCTTCTTAAAAAAGAGGATATAGAGGGTGAGAAGGCAAGTGAATATATAGAAGTCCTTGACCGTCAGTCAAAACGTCTGAAAAAGCTTACCGACGACCTTGTGGAAGCCTCAAAGGCGCAGACAGGTAATATACAGGTCAATTTCGGACAGTGCGACGCAGCCGTGCTTGTTTCACAGGCATACGGCGAATATGAGGATAAGATGTCCGAAATGGGACTTGTGCCTATTCTTACGTTACCGGAAGAAGCCTCTCTCATTTATGCAGACGGAAAGCTTCTGTGGAGAGTGTTTGATAATCTTTTTAGTAATATCTGTAAGTACGCAATGACGGGAACGAGAGTGTTCGTATCAGTGGAAAATCTTAATGGAAATATAATAATAACCTTTAAAAATATCTCCGGCTCACCTATTAATATTACGGGTGAAGAGCTTTCCGAACGCTTCGTGCGTGGAGATAAATCCAGAAACTCAGAAGGCAGCGGACTTGGACTTTCCATTGCCAAAAGTCTTACCCAGCTTATGTACGGTTCCTTTGATATTACAGTTGACGGAGACTTATTTAAAGTGGCAATAGCATTCAAGCAGGTCAAATAATAAAATATTTGTAAATACACCCCAAAACATGTCGTTTTGGGGTGTATATTTTTGTCGAAATTTGTAAAAATATGTCTAAAATAATAAATTTATATTATATAAAACAATATA
>JAZOCR010000168.1:0-5294 GCA_045596605.1 Eubacteriales bacterium | reverse complement strand
TATTCTTTCGCTTTGTTTTCGTCTTTTGTTGTTCAATTTTCAAGGTGCAATTTCGCTGCCGTGATTTACTTACCTCACTTGCGCAGCTCGATTAGTATATCACATCTTTTTCTGTTTGTCAAGACCTTTTTCAAAACTTTTTTATTTTTTCTAAGTTTTCTCGGCCCTGTCTCTTGCAGACAGCTTTGCTATTATATCACTTACACCTCCCTTTGTCAACCCCTTTTTACTCTTTTTTTCCAGCTTCTACCTTTTGTACAATTCAAATTTGACTTTTCTTCCGTGTCTGTAGTCATTTTCAACAAACAGCTTGCGCTTTTGGTATAACACAGCTTTCTTTCGGACACATTAAACAACGAAATCCTTTTCTTTTCGTTCACTATTGCTAAAAAGGAGCCGCTATGCCAACCACATTATTCCGCACGATTTTACTGTATCTTCTTATAGTTGCCGCAATGAAAATAATGGGAAAGAGGCAAATTGGACAAATGCAGCTATCAGAGCTTGTGACAGTTACTATGCTTTCCGAGCTTGCTTCCTATTCAATTCTTGACACAGATATACCGCTGCTTTACAGCATAGCTCCGGTTTTTGTTCTGATATGCCTTGAGGTATCAATATCTTTTTTCAGTGTAAAAAGCAGATTTATTTCAAAGCTTTTTGACGGAAAGCCTGCTTTTATTATATATAAAGGAAAACTAAATCAAAAAGAGCTCCTGACCTCACGCCTTACAATGACCGAGGTGATAAGCGAAATACGCACAAGCGGAATGAACTCTCTTTCAGAGGTTTACTATATGATACTTGAGCCAAGCGGGAAGATTTCCGTTATTCCCAAAGTATGCCACCAGCCGCTTACACCTGCCTATGCGAAGGTAAAAACCACCGAGTGCGGAATTGACCACGCACTCATAATTGACGGTGAGCTTGTAAGAGCCGGTCTTGATGCGACGGGCAAAGATGAAAAGTGGCTTACAAAGCAGCTTCACAGTCGAAATATAAAATCTCTTTCCGAGGTTTTTTATTTTGCGCTCAACGACGGCGGCGACATCACGGTAATAAAAAGCGAAAAGAAGAAATAAAGCTCTATTACGTATAATATATGTAGAAAACAGGAGGTGTCGGTGTGCGCAGTATGATTGTTTCCCTTTGTTTTTTTCTACTTTCAATAATCACCGTGTCTGTAAACTCTTATTTTGTAACCTCATATCTTGGGCAGACCATAGAGCTACTTGAGGAAATGCCAACGGAGATTGATAAAAGCTCCGACCGCACGGAGTTTTACATCAAAATGAATGAAATAACGGATATGTGGGACAAAAGGCTTGGCTTTTTATCCCTCAGTATAAATCTCGCAGAGCTTCGTGACTGTACGGTAGCACTTGAAAATTTTGCCGCCTACACTGTGGCAGACGACCCGGCAGACTACTCCTCCAATCTCTCCGAAGCGCTTCTGCGCATTAAAACTCTTTACCGCCGTGAACGGATTTCCTTTTCAAACATTATCTGACATCTGCGATGTAAAACGCAAAAGAGATGCCGCCGAGTTCGGTAGCATCTCTGAATTGCTTTTCTTTTTGAAAATTACGCCATAGCGTTGAGCTTAAGAGTAAACTGGCTCTTCTTTCTTGCTGCTGCGCTCTTGTGGATAAGACCCTTTGCTGCTGCCTTATCAACCTTCTTTACAGCTTCCTTGTAAGCTGCTTCTGCTGCTGCCTTATCGCCTGCAGTGAGAGCTGCTTCAAACTTCTTAACAGCAGTCTTGAGTGATGTCTTGAAAGTACGGTTGTTAAGAGTCTTAATCTTTGTAACCTTTACACGCTTCTTAGCTGACTTAATGTTAGGCATAATTTCACCTCCCTATAAACATTCCTTATTCAGCATAGTATTATAACACAACAAAAAAAATAAATCAATAGTTTTTGAAAAAAAATTTATTTTTCAGCGGAAAAACCCTAAACTTTTTATATTTATCAGGCATTTTTTGTGCCCTTTTAAGAAAATTACAATAAAAATCGACAAAAGAAAGGCTGTTTTTATGAACGATAAGAGTATTCCAGGCGCACTTTCCCAAGGCTTTGCACAAAGAACCGACCTCGCACTCGAGATGCGTGAAATGGTGTGCGGTGACAACTCCCATGACCTTGACGGCATCGAAAGCTTACAGGAGAAAAGAAACGGTATAACCATTGATACTATAAAAGTCAAAACCGACGAAGGCTCAAAAAAGCTTGGAAAACCAATAGGCACATATGTTACAATAGACATCGGACAAATATGGAAATATCCTGAAGATAAGTTCTTGTCTGTCTGTGATATATGCGCAGAATATCTGTCAAAGCTTATACCTCAAAAAGGAAGCTGTCTTCTTGCGGCTCTTGGCAACCGTGCCATTACCGCCGACTCCCAGGGACCTCTGTGCGCTGAAAGCTTTATAGTAACACGGCACATAAAAGAGCACAGCGCAGAGCTTTTCAGAGAGCTCGGTCTTTGCGAAACCGCCTGTATAGTCCCTGACGTGCTTGGCAACACAGGAGTTGAAGCGGCAGGCATAGTAAAAGGAGTTGCAGAAAAAGTAAAGCCCGACTTTATTATTGCCGTAGACTCCCTCGCATCACGGAAAACCTCACGGCTTGCAACCACCCTTCAGATGTCGGACACCGGCATATCGCCCGGCTCAGGGATAGGAAATCACCGTATGGCACTAAGCCGTGAAACTCTCGGCATACCGGTTATTGCAATCGGAGTTCCCACAGTGGTTGATGCGGCAACGGTAGGTGCAGACGTGCTTGACGAATACTTTAAAGAGCAGGGTGAGGAATTAATACCGGAGGTGCGAAGCAATATTCTGAGCGCAGTACTTCAAAACGGTTCCTTTAATTATTTCGTTACTCCAAAAAATGCTGACGCAATTTCAAAAAATGCCGCCCGTCTTATTGCACTTTCAATCAATAAAGCACTTAATCCTGATTTATCCTACGGCGATATGGCGGAGCTGTCCTGCAAATAGTGAGAAATCTGAATTCATATGTAAAAATGCCCTCCGCAAAGAAAGCCTTTACGGAGGGAAAATATGCGTGTTTATCACTTGCCTGAAATTCTGCAGGCAATATTTTCGGAACTATTTGTCCCGTGCTCAGATAAATTTCGGACCGCCCTTTGTTCTGTTAAGCTTTGAGCGGGGGTTTACAAGCTCACGCCAGTCGAGAGCACCCTGGTCAACAGCGAGAATGAGTGCTTCTGCGGTAGCAATATTGGTAGCAAAAGGTACGTTGTTTACGTCGCATAGACGAAGAAGTGAAAGCTCCTGCTCGTTCTGCTCGTGGGACATTGCAGTTTCACGGAAGCAAAGCACAAGGTCGATTTCGTTGCAGGATACTCTTGCGGCAATCTGCTCCGTTCCCCCCTGCACTCCCGCCATAACTCTTTCAACGTTAAGTCCGGTAGCTTCAGATATATATCTTCCCGTTATTTCAGTTGCATAGAGATTGTGTTTTGCAAGAATACCGCAGTAAGCCGTACAAAACTGTGTCATTATCTCTTTTTTCTGATCGCAGGCAATCAATGCTATTTCCATATTCAATACCTATCCTTTCACAATTTCTCAAAAGACATAAATAAAATAATATGTATTAAATCTTTTACATAATTTTTCTTCTTGCTTTTTTGCCGATAACTCCCGCAAGGAGCGGAACACTCTCGCCGTCAAGTCTTGAAGCGATGTTTTTAAAGGCAATATTTGACGGAGCCTCTCCCCGTCTTATCTGATACGCAAGCTTTCCGGTCTCCTGCCCTGCCGCCATTTCCTCGTCGTAAGGCACGACGCCTACAAGCTTTACAGAGGTTTTTGTGATTATATCATAAACCCCCGAGCGCATACCACCGGAAACGTCACGGCATCTGAAGCCGTTTATAACAAGACGTATTTTGAGCTTTGGCTCAAGCATATTCCCCTCACTGTCAAAGCCGGGCTCACCGCAAAGCTTTTCGGAAAGCTCAGCTATCGTCATTGCGGTTTTCTCAGCTGAACGAACCGACACCGCCGTATGCATTGCAACCACAAGTGCATAGTTTGTATGTGCAAGAAGCAGCTCGTACCAGCCGTCAGGGTGCGCCGGCAAGTCGAATATTACGTATTCAAAGCTGTCACAAAGCTCGCCGATAAATCTGTCTATGTTTTCTGCGGTAAAGGTGTTTTTGTACTCATCGCTGTCCTTGTCGGTTATGCTCGCAGGCGCAGAAATAAAGGCAAGATTTTCGCATCTTTTATCCTTTATTATAGCATCGTCCGTACTGCATCTTCCGGAAAGCACGTCTGCGATATTATAGAGCGACTCATTTTCAAGTCCCAGAACCATATCAAGACATCTTGATTCAAGGTCGCAGTCAACTGCCACAACAGAGTGTCCTGCCATCGCAAGCGTCATCGCAAGATTTGCGGTCACAGTTGTTTTTCCCACGCCGCCCTTGAGCGATGTCACGATAATTACTCTGTTCAAGCCGTGCTACCTCCCACCTTTGCCCACTACAGGCAGATTACTACCTGTTGATTATAGCATAAATCGTTTTGTTTGTCAATACCTTGATATTTATTTATACATAATTTTGTAGTATTTTACCATATAGAATATTGTTTTTTACACTGCATAATTTAAGAATAAAACAGTTATCAAGTAGCGAACAAATTATGAAAAAGATGCAAAAAACAAAAATCTCAAAAAGGTCTTGACAAAACAGTTTTTTTCTGTTATTATATATGTGCGAAAGCATCCGGCCCGTTGGTCAAGCGGTTAAGACACGGCCCTTTCACGGCTGTAACATGGGTTCGATTCCCGTACGGGTCACCAAAAAGAAAAGTGGACACACAGTGTCCACTTTTTCTTTTTGTTTGGATATTGAAAGCGGGAATCGAACCCGAGAGGGCTTTTGGCGTAAAGAAAACAGTCCGGTGCGACTGTTTTCAGCCAAAAGGTGTGAGGAGCTCTGCTCCGAGCAGTGAAAAGGGTCGGCGTAGCCGAGCATTTTCCGATTCCCGTACGGGTCACCAGAAAAAAGCACTTGCAGTTGCAAGTGCTTTTTTCAGCTATATTCGCCTTGCGGCGAGTTATATACTCCTTCGGAGTGCGATATTTGCTCCGCAAGCGATATGCCTGCGGGCGTGGGTGGCGAATATAATATCGCTGCGTTCGCAGAACGCAATATCGCTACGAGTTTACGAGTAATATCGCTCCGACGAAGTCGGAATATAACTTGTCACCTTTCTTGGTGTAATCTTCAGCGTGGAAAAATGTCCC
>JAZOCR010000167.1:0-7554 GCA_045596605.1 Eubacteriales bacterium | reverse complement strand
CAATTTACTTGACAAATATATTTGTTTATGGTAGAATAATTTGCCGCTTGATAAGGGTCTAATTTTATGCGGGATTTTTTTATGTCCAAGACTTAAAAACCTGATTTCAGCGAGTTCATAATGAAAGAGAGGTGCTTTTCGTGTACGCAGTATTTACAACTGGCGGAAAGCAGTACAAGGTCCAGGAAGGCGACGTAATTTACGTTGAGAAGCTTGGCACACCCGAAGGAGAAAAGGTTTCTTTCGACACAGTACTTGCAATTCAGAACGAGGACGGTATTAAGGTTGGTGCTCCCTACGTTGACGGAGCTAAGATCGAAGCAAGCATTATCAAGAACGATAAGGCTAAGAAGATCACAATCATTAAGTACAAGTCCAAGAAAAACGAAAAGAAGAAGATGGGTCACAGACAGCCCTATTCTAAGATTTCGATCGACAAGGTAGTTTTCTGATTTAATGACGAAAATTACTCTTAAGAAGGATGTGGTATTTGGATACGGAGAAATTAAGACAAGCGGTCATTCGGGCTATTCCGAGTGTGGCTCTGACATAATTTGCTCCTATATATCATCCTCCTGCGAGCTTGTAATGAGCATTCTCATTGACGCTCTCGGAGCTGATACAGAAACAAATATCAATCCTGAAAAAGCTTTATTTGAGCTCAAAATCCTCCCTACCGACAAAAATAAATCCATTTCGGATACAATTTCTTCGGTAATGAATGGTTTTATGCTTCAGATGAAGAATTTTTCCGGTGAGTTCCCGAAATTTGTAAGTATTACATTTGCATAAGAATATTTTTATGCAGGAAAGGAAAGAACAATGATGAGACTTAGTATTCAGTTTTTTGCTCATAAAAAGGGTGTTGGTTCTACAAAGAACGGCAGAGATTCCGAATCCAAGCGTCTTGGTGTAAAGAAGGCTGACGGACAGTCGGTTGTTGCCGGCAACATCATCGTTAGACAGCGTGGCACACACATTCGTCCCGGTGTTAACGTTGGTATCGGCACAGACGATACACTTTTTGCTCTCGAGGCGGGTGTTGTTAAGTTCGAGCACATGGCTGGTGGAAGAAAGCGTGTAAGCGTTTATACCAAGGAAGCTTAAGCTTAGGCTACACATCACAAATCGGCTGTCGGCACAATCCCCCGGCAGCCGATTATTTTGCCAAAAACGCAAGATTATACAACTGTTACCCTGCAAAAAGGAATGGTGAAAAATGTTTATAGACAAAGTTAAAATATATGTAAAATCCGGCAACGGCGGTAACGGTGCAGTGTCTTTCAGACGCGAAAAATACGTTTCCCACGGTGGTCCTGACGGCGGCGACGGCGGTCACGGCGGTAGTATTGTTTTTACAATTGATGAAGGCAATAATACACTTTTAAACTTTAAATACAGAAGAAAATTTGTTGCAGAAAACGGTGGTGCGGGAACCGGTGCAAAATTTCACGGCAAAAACGGTGCTGACCTTGAAATTCCGCTTCCTCCCGGAACTGTTATAAAAGACCCTGAAACAGACAAAATAATTAAGGATATGTCAGATGATGACGTAGTTGAAAGCGGAAGATACGTTTTCCTGAAAGGCGGCAAAGGCGGATTCGGAAACACCCACTTTGCTACTCCCACAAGACAGACACCTAATTTTGCAAAAGCAGGTATCAAAGGAAAAGAAAAAGAAATTATTCTTGAACTAAAAATGCTTGCAGATGCAGGACTCGTAGGTATGCCAAGTGCAGGAAAATCAACTATTCTCTCAGTGGTATCTGCCGCAAAGCCAAAAATTGCAGACTATCATTTTACAACTCTCGCACCTATGCTTGGCGTTGTAAACGCAAAGGGCGGACAATTTGTGCTTGCAGACCTTCCCGGTCTTATTGAAGGTGCTCACAGCGGTGAAGGGCTTGGACATCAGTTCCTGCGTCACATTGACAGATGCAGACTTCTTATAAACGTTGTTGATGCTTCAGGCTTTGAAGGAAGAGACCCCATTGAAGATATAGAAAAAATCAACAATGAGCTTGAGCTGTACAGCCCTGAGCTAGCGTCAAGACCGAGAATAATCGCAGCAAACAAGATTGATATGATGTCTGACGAAACAAAGGAAAAACTTATCGAGTTTGCAAATAAGCAGGGCTGTGAAATAGTTTTCATTGCCGCTGCAATAGCACACGGCACAGACGAGCTTTGTGAGCTTATTGCAAAAAAGCTCCGTGAGCTTCCACCTATCAAAATTTATACTCCAGAATACTGCGTAGAGGATGAAATTGAAGATGATGCATCTTCTTCTGAAATAACAATAAATCGTGAAAACGACACCTTCCACGTTGAATGTCCGAGAATTATAAAAGTAATAGAATCAATCAACTTCAATGACCGAGAAAGCTTTGCTTATTTCCAGAAAATACTTCGCTCCAGCGGAATTATTGACGCACTTGAAGCCAGAGGCATAGTTGACGGTCAGATTGTTGAGCTTTACGGAGTAGAGTTTGAATATTACAAATAATCATTTTATAAATGCTTAATTCGACGATAAATGTTAATTTTTATAAAATAACTGCACTTTCCCCTTTTAATATTAAACTTAATGTGATATACTTTTCAGCGAAACAGAATTTAATAAAATAAAGAGAAAAGAGATATAAAAATGCCTAAAAGTTTGTTTAAGAAAAGATTATTCGGCTACGCACCGTCTGATGTTTCATCTTATATTGAAAAGATAAATTCACAGGCAGCCTTTGAGATTGAAGACATTGAACGAAACGTCGGAGAACTGAAGAATCAGAATGAAAAGCTTAAAAGCGAAATTGCAGAAAACGAGGAAAAGCTTGGTGAAGCTTCTTTGCTTAATCAGAAAATCGCTGACGCAGAAAAAGAAAAATCTTCGCTACTTGACCAAATTGATGCTCTTAAGGCGAAAATTTGTGAGCTTGAATCGGATTATGACTCATTAAAAAATGAATATGATGCTTTGAATGTCAGATTTTCTTCCGTTTCCGAAGCTGCTGAAAACTATAACAAAACCTGTAAAGATGCAGGCGACATTCTAGTAATAGCAAAGAGTAAGGCCGACGATATGCAGGCAGAGGCAGAGAAGAAATCTGAAATTATAATTGCAAACGCCAAGCTTACAGCGGAGGAAATAGTTACAAAGGCAAATTCCGACGCAAGAGCTTACCTTGCAAAAACAAAAGCCGATGCTGATGCTTATGCTGTGAAAATCAAGGCAGAATCCGAACAGCAGCTTGAGCATAACAAGGAAAAGGTTGAGTATCTGCTCAGACGTCAGAAGCAGCTTCTCGGAGCACTTCAGGCACAAAAGAGTGAAATTGCAAGATTTTATGACGAAACAGTATCAGGACTTGGAACTTCCCAGAAGTAACCGTTACATAAACCAACTACGAAAGGTTAAAACGTATGAAGACCTACAAGGCTCACACCGAAAACCTTAAGGACATAATAAACCTCATCAGCTGCGGTGATGAGGTTTTACTCTCAGGTACGGTATACACGGCAAGAGATGCCGCACACAAAAAAATAATGAAGCTTATCGAAAACGGCGAAACACTCCCCTTTGAAATATGCGGTGCTTCAATATATTACGCAGGTCCTACCCCACAGCGTGAAGGTCAGATATGCGGCTCCTTCGGCCCTACTACCTCCTCAAGAATGGACGTCTACTCCCCAGCTCTTCTTGATATGGGACTTACCTGTATGATTGGTAAAGGACCGAGAAACAAAGAAGTCATTGATGCAATTATCAGAAACGGTGCAATATATCTTTGTGCCATTGGAGGAGCCGGTGCGCTTGCAAGTAAGTGCATCACATCGCTTGAGGTTATTGCTTTTCCGGAGCTTGGCTGTGAGTCTGTAAAAAAACTTACTTTTTGCGACTTTCCGCTAATTTGCGGAATAGACAGTAAGGGAAAAAGTATTCTCAAATAATTTTTGTATTTATATCTATATTTATATTGCAAACATTATCTCTCTGTGATATAATTACGATACTATGATTTTCTCAAACCTATAAAAAGGAATTATTACCAATGAATACGACTTTTGACAAAGCAAGAGCTTTTATGTACCGAAATGCAAGACCTCTCGATTTAGCCCGCTTTCAGTATCATTTTGAAAATGGGAGCAACGAAGCTGTGCTAAATGTACTGTCTCACTATCAAAATGAAGACGGTGGCTTTGGTCACGCTGTCGAGGCGGATTGCTGGAATCCCAATTCCATACCGTTACACTCTAACACTGCAAGTGAAATTATAAGGGAAATAGACCTTATGGATAATCAGCACCCGGTTATTCAAGGTCTTTTAAAGTGGTACGCAAGCGGAAAACATTTTAATGGAAAAACGTGGGATATAACTGTGAAGAGCAACAATGATTATCCTCACGCACCTTGGTGGCACACAGAAAGCGTTAGTAGTTGTCATACCGATTATAATGGCACTGCTCAAATAGCCGGATTTATTGCCCGTTATGCCGATAAAGAAAGTGATGTTTTTAAGCTTGGTGTACGCATTGCCAACGAAGCCATTGAAGCGCTTTCTCCCGATGAGATAAAAGATATGCACACTTGTACCTGCTATATGCGAATGGCACAGCTTTTTGAAAAGGGAAAGGTGACGGAATATATTCCTTTTGATGAATTAAAGGCTAAGCTGCATAAATCTATAAACAAGCTTATTGTTACAGACACTTCAAAATGGAACGGTTATGTATGTCAACCCTCTTGTTTCATCAACTCAAAAGAGAGTGAGTATTATCCGGCTAACAAAGAAATTGCCGATTATGAGTGTGAGTACATAATAAACACTCAACTTGCCGACGGTTCTTGGAATATTGGCTGGAATTGGGGTGGGAAATATCCTGATGAATGGGCGATAAGTAAAAATTGGTGGAAGGGACAATGGATTATTCAAAATCTGCTTTATTTAAAAGGTTTTGGATTATTATAATTTTTCCCTCATAAACACAAATATATAATACTAACAGAGAAATAAATTATAAAAGTGAGGTACTTCTTATGACAAACTTTGAAAAAATCTGCAAAGCAAATCCCCATATAAAAATCGAACTCATTTCGTGCGAAAATTTCAGACCTTACGGCGAAATTGTAGAGGGCTACAACCTTTCAGAGCTTATTTCCTATATGGAAAATAAAACTGTAATAACCCCCGGTTGTACATATTGTCCCACGGTTAAGGAAATGGAAGCAATGGACGCCGCAAAGGAAATCGTAAAGATTTACTGTGGCGGTATGCCTGCACAGTTTGGCTACACAAACGGCACGACCGAATACCTCGATGCACTTGAATATCACAAGGCTAGTGAAATGGTTATCGCTGTAACCGACCTTATAGTACTTGTTGCACTCAGAAGCGAAATAGTTGATAAAAACCTTGATTCAAAATGCGTAAAAGCTTTCTACGTGCCTGCAGGCACTGCTTTTGAAATGTATGCAACAACACTTCACTACGCACCTATAAGAGTGTACGAGGAAGGCTACAAATCAATAGTAGTTCTCCCCCTTGGTACAAATTACGATATAGAAAAAACAGACCGTGACCCGATGCTCTGGGGCACAAACAAGTGGCTAATTGCTCATCCCAGCGTTGAATCTCTGGCTAAAGAGGGCGCTGCCTGCTGGATAAGCGGTGACAACATTCACATAAATCTTTAAACAAATATATAAGGAGTATACGCATTTGCGTAAACTCCTTAATTTTTATAATGTTTGATAACACTAAGGTCTTACCCATTCACCTATTTCTTCATCTTTCTTTAAAACAAGCTGATAACCATCATCTGGAATGCTGAAATAAATTTCACTGTCACCGGCATCAATCGCTAAAATATGTTCATCTTTCGCACCAAAGGAGCTGTTAAGACCGCCAAAGGTTGAATAGAACGTCAGATAATGGGGTTTTACTCCACCGCCGTTATCCTTAAAGCCTCTTGTGTACCCCATTGAAGACAAAATAGTTGTTTTGAGTGTTATTTCCGTTCCATCTTCGGACACAGAATAATCAAGAAGTGCAACGTCAGCTCTTTTTATATAGCCACTGCCAACAAAGTATATTATACATAATAAAGCAAGCAGTACTAATACTATCAAAGCTGATATTACAATAGTTTTTTTCTTCAATACAGTTTCTCCTTAAAACTATTTTTTAATTCCGTTTACAAGGTCACCAAGGTTCTTGTAAACGTTTTCAATCTGTTCCTTCATTCTTATAATGCAGTCACTTTCCGTTGCTTCTCCCTTGACTATATCCTCTGCAAGTGCACGGCAGTTAGGAGCACCGCAGGAACCGCAATCAAGATGAGGAAGCTTCTGAAAATAAGCTTCTATTTCATTCATTTTGCGTAGTGCTTCAGCTCTGTCGTTATCAAGCTGACCAACGGGACTGTAATCAATAGTATCAGACCACATAATTCCATTCGGAACGCCACCGTTCTCATCAGCGTCAGAAAAGTTTTCTGACGGTTTGTTCTGCGTCACGGGAAGATATCTTCTGAGATTCTGTAGTCGTGCCTTTGCAATAAAGGGATTTTCTACAGTAAGTGTTCCACCAACGCAACCACCACTGCAAGCGTTAAGCTCTATAAACTCAACGCCGGAAAGCTTATCGTTTTCAAGCTGCTCAAGAACGTCGATAACATTATCAATTCCGTCTGCCGCAAGATATCTGTCGTTAAATATTGATGATGCCTCACCACCGGAGCTTGCCCAGCTTACACCTATTACGCCAACCTTTGAAAGAGGAAGCGGATTCTTTATTTTACCGAGTTTTCCTATCAGCATAAAATAAAGCTCACTGATTGACAGAACCTGCGTAACTGCACTCTTTTCAATTCCAATAGGATTTTTAACGTAGCTAACCTTTGCAGGACAGGGCGAAATAAAGAATACACCAATATCTTCAGGCGAAAGCTCCGGATGCTCCGAAAGAGCCTTTTCCCTTGCCATCTGCGCTGAAATTTCAATCGGCGGTAGAATTGGAACAAGGTTATCGCAAAGATAAGGAAATCTTACGCTTATCAGCCTTGCAATAACGGGACACGCTGAGCTGATAAGCGGTTTTTTCGCATTTTTACTGCTAAGATAATATCTTGTATAGGCGGAAATAAGTTCAGCGCCTCTTGCAACCTCAAAGACGTCATCAAAGCCACATTCAAGTATTGCCGTAAGTATGTAATCAATATCATCTACATTATCAAACTGTCCGTAAAGCGCAGGTGCAGGAAGAGCTATTTTCCATTTATAATCACCTATGTCCTGCATCTTGTCGTATATGGCTCTTTTAGCTTTATATGGGCATTTTCTTATACATTCACCGCAGTCAATGCAAAGTGAAGAATTTATAATAGCATGTCCATTTCTTATTCTTATAGCCTCTGTTGGACAGTGCTTAAGACAGTTGGTACAGCCCTTACATTTTGAAATGTCGAGTGAAACGGAATGTATAAATTCTTGCATAAAATTCACTCCTTTCAGTTAACATTAACCTTAATCAGAATTATACGTTTACGGTCATATAAACC
>JAZOCR010000166.1:0-13250 GCA_045596605.1 Eubacteriales bacterium | reverse complement strand
GATTCTCCCGTTTCAATACCGAAATGTTTACATACAACAAAGGCCACGCTTTCGGCTTCAACCTCACGCATACGCCTTGTTTTCTTTTCTTCGGGAGGAAGCAATGCCAATTCCTCAATCGTGTAATTATGGAGCTTTGCGTGAGAAATTTCGTGTATCGCTGCCGCAATGGTTTCTATTTCTGACATATCATTTCTGACAGTAATTTTTGCGTCCTCTCCATAATGACAATATCCCTGTGCCGTATCTCCCGGCTCAAACTCTATGAGTTCAATGGGGAACGGAGATATTTTCTTTAATACCGACCAAAATTCTTCGTAGTTTTCAACCGTTCCTACAAGCTCGCCGCCGCCCAATTCAGGAAGAGGCTCACCGTCTGTCTGTGAAATATCATATACAGGCGCAGCCTTAAATGCAGGGACAGTAATTTCTTTTTCTTTTGTTACAGGGTTTCCGTCGCCGTCTCTGATTATTTCGCCGTTTCCGTCTCTTTGTATTTCATCAATCTTTGTCTTATACGGAGCAGGGGCAAATATCTTTATAGCTTTTTCGCCCTCTTTCACATAACGGTTAAGGTCTTTCCAAGCATTAAATCCCGCAATATATGAAGCGTTAGGCAACTGATGAAGAATAAGCATTGTATTACGGAAACTGTATTTATGAAATACGGCCATTGCCGACAAATAGCGTTTATAGTTTTCACTTTCAAAAACATTTGTTAATTCCTGCTCTAAAATCCCTGTAAGTTTTTCAACTCGTTCTTTTGTATTTTCGTCTTTGCCAAACTCTATGAGATTATCAAGCGAATGTGTTTTAGTGTTTTCAGCCATATAATCAACCTCCTTAATAAGTTCTGATAATGGTTGTTCCCAAACCTCACCAAAGGCCCGGACAACCGTATTTTTATTTGCTCCGTTTTCTGCAAACATTTCCAAAGTATCAAAGCCCTTTTCAAACATTGGTATTATCGTAGTGGGAATGTTCGGAGAAAAATGGATAATGCCGTTTTGATATTCTTTTCCCGTTCCTATCCAACCGCGAATAAAACTGTCAAAGACTTCATCAATATTTGCGTCTGCGTGTTCTGCTGCGTGAGAAGATTTAATTTGCTGCCGTGAATACTGATAACCTAAAATTAAAGTGCCTGTTTGCGGATTGAACATAAATCTGCGATTCTCAATTTGTTGCATATCAAAAGAAAAGGAATTTGTATCAATCCGCATAACAGACTTAACAATATCAAGATATTGCTTTGCCAATCGGTATTACCTTATCTGGCTTCTTTATCGCCTTTGAAAATATCCTGCTGCTCACTTGAAATACAGGGGTATTTTCTCACAAGCTCGGTTATCATTTTATTTATTCCGCGCATAAACTCTTTCGGACTTGCTTTGCCTTTTGTTATCAAAGTAAGCTGATTTTCCCATTCCGCAGTTAAAGAGGCAGATATAAGGGTATCGGGCAGAACGGAAATAAGGAGCGTTCCGTTTTGTGTAGGAATAATATTTTTTCCTTTACGTTCGGCAAAACCTGTCTGCACCAGCTTTTCAATTATGCCGGCTCTTGTTGCCGGAGTTCCCAAGCCTTTACGTTCCGCTTCGTCCGTAATCTCTTTGCTGCCTGCTGTTTCCATTGCAGAAAGTAAAGTATCTTCTGTGTACGGTTTGGGGGGTGATGTGAATTTTTCTGCGATTTCAGCCCTTATGCCTGCATAGGTCTGACCTTTGTAAAAGTCGGGTATCTGTTCGCCGTCCTCATTGTCTGCCGGCTTACAAAGCAATCTTTCAATCGCTTTATATCCGAGAGAAACAACCAATTTACCCTTAACAGTAAATACATTCCCGCCACACCTGAAAGCAGCCGCCGACAGTTCGTAAACATAAGGCTCTGCAACTGCACACATCAAACGGCATATAACCAGCTTCAAAATATTAAGCTCGCCGGAGGGTAATGTTTTTATATCAGCCTTTTCAAGTTCCATTGTAGGAATAATGGCGTGGTGGTCTGTTACCTTGCTGTTATTTACGAGCAAACTAACATCAGGGAAATAATCGGGAACGCTGTCAAAGGGAGGCACCTTTGCCGACAAATGCACAACAGCAGTAGCGGTTTCTGCCATATCGTCAGTTAAATATCTGCTATCCGTTCTCGGATATGTCAACAGTTTCTTTTCGTATAATGCCTGTGCATAGTCAAGTGTCTGCTGCGCTGTATATCCGAATACTTTATTTGCCGTTCTCTGCAAAGTAGTTAAATCAAAGAGCTTCGGGGGCTTTTCGATTTTCTGCTCCTTTTTGACGGAAACACAAACGGCCTGCGAATGTTCGCAAGCCGCCTTGATTTCCTCTGCGTGTGGTAAATTGTCTATTCGCTCACTAACAGCCTTAACGCTGCCTGTGTCGATTGATACGGTGTAATATTTTTCTTTTTGAAAGAATGTTATTTTATTATTCCGGTCAGCCAAAAGCGCAAGCGTTGGCGTCTGTACTCTGCCAATATTCAAAGTCTTTTTATACAGGAGAGAAAAGAGCCTTGTAGCATTTATGCCTACAATCCAATCCGCCCATAATCTGCAGAGAGCAGAGTTATATAAATTCTCGTATTCGCTGCCGTCCTTTAAGCTGTCAAAACCCTCACGGATTGCAATTTCTTCCATAGAGGAAATCCACAATCTTTTAATAGGTTTCTTACAGCCCGACTGATTATATACCAGCCGGAAGATTAGTTCACCCTCGCGTCCTGCGTCGCAAGCGTTTATAACCTCTGTAACATCTTTCTTGTGCATAAGGTCTTTTACAACCTTAAACTGTTTATTCTTATCACCGTTAATTTTGTATTTGAAATGCTCCGGGATAATGGGTAAATCCTCATACGCCCATTTTGCAAATCGGTTATCATAAGCGGAGGGCTCGGCAAGTGCTACAAGATGTCCGACGCACCAAGTAATGATATATCCGCCACCCTCAATATAGCCGTCTTTTTTACCGCTAATTCCAAGTGCTTTTGCAATAGAAAAAGCTACCGACGGTTTTTCGGCAATTACCAAACGCATTTTTTATTCCTCCGTTTCCTCGTCGTCAGTTTCGTCAAGCTCCGCATCTTCGGCGTCGTCCTCGTCATATTCCTCAAACTCAAAATCTTCCAAGTCGTCAGCCTGTTCAAGTTTCTTTTTCGGTAGTACAACCTTGTAATAGTAAGCACCTACACCTGCCGCACCAGCAAGAAGCAGAATTACAACAAGAAAACCTGCATTGCCGCCTGATTCCTTTTCAGGCTCTTTTTCGGGTTCCTCCGGTTCCTGCGGCTCCGGCTCTTTCTGTTCGGGCTCGGTAACAGGTTTTTCTTCCGGTTTTTCTTCGCTTTCCTCTGCGAGAGCTTCGAGGTCGCTTTCATCAACAACATTCAGGAAATATACATTTTCGTTTTCTGCTGCGTGGTCGATTACGAAATAGAAAACATTTCCGTCCCTTGCAGTTACGGTTATAAACTGCAAATCTTCACTGTCTGAAACGTCGTCCAAAAGGTCAGCGTTTCCTTTCGGGGTAAGAGTACGGTTATCTTCAATAACCGTTTCGGTGGTTGCTGTGGCTTCTGATTCTGCGCTAAACGCAAAAGCCGTCATGCCGGACAGTATAAAGGCGACGGAAAATACCGCCGCCATAATCTTAAATATTTTATTTTTTCTCATTGTTGCCGCCCTCCTGTGCGTGTTTCTGTTCGTGTGGTTTCTGTTCGCCTGTGGTTTCCGGTTTTTCTTTTTTATCGTTCTTTTCCAATTCCGCCTTGTAGGTATCAGGGAGAACAATATCACCCTTTGCGTAGGCTTTAAGAAATACAGTAAGAGTTTTCTGGTCGAGGTTTACGGTCTTAACCAATTTCACAATCTGTAAGTTTTCTTCCTCAATCTTCTGTGCTTCAAGTGTACGGATTTTCTTCTGCAATTCTGCAATTTTGGCTTTTGCAGCCGCAATATCCTTGTTAATCTTATCAATGGTTGCCATAGTAAAAATCACTCCTTGTAGTTTTATTGTTTTAATTAAGTCGCCCATAGGCGTAAAAATGAGAGCTCCAATAGCTGCTGTTGACACTTGCATATTGGATTGGGTTTCCGCAATGTATCATCATTCCGTTACCGACATAAATACCAACGTGAGATACAGGGCTTCCGCTGTTGTATGTGCCCGTGAAGAAAATAATATCTCCCGGTTTTGCTTCCGCCGGTCTTACCGCAGTACATTGATTGAAAATGCCCTGTGCAGTAGTTCGGGACAGAGGATATACACCGGAATTTTTGAATACCCAGCATACAAAGCCGGAACAATCGAAAGAGGTTGACGGACTTGAGCCGCCCCATACATACGGATAGCCTAAATACTTTTCAGCTTCCGTTATGAGCTTTCTGAAAGTTTCGTCCGAAAGTGCCGCACTCGGTATTTCATAATCGTTATACGGACTCTGTGTAACATTGGAATAAATATCATCAGCAAACAGATAATCACGGTTTCCCTTGCTTGCAAGATAGATATTATAAAGCTCCTGCTGGTCTGCATTTAAGGTTGTTGTAAAACCGCTGTTTGTGAGAGTAACATTTAATATTTTGTATGTGTAAGTGTTGCCCTCGCTGTCTGTTCGCTGCTCACTCGTTTGGGTAATTCTCAAATGGTATTGAGTATTAAAAAGAGCGTCAAGCTCGTCCTCAATCTCATTTGCTTTGAAATCCTGATATACCGCTGTAAGATATGAAATGAGCTCGTAAGGGTTATGGCCTATGCCTGCAACATTGTATCTGTATTCGTCATAGCCGGAATACTCGTTTTCAATGTTATCAATTCGATTTTGTAAATTCTGTTCAAGAGCTACATAATAATCTTCTGCTGCGTATATATCGTCGTCCTCTGCAAAGTAAGAGGAAACCATAAGAGAGCCGCCGCCCTGCGTACCCATAATTGAGCAAGATGTTAATACACTGCCAAGCCAAGCGAACAGAAGAAAGATGGCAAGTATAATTCCGAACACTGCTTTGTGCCGCCATACAAAAGCGGCAATCCTTGCCGTTACTGCCTTTGTATTCTGTGCTGCTTTTTTTGCCTTTTTCGCTGTCTGTTCGGCTCGCTTTGCTTTCTGATATTGTTTCTTTATACGCTGTTTCTGAATGAACTTTTTAACCTCTGACTTTTTAATTTCAGGGTGTTCTTTCAATGTCTTTTCGTATAAAGCCTTTATCTCTGCTTTCTCGGCTTTTTCCTGTAAGCGTTGCGCCTTTTTTATAGGTGCATTTTTCCTTTTTTGTGATAAATTCTTTTGCAACCTCATACTATGAGCTGCAAGTCGTTCCGCCTGTTCTTCGGTCTTGTGTGCCGCTTCAACAGAAGAATTTTCACGCTCAACCTCACGGATTTTGTTGTGTGCTTTTAATAAAACTCTGTTGCTTGCAAAGGTGGTTGAATTTTTAACAAAGGTGTATCGGTTATCACTTACCGGCTTTGCTTCATTCTCAAACTGTAACCGTGTCTTTGCCTTTTGTTTCTTTTCATCATACACACGCTGCCGCTTGATTTTGGTATTATGGGGAGCTTTCTTTTTGGCTTTTTCGGCCTTGTGATGCAGCCTTTCGGCTCGCTGTTCATATTTCTTTGTACGGTCAAACTGAAAATCCTCTTGCAGAGGAATTTCCTCGTCAAGATTTTCCGCATTTTCCGCCTTGTCCGATTTTTCTGTTTTTGCTGTTTCCGGCTCGGCACTCTGTTCTGATGAAACGCTCTGCGCTGCTTCATCTGCCTTTGTATGTTCCTTTTGGTACAGTCGGTTTTTATTTTTAGGCTTTATGCCTTTTTTCTCCTGTGTACCTTTCGGGGTTGTGTGTTCCTGTCGTCCCAGCTTAAAATCGGTGTTCTTTTCCACAATATCAAACGCTTGCTTGTTTTCGTGCATTGCGTCCTGAATATTGTATCTTTCGCCCTTTGGTGCAGAGGGAGGCATATCCGCCTGAATATCTTTTGTACCGACAGGAATATCCGTCTGCATTTCTGTTGTTTCTCCCGGAGAAATATTATCTGTTGTTTCTGCCGGAATTTCCTCCGCTTTATGTTCTTTGGGAACGGAAACATCATTATCTGCAGAAATGGAATTGTCATTGTCTGCCCGGAATTTTTCAGCCTGTTTTCTTTGCGTTCCTTTTACCGATTCTGCCGTTTTAGGCTGTTCGGTATGACTTTCCGAATGTACGGGGATAGTTTCTTTTGTATCAAAAGCGCTATGCTCATATACGGGATTTTCTGCATTATTTATTACCGTATCTGATACAGAACTTTCCGAAATATCGGGTTTGGTTTCAGGAACATCAAAAGGCTGTTCGTGGGCTTCCTGCCGCTGCTGATACATACGGTTTTTCTTTGATGAAGATAAATCCGTTTTCTGTTCTTCAGGTCGGTTTTGCCGTCCGAGAACTGTATCGTCCTTTTGAGGCTTTGAAAAATTCAAGTCTCTGTTTTTCGCCTTAAATTCTTTGTCCTTGCTCATTTTTCACCTCCGCCTATTCAAGTTCGGGAGCAGATTTCTTTTTTGTCGGCTCCGTAGTTGAATTGTTTTTTGTCTGCCCTTTAAGTTCGTTTAACTGACTTTTGATAGAGGGCTTTTTCTCGTCAATGGCTTTCTGCATTGAAACTGTTGTATATCCCGGTAGTAATACACCATTTACGCAGAAAGCGTATTTATTAACATCAGGAATAACGGGTGATATTTCTGTAAATAAATGGTCGTATTCTGCAATTCTGTTTTGGATATACTTTTCAGCCGCTTCCTGACTTGAATATGTTTTCTCCTGATTTCCGAGAACTAAAGCAGCTTGGCCCGGTGCTCTCTGTGTACGAACAGTCCAAGACACGTCCCATTTCAACATTCCGTGTCTGGCTTGCCTTTTATAAATTCTGTACTGCATAAAGTAAACCATATTACTACGCTCTTTATAGTCATACTTTGCATCTACCCATTTATTGCTTGTGTGCTCAATGGGAGGTGTATTAAGATAGTTAAGCGCCCGGTTATGCCTTTGGGTAATAAGTGCTTCCTTTTCCCATTCTGAAAGAGCCTGCAACACTTTTTCGTATGCTTTATTTTCATTCGCTATACTTTTGTTGCGAAACCTCTCAACATCTTTTGCAGACATTTGAATAAGGTCGGAAATATCACAATCACGCTTATAATAAACGCTGTAGTCTATTTCAATATTCGTTCCGTGTATAATTCGTGAATTGTTATACACATCATAATCGCCGTGGTCGATTTTCATTAAACGTCAACCTCCTTGATTTCCCGAAGTTCAATACGGTTAGTAATTTCGTAACCGTGATTTTCTGCTGTCAGCTTCAAAAGGTTAATAAGGGCTCTGCGTTCCTCACGGCGAATGTTTTTAAGTGCTTCATAAGCTGTTTTGTCAACACACCCGCTGTTATTGTATAATTCTTCATTTCGCAAAGTTTTCACCTCAATTTTATATATTAAAAGCGTGGAAGTTATGGAAAACTTTTTTGCAAGTTTACACACAAATCCCACGCCGTTTTTTATTATGGAAATATGGAAAACTCTTTGAGTTTACACACATTACCACAATACTACTGCTACTGCTGTAAATCAAAAACACATCTGTCATTACAAGCGCATAGCTCAATATCTGCAATACATTTTAATATGGGGTACACCTGCGGAGGACAAACCGCATTACCAAGACTTTTTAATCTCGGAGCTCTGCCGTCCGTTCTCTCTGTTACACGGGGAACGCCCTCAGGCTCTCGTTGCCACAATGTATGTCCGTCCAGCCATAAGGGAAACCCATTAACCATTCCACCCAATCGGGATTGAGTGCTGATTTGTCGCTCGTCGGCATTTCCTGTTGTACTATCTGTGTCGCCAAGTTTGCCGACTTGCGAGCCTGCATTAAAATCTCCGGTTTGAAATTCGAGCGCAGCCCGTCCGACGCTATCGGCGTAAGATAAAATACCGCTGCCGACAGAGGAAGACTCCAAATTTTCCCGTTGGGATTTCTCTTTCTGAATATCCCGTTTTCCGACAGAAACACGTCCAGCCGCATTGCATCTTTCTTGTTGTTGGTATTGTCGGAGGCAAGGGGCGTGGGAAACATCAACCGCGACGATAAAAGTTCTTGCGCGCTCATGCCACGCGCCGACGCCACAAGCTGGATATACGTATGTTTGAACAGCGTATCCTTCGCGTTCCAAGTCAAAAACCGTTTTGTCGAGCCCCATACCGATAAAGCCGGCAACATTCTCCCCAAGCACCCAAGAGGGGTGCAGTTCGGAAATAACTCTTGCCATTTCAGGCCAGAGGTAACGAATATCGGTAAAACCTTTCTGTGCTCCGGCTGTTGAGAATGGCTGACAGGGAAATCCGCCGCTGATGAGTGTAACTGTTTTTCGTCCTGTTTTTTCATAGAACACCTCCTTGTTAAGAGTGGTAATATCACGAAAGCGGGGCACGTTCGGCCACCGCTTTTCTAAAATTGATGTCGGGAAGTCCGCCCATTCACATTGGCAGACTGTTTCAAATCCCGCCGCTTCTGCTGCAATATCAATACCGCCAATCCCGGAAAATAAACTTAAATGTGTAAGCTCTTTACTCATTGTTTGCCACTTCTTCCGGTTTTGTTGTCATATATCGGTAAAGCTCAAGATGTTTCGGGAAACGGTCAACAAACGGAATAATAACATTACCATAGAACAAGAGGCCTTCGCCCTCGTTACTCTGCGTTACATAGGAAAGCTGATTTGCTGAAATTCCAAGCTGCTTTGCAAGTATTTCACGGTCTCCGCCTGCCTGATTGAGCATATAGATAAAATCAGAGTTTTCAAAGATGTTTTCAATCTCACGGGAAGATAAAAGGTCTTTGACATTCTGCGTTATACCTGTCGGAATACCGCCCCATTTACGAAAGCGTTTCCAAATCTCAATAGAGTACGCCGCTGTCTGTTCCTCTTTCAAAAGCAAGTGAAATTCGTCTATATAATACCTTGTAGATTTATGCTCCGCACGGTTTAATGTTACACGATTCCAAACTTGGTCTTGAACAATAAGCATACCGATTTTTTTAAGCTGCTTTCCGAGCTCCTTAATATCAAAACATATCAGCCTGTTATTCATATCAACGTTGGTACGGTGATTGAATACATTTAATGAGCCGTGAACATACAGCTCCAATGCAGAGGCAATACGCTTTGCTTCAAGCTCCGGCATTGAATTAAGCTCATTGAATAAATCTTCCAAAATAGGCATATTGGAAGGCTCCGGGTTAAGTAAGTACGGTCTGTAAACATTTCGTACCGCCTTATCAATTACGCTTTTTTCAATCGGCTCCAATCCGTTCTTGCCGCCGACTATAAGCTCACAGAGGGAAAGAATGAAATCCGACTTTAACATTACAGGGTTTTCTTCCTCCGAGTAGTTAAGGTTTATATCCATAGGATTGATGTAATTACGGGAGTTTGGCGCAATCTTAATTACCTGTCCGTTTAACTTTGATACAAGCGGATAATATTCTGCTTCCGGATCGCAGATAATAATATCATCATGCGTAACTAAAAAGCAGTTTGTAATCTCACGCTTTGCGCTGAAAGATTTACCGCTGTTATGGACAACAACACCGTTTGCCAAAAGGAAATTATAATACTTTGGAACGGTCATATCATAAACATTGATTTTTTCCTCCAGCTTTACAAGCTCAACCTTTGTTACGGTGTTTCCGCCATAAAGAACAGCACCCGGTTTTATCTCTGCTGCTGCAACATAGTTTTCATCAGCACACAGCAAAAGGTGTGTATCGGTGAGAGAAACAGAAGTCCCGTCTGAAAAATCAATCTTGTATAGTTCGTCAGTCTGCTTTTCAATGCGAATATCTTTCGCCTTTGAATGTACTAACTTTTTCTGTACCTCGTCATAGGAATATGTGTCAATCTCCTTAACGCCCTTATCAAAAAGGCTGCCTATTTTCTCTATAACACCGTCTTTCAAAATAAGTTCGGTATCATAGGCAAGACAGCCCGGTGTGCCGAGTATAAGCCCGTTTGGATTTTTGAGCTTCTTTCGGTCAACCATTATCATATTATTTGAAAGAGCATTAAGCCCGTAATAGAGAGCTTCGTTTCCTGTCTGAAAAAGCTCCTGCGTGGTAAACGGAACAAAAATTGCCGTTGATGATGTTGTCATTCCTCTTTGAATTTCAATCTGATTTATACCAATGGGAACAGAGGACATTAAGCCCTGTTCCTGCTGAAAGTCAAGAGGTTTTAATGCACAGTTATATTTCTGTGCAATACCCTGTGCTGCAAATACTGCATTAGCAAGAGCCCTTTTGTTTTTTGCAGTATTCATAACAAGTACAGTAATTAAAAACATTCTTTCATTACGGCCCTGTAACTGCTCCAAAAGGTTTTTAGCATCAACACCGAATGTAGCAAGGTCTGACGGAATAATATCCATATCGTAACCGCTGCGTACTGCTTTTTTCTGTTCCTCAATCTTCATTTTGTCGAGGTCGGTAATCTTACGCTTTACCATTTTGATAGCTTCCGACTGGTCTATACTCTTGATGTGAAGATTTACCGCAATCGGTGTATCGAGGTCAAGAAAATCCTTTAACATACTATCCGTAAGCTCCGGTGCAATTATCTGAACAAAAGAAACCTGCCCTAAATTGCTGCCGCACTTAAACGTTCTGCTGTCTCTGAAATCAAAGGAAGTCGGCGCAATAAAGTCTTTTGTAGAAAGTCCCGTCTTATGCACCAAATCCCAATTAAAGCGGAATTTCTCATTTGTGCCCTCATTGAAAGAGCCGTGAAGAAGCTCCAAACGTTCCAGCCCGGAAAGAGGTTTTGCGGAAACTCCGAGCGCTTTGAAATTTCCCAAAATATCCGCTTCAATGCGTTCCAGCTTTTGCTTTGCAGCCTTAATGTCGTCTGCTTCAATACCAAAGGTGATAAACTTGCGCTTGATAAGTCCGTTATTGCCTTTTGCAATCTGTTCTTTCAACATCTGCATATACTCTGTACGGATAGCGTCAAATTCGTCCTCCTGTTTAGGTATCTCAATCATTTTCTGATATTCTTCCATATCTACATTCTGATTGAGGAAAGAAAGCTGAACGGAAATTGAATGGTCGAAATAATTAAGGAAATCGCAGTAATTTTCAAAAATTTCGTTTTTGTCCTCGTTCCTTGCAAGCTGATAATTTATGTCAAAGAATTGCAATGTCTTTGTGAAAAACTTATCCGTAACACGACAAACACCGTCCGGGTACATTGCCTTATAGCAAATTGTCTGTTGTGCGCTCATAGCAATTTTGCCTTGCATTTTCGCTTTTTTCACAGCTTCCGCAATCTGCTTTTTCTGGCTTCGGGAAAGTGGTTTATCTGCCGGAATTTTTCGTTTTTGCTTTTTTGATTTTGTCTTTGCGTCCTGCAATCTTTTCTACCTCCTTATCTAAAATACTTTGTTTCATCATAGCCGAATATATATTTTCCGTTCGGTACGGTCTGACTTTCGGCCTTATAAATCGTGCGTTTATATACTGCTTCAATACCTTTTCAAGCGGCTGCCCGTTTTTCTCATACATAGCAAAGAGGAAGAACGGAAGCGCTGCTACAATTAAGAGCATACACGCGCCGCTGGTGCCGAGAACATTTCTTGTTAGAAAGTAAACTCCGACACCGGCTACTGCCGCAAGTGAAAAGCATATAAGCTGCCGTTTCGTAAGGTTAAACGCAACCTTTGATTTTACCGTAGTTAAGTCTTTGGGTACGGGTACATAAGGCATTGTTAAAAATCCTCCTTTCCTTAATGAGCATTGAATATTGATTTTGATATGCTTCCTGTCTTAAAGAGAGTAAAGCAAAGTACAACGGTATATGCCGCAATAGAAAATATGGTTGAATGAATATCACTTGTTGCCGTAAAGCTATTGACAAGTGCCGCATATATTCCAACGCATACCATAATAAAGAAGCCCTGAAATGCGAGAGCAACAAGTCCCCTCAAATAGTTGCTTCCGACTTGGCCCCATTCACGATTTGCCATTGTCGCAAACGGGATAGCTCCGACAGAGCTATATAAATAAATTTCAATCATTCTGCCGAATATAACGACGGTGATACATACAGACAGAATTTTCATACACAGGCTGACGAGGGCAGTTTCCAGCATAAGTAAGAACAGTTCGCCCGTTCCCATTGCTTCAAGTGTTGGCCGTAAGTTCGTAAGAGCAGAGGAAATGTTAATATTGGTATTTCCCGCAATAACTCCGGCGCTGTTTGAAACAATATGCTGTCCGACATCAAATACCGCCATAATAAGGTTAAATGTGTTGCTGACAATAAGTACAGCAACACACGCCTTGAAAAAGTATTTGAAGAACATAAACGTGTCAACGTCGTGCATATTGTTTTTGTCTATAATCATACTGATTAGCTCATAGCATAAGACAAAGGTTATAATAAGCCCCGCAATCGGGACAATAACAGAGTTTGAAAGGTTTTCGATAATTGAAAAGACGCTGCTGTTCCATTGCTGCGGCGTCTTGCCAACCTCTGTTGCTATCGTCCCGACTTTTTGGTTTACGTCATTGAACATAGTCGATAAACTACCCTCGATAAGAGAGATTAGAAAATCATTTATCGCCTGCGTGATTTTATCAAAAATGCTATCCAACTATTAAAACAGTCCTGACAGCAAGGGTACAAGAGTTGTACCAATAACTACTACGCCGCCGCCCGCCATAAGCTGCTTGATACCCTGTGATTTTGCACCGGGGTTATCGTTTCCGTAACCCTCCATAAGATTTATGCCGCCCCATACACACAGACCGGCTCCGAGTGCAATTACAAGTGTCTGCAATACTGTGATTGCCTGTTGAAAAAATGCCATAAATAAATCCTCCTTTTAATTCTCAACCGATTCTTGTTTTTCTTCGGGCATATCTACCTTGTAGAGCTCAAAGGCTTCATCAGGTTTGATTTTTGCCCTCCGCTGTTTGCGCTTCATATATTTTTCAATATCAAACGCATTTTCCTTTTTGGCGTCGGAGGTATATTTATAGTTCGGGTGCCTTGTTATATCGTACTTATCTGAAAGAAAAGGCCGAACACCGCGAAGCTGTAAAATACATTTTCCGCCGTCCATTACCGCCAATTCGTCTTGACTCATCAACTCCTTTCCGAGCTTTTGATAATTCAAGCCGTAAGAGTTCT
>JAZOCR010000165.1:0-6074 GCA_045596605.1 Eubacteriales bacterium | reverse complement strand
AGTGAGAGTTTAATCATAAAATGAGACATTGATTTTCTACATCATAGTTGCTATAATATAACCGTAAGCTTACAAAAAACTAAAAGGAGATTTAATATGAATTCTACTGTGTTTTCTGAAAATATGAAAAAGTTCAGACTTGCAAAAAAATACACACAAGAAGAAGTTGCCGGGATGCTTTGCGTCAGCGCACAAGCCGTATCACGCTGGGAGTGCGGAACTACCTTGCCCGACGTATTGATGCTCCCCGAAATTGCTAAAATTTACGGTGTTATTGTAGACGATTTTTTCAAGAAGCAGTCCGTCGCTTACGAAAACTACGCACAAAGATTGTCTGCACTCTATGAAATAAGCGGAGACCCGGAAGATTTTTTAAGATGCCGTCTTGAATACCAAAAGCTGATGAAATCGGGCGAGTTGTCGTTACACGACAAGTGGGATTATGGCTGGCTTCATAAGGCTATGATGTATGATTGCAAAGAAGAGGCACTCAAATGGTTTGACGAAGTTTTAGCTGATAAAACGGATAAAAATTCGCTTCCTTATAGAAGAGCGGCTGATATGAAACAGCAGATGCTTTTTTCTTTTGGAAAGGGAGAAGAAATTCTGAAGGAACGCCAGCGCAAGATGGATGAAGCTTGCGGAGAGCTTGACGAGCGAGAATGGTGCTTGCTTATAGATGCATACCAGATGGCAAAGCAATATGAAAAGGCACTTTCTGTTTGCAAAGAGGCGATGCAAAAATTCCCTGATAATTGGGAGCTGTATTGTCGTGCCGGACATATTCTTGAGAATATGGAAAAATATAATGAGGCTATTGAGTTTTTGGAAAAAGCCGGAGAAATAGGAACGTATTTTTGTGATGAAAAATATTCTATTGCTATGTGCTACAGAAAGCTTGGGAAATTCAAAGAAGCATATCAGATTTATTTTGAAATTGCGGATATTCACCGTAAAAACGGATATGACGTAGAAGCCGAGCAGGCTCTTGGTTATGCAAAGGAAATAGAAGACAAAATAAAATAAATTAGTTTAAGGCGGCTGAGGAATTGTTTTTTGGTTTAGAGAATATTTCTTTCCTCGCACAAAGTGAATTCGACGACGCTTGCCGTCCCGGAAATTCCAAGGATACTTCGGTTGAAGATATTACACGTCTTTACGAATCGCTTATTTAATTTAATAAAAGCATAACAACGATTGGCGCACCTGCTATATAACAGGTGTGCCTTTTATATAAATCAACTTGTATTTGGCAAGACGGGAAATCGTACAGCCCGTTAGTTAATGTGCGTGCCGAATAAGTAGTTTACTTTCGAAATCTTTTGTGATATAATATAAAATCAGTAATTTCTGCAAGGACAACTGACATATCCGTATGCTAAAATGTAGTCACAGAAAGGAGATGACTTTATGGAAAACAAAAATTTAATCGACAAAGCCATCAGTTTTATTCAAAAGAATCCCAAAGACAATCTATCGCTACAAAGCATTGCGGACAACGCAGGATTTTCGCTAAACTACTTTGATGCAATCTTCAGACAGCATACGGGATACAGCCCTGTGGAATACTCCCGTATTTACAAGCTTACAAGAAGTGCGCTTGAGCTCAGAAGAACGCAAAAGACAGTGCTTGATATTGCTCTGGATTTTGGTTATGCCAGCCCTGAAAGCTTTACCCGTGCGTTCAAAAGCTTTTACAGCATTACGCCAAGTGAATACCGTGAAAAGTATTCAAACGAGGCGGTAACCTGGCACGACCTTTCCGGCAGAATTTCAATCAGCCATTTCAGACGGAGTTTTCCGGAATTAAAAGTGTCGGATATTGACCTTGCTCTTGATTTTTGCTTTACCCATAATCCGCTGAAGTATGCCGAAGATATTGTAGGAATAACCGTTGCGGAATCTGAAATTCTTACTCTCGGCAATCCTGAAGCGCTACAGCACTTTGTTTATGTGTCGGATTACAATTCGGTCGATCCCTCTGTAATGCTTGTGTGTGAAAATGAGGAAGACGCTTTGCAATATTTGAAGCTTTTTGCAAAACTCGCAAATCCGAAATTTTCCATTCGCAGATCTGTTGATGAGGAATGGGAAAGCTTTGATGTGCAGGTGGCAAAGCTTGGGTTGACATGTCGTTGTGGTTACGATATGATTTATGCAAAGGAAACTGTCGATGTTCCCGAATATGAGGATATGTCAGTTCGTTTGCTGACTGAAGGAGATATGCCTGCGATTAAAGCGTTTTGGGGAAGTGGTGGATGTGTCGAATGTCATGTAAGAGCAATTCAAATTCATTTTGACGGAAAAGGCAACGCCGGTATGAAGCCTATGGGTGTTTTTAATGGCGACAAGCTTGTTTGCCTTGCTATGCCGACGCTTGACCAAATCCGTGAACTTAGAAAATACGATATCGGAGCAATCTTTACTATTCACACAGATAAAGAAGAAAAAGCAGCTGAGCTTATTTGGAGGTATGCTATTGATAGTTGCTTAAAAGATAACGCAGCTATTGGTAACGCTAATGCAGAATATGACGATTCTCCTCTTGGAATAGCTATGTGTGAGAGTATAGGACTTATAAAGGTTGCTAAAAATTGCAGATATAGTAAATAATTTTAGCCCCGCCTTGTGCGGGGCTTTTCGTTTTGCACCAAATTGTCTAAAATTTAAAAGCATCTTTTCCTTGACAATAAGTGCCTTATATAGTATAATATGTAAAGGGAGGAAACCCTCCCTCATTCTTGAAAGCTTCAGATTCTGCTTTCAGGATAGTTCTGATTCTTGTTCTGAGAATTATTCTGGTTCTTGTTCTGAGAGTTGTTCTGGCTTCTGTTCTGGGAATTATTCTGAGAGTTGTTCTGGCTTCTGTTTTGAGAGTTGTTCTGAGAATTATTCTGATTATTATTTTTTGACATTTGAAACACCTCACTTTCTTATATGTCGATAATAATTTTCCCGAAACGAAGCAGAAGTATACATAAAACTAAAATTTATTTTTTTATTTTTGAAAGGAAACTGAAATGAAAATTTATCCGATTAAACTAAAAGCCGTACTTAAAGACATTATATGGGGAGGAACACAGCTTTCCGATAATTTTGGACTTTCCGAAAAGGGAACGAGAATTGCAGAAGCCTGGACGCTTACTCTTCGTGGTGACGGTGAGAATACTATCGAAAACGGCGAAGCCGCAGGATTTTCCCTTTCCCAATATGCAGAAAAGGTGGGTATGGAAGCTCTTTGCGGAAGTGCTTATGCAGACAAAAAAGCATATGATTTCCCACTTCTTGTAAAGCTTATTGACGCAAAGGACAACCTTTCCGTTCAGGTACATCCCGATGATGCCTATGCACATTCTCACGGCATTGACAGCGGAAAAACCGAAATGTGGTATATCGTTGATGCGGAGCCGGGAGCAAAGCTTGTTTACGGACTTGTACCGGGAACTGATATGAAATCCGATGAGTTCACAAAAGCCCTTGACGAAGGCAACGTTTCAAAATACCTTAATTACGTAGAGGTTAAAAAGGGCGACGTTTACTATATTCCGGCAGGACTTGTTCACGCAATTGGAGCAGGAATACTTATTGCCGAGGTACAGCAGAACTCAAACTCCACATTCAGAATATATGACTACGGAAGAGTAGGTGCAGACGGGAAGCCCCGTGAGCTTCACATTGATGCTGCAAAAGAGGTTGTTAAAACCGACTTTTCCGGCGATGCTTCCTTTGGCAAGGAATGTAATAACGTTATTATTGGAACACCCAATAATGTTGTTGACTCACAGTTCTTTGGAGTTGACGTTCTTGAATTTTCCGAAAACGGCGGAAATAAAGCCTACACAGGCTACGATAAAATGATGCACGTTATGTGCGTTGAGGGCGCAGGAAAAATCATGTGTGACAACGAAGTTATAGAGTTCAAGGCAGCCGAAAGCGTACTTATCCCGGCGGCACTTACCGATTTTGAAATTGTTTCAAATAGCGCATCAAAGTTCATTCTCGGTTATACCTCTGAATAATAAGTATTGAAAAAAATTACCGGACGGTGAAAATTCACTGCCCGGTTGTTTTTTTGCAGGAAATCTCAAAGCTGTGGGATAAGATGCTTATGTCTGCTATTGAGGCAAATAAGGCTCTTGAGACGGAGGGAATAACGGGAGAGGCTTTGGCGAACAAAAAAGTTGAAGATAGTAACGCACAATTTTCCTTTCGTGATTCAAAAAACGGTTTTGCAAATGATTTCTTGCTGCCGTATAATGAGGAGTTGACAGGTTTCATAAATCAACGTGGCGATTATATTGTTGGTTCTTTTGAAAAGCTTAAGGATATTGTAAATCTTGCTTTTGACAATCCTCAAAAGAAAGCAACGGCATATTTCGGAATTATTCCCACTGAAATCCTAAGCAAAATAGAAAAAAGTATACCAAACATTCCTAAAGAATTAAATGGTACACTTTTTAAAAACGGTAAGGATTATTCTGTTGCGGTAACACTTGACAGTATCCGTCATTTGGCGGATGAAAAGTCTTTGACAAAAGAAGATATTATTGATTATCTCGACAGAATGGCTGATACTATTGTTGAATTTGATACGGTGCATTTTGATTATTACTATGAAAAAGGTAATAAAATGAATGGTTTACTATTCAAAAAAGTTTTTTCAGATGGAACGTTAACAAGTTTTGAGATAGTATCTCACAAAAAAAGAAGTTTGAATTTACAGACTTTCTATATGCAAAAAGGAGATTATAAAAAAAAGAAGTCTGCCGAAACTACGCTGTTGGAAGAAAATCCCACAGCCGACGTCCAAGACGAAGATCGGTCAAACTTCGATAATAGTATACTCAATTCTCACGAAAAAAACAATAAACAAAATGTAAACATTGAAGACGAGCAGTTGGCGGAGAAAAGTATTGAACGGATAACTGCGGATATGAGTGACGAGGAAAGAACAGGGATACTTTCAGGAAAGAGTGTTGCTGCACCTATATACCACCAAAAAACAGACGAAACAATTTCAAATGAAGTTGAAAATCTTCGTAGCAATGAGGATAAAATAGTTAAGGCAGCTATCAGGAAAATAGGTGAACATTTTAGTGTGTTTACCGATGACAAAAAGCCCATATCTGTGAAAGACATGGACTTTGGAGTTTTCTTTTCTCGGGGTGGTGTTGACGAAAGCATTAATAAAAAAGTCACCGATTTAGAACAGCTCGCAAGGCTTCTCCCTGTGCTCCGTGATTCTGTTGAAAATTCCATTGGAATAGAATGCCATATAAACAGATATTATCACGATACTTCGGTGAAAGAGGTTTATGAACTTTTAGGAGGGTATATAGAAGGAAACGATTTTATTCCTGTGCGATTTGGTGTAAAAGGTTTTGTGGATGGCACATATTCATTACACGTTGTTGTTTGTCAAGACAAAATAGAAAAAACCAAGGTCACAGGACGGACTCTTAATATCATAAATGATACCGAAGCTTCTCGTCCTCGCTTGGTTTCTGATATCAGTATATCACGGATTACAAAATTTGTCAAGGGGAAAGATTTGTTAAGATATTTGCCCGATGGTATGCTTGATGAAAATCAGAGAGAACTTAAGTACGAAGGAATTGCAGAAACGATAAAATATACTAACAACAAAAACGATACCAAGTACAAAAAATTAGTTAAGGCAAAAGATACAAGCTCAATGAAACGAATGGTCGCACAGGCGGCAAAGGTAAATGGATATACATATGAGGCTTGGCACGGCACAAGAGAAACATTTACTTTCTTTTCGAAGGATAAGCTTGGCTCTAATACACACACCGAGACGAGCAAAAGGTGGTTTTTTGCGGCAGACAAAGAAACAGCAAATTCGTATTATCCGTATGGAGTTATTGAGGCTTTGCAAGGCAAAGAAGCTGCAGACAAACTTAAAGTCAAAGGGAATCTGTATCATCTGTATTTAAAAATAGAAAATCCTCTTATAGTAGATGTCGTAGATTATGATTACCAAGCACATAGAGAGAAAGCAGATGCTTGGATGGAATTTGTTGAACAGGCAGAACGAAATGGCAATGATGGTA
>JAZOCR010000164.1:0-2591 GCA_045596605.1 Eubacteriales bacterium | reverse complement strand
ACCATACTATCAAGAATTAACCACAAAGTTAATGCCATACAAAGATTACACAATTGCACATACTATCTTTGCAAGTATGAGCAACAGTGTAATCAAGTAAAGCTTTAAAGTTTGTCAAAATCTTTCAATAAACACATATTGTAGGGTGCGACGTCCCAGGCGCACCGGAAGATTTCCTAATTTTTATCTTTATTGCAACAGACAAAAAATTTTCGATAGAAAATTCTTTGAACATAAGAAAAATGTGGGTATTTTTCGTCGCCGTCGGGCTTCGCAAAATTTGTATTGACATTTACAGGAATATGTAGTATAATATTCTTGCGACGCAACTGAATACAGAACACCTTATGTAGTGTGTATTTTTTTAGACAAAAATACATGCTCGTCTTTCACACACTCATAAGGTTGGAAAGTTGCGTCGCAGCAAATGAGCTATGTATTTTTTGTGCGTAGCCTCGGCTGCGCACTTTTTTATTTTAAGGAGAAAAAATATGACAAACCAAACACAGCTTGAAGAAGACCGACTTTTTATTGACATTGTAGCAAAAGTTGCAATAGAATGTGCTCATAACAGGGTTAAAAAGCACCCGGAAATTAAAAATCAAACTATTTATATCCCCTCCGAATACGAGCTTACATACGAAAGCGCACTTATTCATTGTAACAAAAATATTTTTACCGATGCTCATTTTATGGCGGACATCTATGAAGCTCTGCCTGCGGAGCATCAGACCTCTGAGGTCTATCGTGTTTTTATAAAAGCTCTTTCGCAAAATCTTGTTTCCGGCGTAACCAATATGATTAAAATCCGCCACAAAACAGGCGAAGATGGTTTTTCCAAATGGAAATATAAGCTTATGCGAAGATACTGCAGGCTTGCAAAAATAGTTTATACTGCTCACGAAAAAGCTTTCCTTGAAAAGATTGAAAATACTTAAGTTCGTTATGGAAAACAAAAAAAGTGTAAAACGCAATGCGCCTATCAACAGTAAAAGGACAGAGAAAATTTTGGATTCTCTGTCCTTTTTGTTAACAAGTATTTTTTGTTAGCGATATACTCGCTAACGCTCGTGCGATATATTTTTACTTCGTTAAAATGCGATATAACTCCGCACAGCTTCGTTGCGATATGATATAAATTCCTTTTTCTCGTCCCGAAGGGACATATCGCACCAAACGGTATATCGCATCCGAAAGGATATATCGCAAATTCCAAACGGAATTTATATCGCTGCGTTGTGTCCGTGAGGACATAACGCTAAATTACACCTTTATTCTAACCTTGCATCTCAGCTCACCGAGCCGATGCCCGTATCAAGCGGAAGCTCGATGACAACGGTTGTGCCGGCGTTTTCTTCCGAGGTCACGGAAATATTTCCGCCGTGTGCCTCGACAATTTCCTTTGCAATTGAAAGACCAAGTCCCGTACCGCCCATATCCGAGGTGCGTGCCTTATCAACACGGTAAAAACGCTCAAAGAGCCTTGGCAGGTCTTCCTTTGGAATACCGATACCGTTGTCCTTTACGGAAATGCGTATAAAGGGCTCCTCTTTTGCCCTTTCGCTTCGTTTTCCGTCAAAGCTCTGGGCTGTAACCTCGATTTTTCCACCTTCGGGAGTGTATTTTATCGCATTACCTACGATGTTTGTCAGCACCTGCTCAATTCGCTCCTTGTCGGCGGTCATATTGCCGAGTGCTTCCTCGTCCACTTCACAAACGAGAGTATGCTTTTTGTGCTCTGCGCTTGTTTTCAGCGCCGTACAAATCTGCGTTATCATACCGCCTGCAGAGAAGGTGGAGGACTGCCAGGTCATTCTTCTGTTGTCAAAGCGGGAAAGAACAAGCAGGTCCTTTACTATTCTTGTCATTCGGTCGGACTCGTTTATTACAATTGAGAGGAATCTTTTTCTCATAGATTCCGGCATTTCGTCGTCAAGAATTACCGTTTCCGTCGCACCCTTGATGCTGGTTAGCGGAGTACGAAGCTCGTGGGATACGTTAGCGATAAACTCACGGCGGGATTTTTCAAGCAGTGCCTTTTCCGTAACGTCCTGCACCACCGCAAGATAGCCGGTTTCGCTCTTGTCGTAAGCAAACACCATAAAGCCTACGTCAACTATCATTTCGTTGGCAATTTTTGTGTTTATTTTATGCTCGTTTATATTTATATTTTTCGACGCTTTCAAAAATTGGGTATTAATTGGAGCGTCAAGTCTCTCGGCAAAGCTCTCAAAGCTTATGTCGGTATCCTTTGGAAGTCCAAGCATTTTTCGGGCTGACTTATTAATGAACATCAGCTTTCCGTCTTTATCGAAAGCGGCAACGCCGTCTTCAAGACAGCCGATGATTTTGGTAAGCTTCTCCTTTTCGCCGCTTACGGCGTCAAGGTTGTTCTCGATTACCTGCGCCATCGAGTTGAAGTTCCGTGTCAGCACGCCGATTTCGTCGTTGGAGCTGTTTTCAAGTCTGTGGGAATAGTCACCGGAGGAAATTTTCATTGTTCCGTCGGTGATTTTTTCAAGGGGTGAGGTAATTGCCTGCGCAAGGAAAAAGGACAGAATAACCGCAATGAGAAGCCCGATAAGAAGCGC
>JAZOCR010000163.1:0-12508 GCA_045596605.1 Eubacteriales bacterium | reverse complement strand
TTACCTCAATGTATCCGGAAGAAAAGAAGCGTTGGTACGTTAAGGTGCCGGTATTCTCCTTTACAAAGATTGGCGGTCTTGACGCATACCTTTCTCCCGAAATGAAGTCCACCGGTGAAGCAATCGGATATGAGGACAGACTCAACCGTGCGCTTTATAAGGCACTTCAGGCATCCGGTATGGAGCTTCAGAACTACGGTACAGTTCTTGTAACGGTTGCAGAAAAGGATAAGGAAGAGGCGCTTCCGCTTATACGCCGCTTCTATAATCTTGGCTTCAACATCGAAGCAACCACAGGTACTGCAAAGTTCCTTAAAGACCACGGCATTCGCACAAGAAGCAGACAGAAGATATCCGACGGCAGTGATGATATTCCGCTCGCAATGCGTCAGGGACACATCGCATACGTTGTAAACACGGCAGACATCAGCTCTGAAAATCACGCAAAGGACGGCTATCAGATAAGAAGACTTGCGGTAGAGTGCGGTGTTACAATGTTCACCTCTCTTGATACTGTAAGAGTTCTTCTTGACGTACTTGAAGAAATCACAATGCCGGTTTCTACAATAGATGCAGAATAAAGGAGAAAAACCAATTGAAACAGACGGTTTTTAAAATAGCAAACCAAAAACAGCTGACTTCCAACGTCTACGAAATGCTTCTTTCCGGTGACACCGAGGGCATAAAGACGGGGCAGTTTGTAAATATAAAGCTCAGTGGCTTCTTTCTTCGCAGACCCATTTCCGTCTGCGACAGCGAAGCGGGCTTGCTTAAAATAATATACAAGGTAGTCGGCACGGGAACGGAGTATATGTCCACTCTCCCTGCCGGTGCAGAGCTGGATTTGCTCACCGGTCTTGGCAACGGCTACGACACGGAAACGAGTGGTGAGCACCCGGTGCTTCTGGGTGGTGGCGTTGGAGTTCCGCCCCTCTATATGCTTTGTAAGAAGCTTGTGGGAGAGGGCAAAAAGGTCAGCGTTATTCTCGGCTTTAATACAGAGAGCGAGATTTTCTACGAAAAGGATTTTGCCGCTCTCGGTGCAGAGGTGACCGTTACAACCGTTGACGGAAGCTATGGTACAAAGGGCTTTGTAACAGACGCTCTTAAGGATATAGCCGATTATACCTACACCTATTGCTGTGGTCCTGAGCCAATGCTTAAGGCGGTTTATAATACAAGTGTGACGGGCGGTCAGTACAGCTTTGAGGAAAGAATGGGCTGTGGCTTCGGTGCTTGTATGGGCTGCTCCTGCAAGACAAAGTACGGAAACAAGAGAATATGCAAGGACGGTCCTGTACTTACAAAGGAGGAGATAATATGGTAAACACTAAGGTTACCCTCTGCGGTATAGAAATGGACAACCCTGTTATCCCCGCAAGCGGCACCTTTGGCTTCGGATATGAATTTGCAGAGCTTTACGATATAAATATGCTTGGCACGTTCTCCTTTAAGGGAACTACCAAAGAGCCGAGATTCGGAAACCCCACCCCGAGAATTGCGGAAACTCCCTGCGGTATGATAAACGCCGTAGGACTTCAGAATCCGGGCGTTGATAAGGTTATTTCCGAAGAGCTTGTAAAAATGAAAAAGTGCTTTAATAAGCCGGTTATGGCAAACGTCAGCGGATTTTCCCTTGAGGAATATGCCTATACAGTTGAAAGACTTGATGCTTGCCCCGAGATTGGCTGGTTTGAAGTGAACATAAGCTGTCCTAACGTTCACGGCGGCGGAATTGCGTTCGGAACAAATCCGGATGCGGCGGCAAGTGTTACAAGGGCAGTACGTGCGGTTACAAAAAAGCCGCTTATTATAAAGCTTTCTCCCAACGTTACAAATATTGCGGAAATTGCAAAGGCGTGCGAGGCTGAGGGTGCAGACGGAATAAGCCTTATAAACACGCTTCTCGGAATGAGAATAGACCTGAAAAAGAAAAAGCCTGTTATTGCAAACAAATTTGGCGGCTTCTCCGGAAGCGCAATACTTCCTGTGGCACTTCGTATGGTGTACCAGGTTTACGACGCAGTAAAAATCCCGCTTGTGGGAATGGGCGGCGTATCCTGTGCCGAGGACGTAATAGAAATGATGCTGGCAGGTGCGACTGCGGTAGAGGTTGGTGCGGCAAACCTTATAGACCCCTTTGCTTGTCGTGACATAATAAACAATCTTCCTGCCGTTATGGAAAAATACGGAATTAAAAATTTAACAGATATAATCGGAGGTGCTCACTGATGGGACGTGACGTAATTATCGCCTGCGACTTTGCGGGCAAAGCTGAAGTACTTGAATTTCTCGAAAAATTTGGCGAGCGCAAGCTTTTCCTTAAAATAGGTATGGAGCTTTTCTATGCGGAAGGACCGGAGATAGTCCGTGAAATAAAGAAGCGTGGACACAAGATATTCCTTGACCTAAAGCTCCACGATATTCCCAACACAGTAAAGAAGGCAATGGCTGTGCTCTCACGCCTTGACGTTGATATATGCAATCTCCACGCAGGCGGCACAAAGGCTATGATGGAGGCGGCACTCGAAGGACTTACAAGAGAAGACGGAACACGTCCGCTTCTTATTGCCGTAACACAGCTCACTTCCACCAACCAGGAAAGAATGGAAGCTGACCTTCTCATTCGTGAGCCTATCGACAAGGTAGTAATGCACTACACAAAGAATGCGGCCCAAGCAGGACTTGACGGCGTTGTGTGCTCACCCCTTGAAGCAGGAAAGGTACACGAGCTTTGCGGTGAAAAGTTCCTCACAGTTACCCCCGGCGTGCGCTTTGCAGACGGTGACAAGGGCGACCAGGCAAGAGTTATGACTCCCGCACAGGCAAAGGAAATCGGCTCTGACTATATAGTTGTCGGAAGACCCATTACCGCAGCAGAGGACCCGGTTGCCGCCTACGACAGATGCGTAGCTGAATTTGTTGGCTAAACAGAAAAAACAAGACTTACAAATAAAATTTCGGAGGTTTTACGATGGAAAGCTACAAGAGAGAGTTTATACAGTTTTTAGAGTCAGCCGGCGTGCTTAAGTTTGGCGATTTTACAGCAAAAAGCGGAAGAAAGATTCCTTATTTCATAAACGCAGGTATGATTAAGACCGGTGATGATATTGCAAAGCTTGGTGAATTCTATGCAAAGGCTTACTTTGAAAAGCTGGGCGCAAAGAAGGCAGTTCTTTACGGCCCTGCATATAAGGGCATTTCACTTGCAGTATCTGCGGCAGTGGCACTTTCAAAGATTGACCTTAATGTTCCCTTCTTCTTTAACAGAAAGGAAGTAAAGGACCACGGCGAGGGCGGTGTTTTTGTAGGATACGTTCCGCAGAGTGGCGAGGAAATTGTAATTATTGAGGACGTTATCACAGCAGGTACGGCAATCCGTGAAAGCATGGAAATACTTTCCCACCTTGAAAACGTAAAGGTTGCAGCGACCTTCATTATGGTTGACCGCAAGGAAAAGGGTCAGGGCGAAAAGGGTGCTATGCAGGAAATAGAGGAGCAGTTCGGATTCCCCGTATACTCCATTGTTGACGTATACGATATTATCGAATACCTTGAAGAAAGCCCTGAAAACCTTGAAAACGTAACAAGAATAAAGAATTATCTTGCAATAAACGGCGCAAAGGCATAAGACATCTTTAAAAATGCAGGATTTCGTTTTGTGAGAAAAAATTCTGCTTTTCAAAACCTAAATAGGAGAAAGGAACTAAAGATGAGAAGTCTTATAGATATAAAAGAACTGACGGTAGAAGAAATCGAAGAGCTTATTGCCACCTCCGAGGACATAATCGCAAACCCTGCAAAATACTGTGAGGCGTGCCGTGGAAAGAAGCTTGCAACCCTGTTCTTTGAGCCGTCAACAAGAACAAGACTCAGCTTTGAAGCGGCAATGTACGAGCTTGGCGGAAGCGTCTTGGGCTTTTCCGAATCCCAGTCAAGCTCTGCCGCAAAGGGAGAAAGTGTTTCGGACACCGCTAAAACAGTAAGCTGTTATGCGGATATTATCGCAATGCGTCACCCCAAAGAGGGTGCACCCCTTGTTGCTGCAAGCAGTGCAAGTATTCCTGTAATAAACGCAGGTGACGGCGGACATAATCACCCTACACAGACCCTTACCGACCTTCTCACAATTCATAGAGAAAAGGGGAGTTTTGAAAATCTCACGGTAGGTCTTTGCGGCGACCTTAAATTCGGCAGAACAGTACATTCGCTTATCTCCGCAATGTCAAGATATAAGGGAGTTCGCTTCGTGCTTATATCCCCCGAGGAGCTCCGTGTTCCCGAATACGTTATAAACGAGGTTCTTCTTCCAAACAATATACCCTATACCGAGGTAACAAGCCTTGAAGACGCCATAGGCGAGCTGGATATACTTTATATGACAAGAGTTCAGCGTGAGCGCTTCTTTAACGAGGCAGACTATGTAAGACTTAAGGACACTTATATACTTAACGAGGAAAAGCTGAAGAATGCAAAGAGCGACCTTGTTATAATGCATCCGCTACCCAGAGTAAACGAAATATCCGTATCGGTGGACAACGACCCCAGAGCCTGCTATTTTAAGCAGGTGCTCAACGGAAAATATGTCCGTATGGCACTGATACTAAAGCTTCTTGAAATAAAGATGTAAGGAGGGTGCAGAGCTATGATAATAGGACAAATAAACGACGGAATAGTTCTTGACCACATCACAGCCGGAAAGGGCATGCAGATATACGATATCCTCGGACTTTCAGAGCTGGAGTGCGTTGTTGCAATGATAAAAAACGCCGAAAGCGTAAAAATGGGCAAGAAGGACATAATCAAAATCGGCAAAGTAATTGACCTTGATTTTGACATTCTCGGATATATCGACCCGGGAATTACAGTAAACGTCATAAACGGTGGAAAGCTTGTGAAGCGTGAGCACCTCCATCTGCCACAGAGGGTTTCGGGCGTTATAAAGTGCAAGAACCCCCGCTGTATTACTTCAACCGAGCAGGAGCTAAAGCACGAGTTTTATCTCTCTGACCCGGAAAAGAAAGTATACCGCTGTCTTTACTGCGAAGCTAAGGCAAAGGAGCAGTAATTATTTCGCCAATAGGATAAAAAAACGACACCTGTGGGACGTGCTCTAAAGGACAGTTTTTAAGATTCAATAGAATACGTTACCTACCGATAAGAAAAGGACGAAGAGTTGTTAAAACTCCTCGTCCTCTTTTCTTGACAAGCACTGCTTCTGTGGGCTCAGAAGATCATTTTGTGTTGGCGATATATTTGCTTTCGCAAATGCGATATATTTTCGCTTATGCTCAAATGCGATATAGCCTCCCTTGCGGTCGGTTGCGATATGATATAAATCTCCTTCACGCCCCGAGGGCATATCGCATCGAAGATATATCGCATGCGCCAGCGTATATCGCAGGATTTATATCGCTGCTTAGTGTCCTTAAGGGCACTAAGCATGCGTGTCGGTTTTGCTTTTATATAGAATTGAGGTTAAGGTATCAGCCACCCTTGCCAAGACCCATTACAAGACCGCACTTTGAACACATATACCCGTACTGTGACCAGTCGTGACCGGTAGGCTCGGCGCCTCTGGTGTTACAATAAATACAGTAGGAGGCATTTTCACAGCCGCCGCCCTCCCATCTGTGCTCCATTTTCTCCATTGGCTCGTATATAACGTCGTCAGGGTCGTTGCAAACTATGCAAATGTACTTTGATATACCCTCCTTAAAGCAGGAAGGATGCTCGTGAACCACGTGATTTCTGTGAAGCTCAAAATCGTAGGTGTGTCCCTTGGGCTCCATAGTCTGTGTTTCAGAAAAGCCGCAAGCTGTGCAGGTGTGGGATGCATCGTAGGGGTCCTTGCAGGTGGGAACGGAAAGCTCCACCCACTCGCCAAAGCTATGTTTGAGAACCTCTATCTCTCTTTCCTCGGTGTAATTACAGCTTTCACAGCTGCGTGCCTCAGTTCCTGCCTTGGTGCAGCTTGCCTCAACTGTTACTTCCCACTCTCCGAAGCTATGTCCGAGAGGCTCGAGTTCTCTTTCCTCGGTATATTTGCAGTTTTCACATTTGCGTACCTCAGCTCCTGCCTCGGTACAGCTTGCCGCAAGAGTTTCTTCCCACTCTGCTAAGGTATGCTCCTCGCATTCGCAGGAGGTAAGAGCAAGCAGCAGTGCGAATAGTGCTACTAAAAAAAGATACTTTTTCATAAAAGCCTCCAAAATTTATTAGTTAAGCCATTATAGCACATAAGGTCGGTTTTGTAAAGAGGCTTTTAATAAATGTAAAACAACGGCAGTCTGAAAATCGGGAGAAAGAATTTTTGTATAAAGAAAACACATTCTGAGAGAAATCCCGGAATGTGTTTTTTATTATCCCATTATTTCAAAATGTATTTTCTCATATGCCTCTGAATATACTTACCACATAAGTACATCAAACGGAGCGAATATGAAAAACTCAATCACAAATTCACAGCTTCTTGGCTTTGGCGTAATTTCGCTTTTTGGAATAATTCTGCATTTCCTCTATGACCTTACGGGCGGTAGCGTTTTTGTCGCTCCCTTTTCAGGAGTCAACGAATCCACCTTCGAGCATATGAAGCTTCTTTTCTTTCCTATGTTTGTCTATGCTCTCGTGCAGAGCCGCTTTCTCGGCAAAGAATACGCAAACTTCTGGTGCGTAAAGCTTCGTGGCACGCTTCTCGGTCTTGCGCTTATTCCGGTTGTTTTTTATACTTACAACGGTGCATTCGGCAAATCGCCGGACTTTTTAAACATTGCAATTTTCTTTATATCTGCGGCAATTGCGCTGATTTATGAAGCAAAAAAATTCGGAAATGACAAAATAAAATGCAGCTTTTCGAAAATTGCATTTCTTCTTATGTGTGCAATAGGCGTTCTTTTCGTACTTTTCACTTTCTCACCGCCACAGCTTCCGCTTTTCCTTGACCCTCTCACAAAGACCTATGGTTTAAATTCCGCTATATAAAAGAATTAACGGCAGCCTGAAAATTCAGACCGCCGTCTTTTTTTCTTCTGTTATCTCTTCTCAAAACAAACAGTAAAGCTATACTCTCCCGTCTTTTTGGGAAGCATTGTCAGACGAACAAGGTTTCCGTCCTCGCTCTTTGTGTCAAAGCCTTCGTAGCAGGAAATCTTATATGTGCAGGGAACGTAAATGCTTACGGTGTAGCTGTCGTCCTTAATAAGGCTTGCAGTAAGTGTAAGCTTATCGTCCTCGTACTTCATGTCCACGATTTCAGCAGCACCCTGGGTAATATGTCTTGATGTGCTTACAATCTGAGGTCTATCCAGCTTCTTACGGAATGCGAGAACTCGGGACTCGTAAGGAAGAAAATCAAGAGGAAGCTTATCGGTGAACTTTCCGAGAAGTTTGTCGTGGTAGTAGTCGAATACTAAATATTCGCCGTCGTCAAGGTGGAAGTCTTCGCAAAGTGAGAGGATGCGGGAGTCCTCCTCGCCTGCCATATTGATTACGCCTGAAACGTTATATTCTTCCCAGGGCTTTTCAATCTCAAGGTTTATTATGTAATCGTGATTATTGTAAATTGCGTTTGAGAAGTCTGTGGGGTGAACGTCAAGAATCGGGAGAGCACGCTTTATAAGGTTTATTCTTGCATCATCGAGAGCAGAAAATTCGTCACCGAAGGTCATAGGAAGACCGAGAAGTGAGGTCATAACCGTTCTTGTCTTTGCCTGCTCGATATCGTTGAACTCTTCACGAAGAACGACGTTGTCCGTGTCGTTATAAAGCTGAATATTGTGAAGCGGATAGAACAGCATTATCTGTGGAATGGTATTACGGTATTCGTGCCAGTTGAAAACGTCAGCACCTATTCTTGCTGCGTCAAATATGTGCGAAGCCCAGAGAACCGACGAATTTGAATAGCCGGAGCAGGAAAGCATATACATATCCTTACCGAGAACCTCACGGGTCTTCTCCACCATTTTAATAAACGCTTCTCTCGTGGTAAGAGTGGGGTCATACATATTTCCGTGATTCTTTTCGTGTGCGCTGAGGGAAATCGGAATAGTGTCAAGTTTTACTACCTCGTAGCCCCACTTGTGAACGTTGGAAACGCTCGCAGGCAGGAACCTTTCGAGATAATCCGGATGGGAGAAATCATAGTAGTAGTGACCGCACCAGGTTTTATCATCAACAAGTACGATATCAGGATATTTTTCAATAAATTCGTTAGTACAGGGCTCGTTGGTATTGCTTATCCAGAGAGCAGGTATCATTCCCATTTCCTTGATTTTATCAGCAACGTATTTCATTCCGTTAGGATACTTCACAGGGTCGCACATAAGAGAGTTAACACCGTCGTCACGCACGCCCTCCATATCCTTATGATACCATTCCCAGTCAACCCAGACGGTGTTTGCACCGTACTCGGCAAGGTTTTCCGCCTGCCACTTTGCGTTTGTAAGCACCTTTTCCTCGCATGCGTCAAACTTTACTGCGTACCAGGTCATCCAGCCAACCGGCGGGAGCTTGTATTTTGTGTTTCTGTTCATAGCAGAGAACTTAATGGAGTACTTGTCTGCAAGAACGTTATCCTTCTGCCACATATGGAACTCTTTTACGCCGGGCCTTGTGATAAACTTATATTTACCGCACTTTTTGCAGAGAGTAATTTCCGTTTCACCGGATTTACCTGCGGCAATCGCTACGTCGGTGGTTCTGTTATAAACAGCATGGTCAACTCTTGATACCGCAGAGCCGATAGCACAGCGAAGGTCGTCGGTCTGTCTTTCAAGAGATACCGCAAAAATATCCTCTTTGTTTTTCGCCTCGGCGTTTATTACACCTGCTACCTTAACAGTTACGTTCTGGGGCTCTATTGCCGTTACCCATACGCTGCTTATACCCACAAAAATCTTAATGGTAAGCGCAGGCTTTTCATCCTCGGCTGTTTTTTTATAATTAAGAGTCATAAAATGGAAGTCCTGAGTATATCTTCCGGTTTCACTGGAGGTTTCACAAATAGGATAGTCGGCTGTGTCCATAATCTTTTTCCAGCCACGGTAAATGCCCTCGATATAAGCGTCCTTGATTATAGGATTCTTTTTGTAGCATACATCAAACGTTCTCGTTTCACAGTCAAATATTGCAGTATAATCCTGATAGCTGCAATACATCTGAGTTTTCTTCATAACCCGTTACCTCACTTGTAAAAATATCACTTTTTATAAAGGCATTCTGCCTCTTTCAATGTTAATAGTAGCATAAAAAAAGATGCAAGTCAACGATTTGGCAAGGCAAAACATAACTTTTTACAAAAATTGCCGTTTTTTTGCATATGGCCGCCTTTTTTTGTGGAATTTTATTGCGTTTTTTACATATTTTTTTGATATTCTATTTACAAACTTGTAAATATGTGATATACTGAGCGTAGAGAAGCCGTGTGGCTTCAACATTTCACTTCCGAAGGGGAAAAGACATGAAAAGATTTATACTGACTACTACCGCAATTGCTATATTATGCACCTGTTTTGCATCCTGCGAAAAATGTGAGCACAGCTGGGAGATTGATTTGGAGACTTCAACTGCAACCTGCGCAGAAGACGGTGAAGGTACATATATCTGCACAAAGTGCGACAAAACAAAGACAGACGTCGCACCTGCCGGGCACAGTGAGGAAACACTTTCGGAAATTGCGGCAACCTGCACGGAAACCGGTCTTACCGAGGGCAAAAAGTGCTCTATGTGCGAGGAGATTCTTGTAGAGCAAATTGTGACAGAGGCTACCGGACATACATATGATGATGCATATGACACAGAATGTAATACCTGCAGTGAAGTGCGTGAAACGAATTGTCTTTTCAATTTCGGGCTTGCGCCGTATTTTGACTATGAAAACAATTTGTGGGGATACGTAAACAAAAATGGTGAAATAGTTGTTACTCCACAGTTTAACAGTACAGATACCTTTAACAAATACGGCATTGCACTTGTTACACTAAATGAAAAATACGGATTTATAAATACTTCCGGTGAATACGTAGCAAACCCGCAGTTTGACGACGTTTACGCTTTCGCAAGCAATGGACTTGCCTGTGTTGAAGTAAACAACAAATACGGATATATTGACACAACCGGAAAATATGTGATAAATCCTCAGTTTGATGATGCCTGGTCTTTTGGAGAAAACGGAATTGCCCGTGTAAAACTCGGCGATAAATGGGGTTGCATCGACAAAACCGGCAGTTACGTTATAAACCCTCAATTTAACCTTGCTTATGATTTCGCTAAAAACGGACTCGCTTCTGTTGAATTTGGCGGTAAATATGGATTTGTTGATGAAACAGGCAAATATGTAATAAATCCACAATTTGACTTTGCTTGGAAATTTACGGATAGTGGTCTTGCAGGAGTTAAATTTGGTGACAAATGGGGATATATTGACGAAACAGGCAAATATGTCGTAAATCCGCAATTCGACCAGGCTTGGGAATTTACTGATAACGGCCTTGCAGGAGTTAAATTTAGCGGCAAATGGGGATATATAGATACAACCGGAAAATACGTCGTAAATCCACAATTCGATTTTGCTTATGATTTTGCAGATAATGGCATTGCTCTCGTTGAAGCAAATGACAAATACGGATATATCGACCAGACCGGTAAATACATCGCAAACCCGCAGTTTGATGATGCATTCAGCTTTGTAAACGGATTTGCACTTGTAAAATTGAATGACAAATACGGATATATTGACCAGACAGGCAAATATATTGCAAATCCGCAATTTGACAATGCGGCTAATTTCACCGAAAACGGTATTGCATGTGTTATGTTTGGCGACAAGGTAGGATACATAGATACAACGGGCAAATACGTAATAAATCCACAATTTGACGATGCATCAAACTTTTATGACGACGGATATGCGATGGTAATTTATGAAGATGAAAACGGAAAGACCTCTTTCGGAATAATTGATGAGAGCGGAAATTTCATTGTGCCGGCAAAACCGGTTGTAGCTTAAAAACTATAGTTTTTAAAGTATTTTTCTCTTGACTTGACGAAAAAAATTTGTTATAATTAATTAAATTAACATTTGGGAGGAAAAACAAATGGCAAAAACAGTTAAGGATATCCTTAATATCATTAAGGAAAACGACATTAAAATGGTTGACTTCAAGATGGTAGACATCAACGGTCAGTACAGACACGTTACCATTCTTGCAGAAAACTTCTCCGAGGAAACAATGAAAAACGGTATCGGCTTTGACGCATCAAACTACGGCTACGCTGTGGTTGAAAAGAGCGATATGGTATTCATTCCCGACCCTGACACAGCAGTTATTGACCCCTTCTGCGAAATCCCCACCCTTTCTATGACCGGTAACGCAATGATTATTGACAGCCCGGAAAACCGTCCTCTCCCCCAGTACCCCAGAAACATCGTACTTGCGGCAGAGCAGTATATGAAGGATATGGGCGTTGCAGACACAATGTATATCCTTCCCGAATTTGAATTCTACCTCTTTGACCAGGTTGGCTGGGACGTAAGCGGAAACTGCATCGGCGTAAACCTTGATGCTCAGCAGTCCTACTGGAACAGCGCAACTGAAGGTCTTGGCGTAGTTGTTCCCAAGCAGAAGAACTACCACATCGCAAAGCCCTTTGACGTTTCCTACGAATGCCGCAGTGAAATGTGTATGCTTATGAAGGAAATGGGTATTGAAATAAACTATCATCACCCCGAGGTTGCAGCGAGCGGTCAGTTTGAAATTGAGCCTCAGCTCGGAAAAATGTCCACTATGGCTGACGCTACTATGATGATTAAGTATATCATCCACAACACAGCTCTTAAGTACGGCAAAACAGCAACCTTTATGCCCAAGCCCATTTACGGTGAAGCAGGAAGCGGTATGCACGTTCATATGCTTCTTATGAAGGACGGACAGCCTGTATTCTCTGATGACAACGGATATGCACATCTTAGTGAAACTGCTCACTACTTTATGGGCGGACTTCTCAAGCACATTGCATCTCTCTGTGCTCTTACAAACCCCAGCACAAACTCCTTCAAGCGTCTTGTGCCCGGGTTTGAAGCTCCCGTAACAGTTGGTTATGCAACTTCTAACCGTAGTGCAGTAATCAGAATTCCTGCATACGCAAAGACACCTAATAAGCGCCGCTTTGAGCTTCGTAATCCCGACGCTACCTGTAACCCCTACTTCTGCTATGCAGCAATTCTTATGGCAGGTCTTGACGGTGTTAAGAACAAGATTGATCCCCACGCAAACGGCTGGGGTCCCTACGACGTAAACCTCTATCACCTCAGCGATGAGGAAAAGGCAAAGCTTCATCATCTTCCCACATCTCTTGACGAGGCTCTCGATGCTCTTGAAGCAGACCACGATTACCTCACAGCAGGCGGTGTATTCCCCGAGGAGCTTCTCAAAAACTTTATCAAGTCAAAGCGCGCAGAATGCAGCGAGCTTTCAAAGATCCCCAATCCCGCGGGGTTTGATAAGTATTA
>JAZOCR010000162.1:0-5485 GCA_045596605.1 Eubacteriales bacterium | reverse complement strand
GAATTCGGCGAAGGCAAGGCTATGATGGTTAACAACGCAGACTGGTTACTTAAACTTAACTATGTTGAACTTTTACGCGAGGTTGGAGCTTGCTTCTCGGTTAACAATATGTTAAGAGCAGAGTGCTACAAGCAGAGAATGGAAAAGGGTCTTTCCTTCCTTGAATTCAACTACATGATTATGCAGTCCTACGACTTCTATCACCTCTATCAGCACTACGGCTGTAATATGCAGTTCGGTGGTGACGACCAGTGGTCCAATATGCTTGGCGGTACTGAGCTTATAAGAAAGAAGCTCGGAAAAGACGCATACGCTATGACAATCACACTTCTTCTCAACTCCGAGGGCAAGAAGATGGGTAAGACTGCAAACGGTGCAGTATGGCTTGACCCGAATAAGACATCTCCCTACGACTTCTATCAGTACTGGAGAAACGTGGGCGATGGTGACGTTCTCAAGTGCATCAGAATGCTCACCTTCCTTCCCCTTGAGCAGATTGACGAAATGGACAAATGGGAAGGCTCAAGACTTAACGAAGCTAAAGAAATTCTCGCATACGACCTCACAAAGCTTGTTCACGGCGAAGAAGAAGCAAAGAAGGCTCAGGAAGGTGCACGTGCGGTATTCTCCGGTGCAAGCACAGAGCATATGCCCACAGCGGAAATCACAGATGCAGATTTCACAGACGGTGCAATTGACATTCTCACACTTCTTGTTACAGCAAAGCTCGTAACGTCAAAATCCGAGGCAAGACGTGCCGTTGAGCAGGGCGGTGCATCTGTAAACGGCGAAAAGGTAACAGACATTAAGAAGTCCTATACCAAGGAAGAAATCACTGCAAGCGATTTCGTTCTCAGACGTGGAAAGAAGAACTTTGCAAAAATCGTAGTTAAGTAATTCTGTTTAAAGCTTACGGAGAACGCCCATATGACGTTCTCCGTATTTGAATTTTCTTTGCAAACGACTAAAATTACACAGATGTGAGCATAAATATACAAAAAGTTCAATTTTAATTAATCTAAAATTTCTGTAATATGATAAAATAGATGTAGCAGAAAACAGTTGCAAAATCTGTTATTTTTCATATTATACACTATAAAATCATTTTCAAGGAGGAAAAATCATGAAAAACACTCTTACTATCATAGGCGCAATCGCAGTAGCTGTAGCGGCAATTGCAGCAGTTGCAATTTTTGTAAAGAAGTACACCGTTAAGCTCTCAATAAAGAAAAACGACGAAGCAGAGCTTCCCGAAGAGGACGACATACTTGAATTTGGCGAAGACATAAACTGGGAAGAGGTTCCGGTTGAAGAAGACGAGGACGACATACTTGCTGAAAGCATCGACGAGCTTGACAACCTTGACCTTGATACCGAAATCTGATGCAAAAACACTACGGCGGACCTGTTTCCGCCGTATATTTTTGGATAAATTCTGAATTTTCAGAAAAAAGATAAAAAACTCTTGACAAACAATGAGAAATATATTATAATGTCGTTATATCGGCAAATTATGTATTCGGAAAGCGAGGTGCTTTGAGATGATAAGAACATACCAGCCCAAGAAGCGTCAGAGAAAAGTAGAACACGGTTTCAGAAAGCGTATGAAGACTGCTAACGGCAGAAAGGTACTCAAGAGAAGACGTGCAAAGGGAAGAGCAAGACTCACATATTGATTTTGCTTTTCAAAAGATCAACCCGCTGTATTTAGCTGCGGGACTTCTAAAAATTCTTCAGACGAAAAAGAGGACGTGCTGCCTGCTTCTGCCGTTTTCGGCACTGCAAAGCCGTCCTCTTATTGCGTATCTATAAAAGTTTACTCCGTGAAAGGAGCATAATAATGAATAAAAAGCTACGTCCTCTGACAGAAAATCATCTTTTTACAATAGCTTACCGCAAAGGAAGCTGTGACGTAAATAAGCTGTGTGCAGTTTACGTAATGAAAAACATAAAGCGCACAAAAGAAGGCGGACTTCTACCTACTCGCCTCGGAATTGCAGTCAACGCAAAGCTTGGCGGTGCAGTACAGAGAAACCGTGTAAAGCGCATTATCCGTGAGGGATACAGACAGCTGCTGCCTGAAATCTCCCCCGGACTTATTATAGTTATTTCCGCAAGAGGTGCTGTTTTTTCAAAGCACGCAAAATCCACCGAGGTAAAAAAAGCTCTTGATGTGTCCTTTAAAAATCTCGGCGTATACAATGGACAGACGCTTATAAAAAAAGAAGCACCGGCTAAAAAAGCTTTTAAAGGAAGCACACAAAAAAAGAAAGCCTCAAAGGGCTCACGGGAGAAATGATATGTCAAAGGTATTCATCCGTCTGATACGGCTGTATCAGAAATACATCTCTCCATTAAAGAGAAGACCCACCTGTCGCTTCTACCCCACCTGCTCACAGTATGCAGTTGAAGCGTATACGAAATACGGATTTTTCAAAGGAACGTATCTTTCGGTTTGGCGAATTCTTCGCTGTAACCCTTTCTGCAAGGGCGGATACGACCCTGTTCCGTAATTTTTAAACTTGTAAATCACTGCGGCTGTGCCGCAGATGGATAAATATTTTAAGTAAAGGACGGTAAAAACAATGCTTGATTTTCTTGGCGGTATTATAGCGTACCCGTTCAGATGGATAGACAGTATCTCTCCGAACTACGTTGTAACACTTCTCCTCTTTGCTATTCTTATGAAGCTGGTGCTCTTCCCCTTCAGCATAAAGCAGCAGAAAAACTCCATTAAGCAGGCAAAGCTCAGACCCTATGAAACCATTATCAGAAAAAAGTATGATGGTAAGACAGACAACGATTCAAAGCAGAAAATGAATCAGGAAATTATGGAGCTTTATCAGAAGGAAGGCTACAACCCTGCTTCCGGCTGTCTGCCTATGCTCCTTCAGCTTCCCATTATCTTTGCACTCTATCAGGTTATTATTAAGCCCGCAACCTTCCTTCTTCAAATTCCGAAGGAGATCACAACAAAGCTCGGTGAGGTTGCGATGCTTATTGACGGAAAAGCTGCAACCGAAATCGTTCAGATTAACAAGCTTCTTTCTGCAGACGTTACTGCACTTGAAGCTGACGTTGCAACACAGGTAACAGAGCTTCTCAGTTCACCCGTTGTGGTTAAGGGTGCTGAAACCACCGTTCAGTCGGCTTTTGAAAACCTCAGAAACAGCTTTGAGGTTTTCGGCATCAATCTTATGGAAACCCCCACACTCGGACTTAATCCCCTTATTCTTGTTCCGATTCTCGTTCTCATATTCTCCTGGGGCTCAATGAAGCTCACAAGAAAGTTCACCTATCAGCCTTCTATGGGTCAGGATAACGCTACAAAGTCCTCTATGTTCATGATGGACATCACTATGCCCCTTATGTCAACCTGGATTTGCTTTATGACTCCCGCAGGTATCGGTATTTACTGGATAGTTCAGAACATTCTCGGTGTAGTTCAGCAGTTTGCTCTTTATAAGCTGTTCCCCATTCCGCCTATGACCGAGGAGGACATAAAGGAAGCAGAACGTAAAATGCGTGGAAAGCCCGCAAAGCCGAAAAAGAAAGCTCCGACAATTGAAGGAAATGCCGTAGAAAAGCCTGCACCTGCAAAGAAAAAGGTATCCGGCAATGTTAAGGCTAAAATTACAGACCACGGCAAAAAGAGAGTAAAGGCTCACGGAACAGTTCCGGTTGCAACACGCCACCCCGGAGCTTCAAGAAGATAATCCGGAACAAATACCTGATTTTATACGAAAGGAACGTTGACAAAATGACAGAAATAATTGTCAGTGCAAAAAACGTTGACGCAGCCGTAGCACTTGGTGCAGAAAAGCTCGGCAAAGCGGCAGACGAAGTAAAATATGAAGTTATTGAAGAAGGCAGAAAAGGCATTCTCGGTATCGGCGCAGTAGATGCAAAGGTAAGAGTCTATTGCGAATGTGACTGCGAAAGCTGCAAGGAAGAAGCCTGTGACACAGTAATTGACGAAGAAATAGGTCTTCCCGAAAAAGCTGCTCTTGATATTCTCAACACCATTATAAAGGATATCGGAATAGAAGCAGAAGCAAAAATCGCAAGAACCGAAACTGTAACCCCCGAGGGCAAGGCAATTCCGGAAAAGAACGTATACGTTGAAATTTACGGAAAAAATCTCGGCTCACTTATCGGCAGACACGGTGACGTGCTTGATTCTCTGCAGTACCTCGCAAATATTGCGGCAGGCAGAAAGGTAAAGACCGGTGAGGAAAAGAAGGAATACATCAAGATTTGCCTTGATATAGAAAATTACAGAGAAAAGAGAGAAAATACTCTTAAAAATCTTGCACGCCGCATGGCAGACAAGGCTGTAAGATATGGTAGAAACATCACTCTTGAGCCTATGCTCGCATACGAAAGAAAGATTATTCACTCCGAGCTTCAGGATTACGAGGGAGTATTCACCTACTCGGTTGGCTCTGACAGCGACAGAAAGGTAGTTATCGCACTCGGCACTCCGGAAAACCCCATAAAGCCCAGATACAACGGCCGTGGCTCATACGGAAGAAGATACCGTGATAACGATTATTCCTACGATTCTTATTCAGATGCCGGCGATAGCTCAGCTGATGAAAACGAAGACTAATTTATAATAATAAAACTTAACGCAGTCGGTAATTGCCGGCTGCGTTAAGTTTTCCAAAGTTAATACATTATACTCAAAATTAATATATATATATATATGTATATTTATTCACATTTTTTAGTTATAATGTCATTGTGCATATAACTCGCCTTTAAAAATTACGCAAATTACACAAAACACTTGCATCGACATTGGTAAAATCACACAACCAGATTTTAAACTATTTACTACGTTAATTAATGGGAGTTCCCAGTAATTATAAAACTGCGCAAATGCGCAAAAAATTCAAAGGAGTACTGTTATGAAACTCAGAAAAATTCTCAGCCTTACGCTGGCTGTACTCATGCTGGCAGCATGCATGAGCTTTACAACAAGCGCAGACACAATGCTTATAATGTCTGCACCTGCAAAAACCGTATACGTAAGTGACGAGGGCACGGAAGACGGCGACGGTCTTTCTCCCCAGACTCCCTTCAACACCTATCAGAAGGCTATTGAAGCTGTAAAGGACGGCGGTACAGTAGTACTCGTTGGCGATACTACCTTCAAGGATAGTATTACAACACCTATCACAGGTGAAGTAGTAGTTACTGCAATGCTTGACGGCGAAAGCACGGGAGCAGTACTTATCCACGATGGTTACAACAACTACGCAGCAGGAAGCACAGGTCTTATCAAGTTTGAAAACATTCAGATGACTCAGACAACCAACTGGGCTCCTACATACTTCTATAACCTCAACGTGGAAATTGGTGAAGGTGTAACAGGCCCTAACTCACTCGGTACAAATTCTCCCTACTTCATTCTCGGCGGAGACGGAAGCGGTCAATCTTCTTCCGGTGGTAAAATGATTGTAAGAAGCGGCAAGAACTT
>JAZOCR010000161.1:0-15268 GCA_045596605.1 Eubacteriales bacterium | reverse complement strand
CCGTATTCAAGCATTACGTAGTTTGTAATGTCAACGATATTGTTAATGGGTCTTACACCGCAGTTGCGAAGTCTTTCTCGCATCCAACGGGGAGAAGGCTCAATCTTTACGTTCTTTACAACTCTTGCACAGTATCTCGGACAAAGCTTTGGAGCTTTAATTTCAACAGAGAGATAATTCTTTATATTGTCATCATCGCCGCATCCTTTTACAACCGGAACGGGAGCCTTAAATTCTTTGCCGAAGGAAACAGCGGACTCTCTTGCAAGACCGATTATTGAAAGACAGTCGGGTCTGTTGGAAGTAATTTCAAATTCAACAACTGTATCATCGTATCCGATAATGGACTTTACGTCAGCGCCAACTTTAGCATCGTCTTCCTTTATAAGCCATATGCCGTCTTCTACCTGGTAAGGAACATCGTGCTCGTCAAGACCAAGCTCACCGATAGAGCAGAGCATACCGTTTGAAGGAACTCCACGAAGCTTTCCTGCCTTTATCACTGTTCCGTCGGGAAGAAGCGATTTGTGAAGCGCAGCGGGAACAAGCTCACCGGGCTTTACGTTCTGTGCACCGGTTACGATTTGAACGGGCTCTGCCTGTCCAACATCAACCTGACAAATAAGCAGGTGGTCGCTGTCCGGGTGCTTTTCAACGGAAATAAGCTTTCCGATAACAACATTATCAATTTTTTCAGAAAGAATATCAAAAGTTTCTACTTTTGATCCTGTATCAGTCATACGGTCGCAGTAGTCTTTAGCGGAAACATTTCCGAGGTCAACGTAATCTGCGAGCCATTTCATAGATAAATTCATACTTAATCCTCCCTCTCTTAGAACTGTGAAAGGAATCTTACGTCGTTTTCATAAAGAAGTCGCATATCGTCAATGTTGTACTTCTTCATAACGATTCTTTCGATACCCATACCAAATGCAAAGCCTGAATAAATATCAGGGTCAATATTGCAGCCACGAAGTACGTTCGGATGTACCATGCCTGCGCCGAGAATTTCAATCCAGCCCTCGCCCTTGCAAAGACGGCATCCCTTGCCGCCGCAGACGAAGCAGGATACGTCAACCTCGCAGGAGGGCTCTGTGAAGGGGAAGTGGTGAGGTCTGAAACGAATCTTTGTGTCTTCACCGAACATTTCCTTTGCGAATATTTCAAGTGTAGACTTAAGATTTGCCATTGTAATACCCTTGTCAACAACAAGTCCTTCAACCTGGTGGAACATAGGGGAGTGGGTTCCGTCAACAGCGTCGGAACGGTAAACTCTGCCGGGAGAAATAATTCTTATCGGAGGAGCCTGGTGTTCCATAACGTGAACCTGAACAGACGAGGTCTGTGTTCTGAGAAGCACCTTGGGATTTATATAGAAGGTGTCCTGGGTGTCACGTGCAGGGTGGAATTCGGGAGTGTTAAGTGCTGTGAAGTTATAGTAGTCGTACTCAACCTCCGGACCCTCTGCAATAGAGAAGCCCATGCCTATAAAAATATTTTCGATTTCAGTCTGTACCTTGGAAATAGGGTGTGCCTTTGCAGATGTGCATTTTTTAGCCGGAAGAGTTACATCAATTTTTTCTGCCGCAATTTTGCTCTGCTGCTCTGCTGCCATAACAACAGATTTTGCCTTCTCAAAGGCATCTTCAATTGATGTTCTTACCTCGTTTGCGAGCTGACCCATAATCGGTCTTTCCTCAGGTGTAAGAGAGCCCATACCACGAAGAAGCGCAGTAAGCTCACTCTTTTTTCCGAGATACTTTATCTTCATCTGGTCAAGCTCTGCGCCGCATTTAACAGCTGCAAGCTCAGAAAGAGCCTGTGCTTTTAGATTCTGAAGCTGTTCTCTCATTTTTGTCACTCCTTATAGATTAAATATTTTACTGAAAATAAAAAGTCCCTTGCGAAATACGCAAGGGACGACATAAGCCGTGGTACCACCCAAATTTACTGCGGAAAGTCCGCAATACTCTTTGACACGATAACGCCGTGTATACGTTCCGGGCTACTACTGTTTCACCGGGAAGGCTCAAAAGCGAAATCACATAATACATAGCGTGGAATTTCTCAGCAGCATTCCTCTCTGTAACGCCATCTGCGGTAGTATGCACTCTTTTTCTCAGCCGATTTATATCTTTGATATTATAACATTATAATTTATATTTTGCAAGTGTAAAAATATAAATTTACAACTTTTTAAAATAATACCTAAATAAACCGGATTAAACAGTAACAGTTACCTTTTTGAGGTTTCTGGGAGCATCGGGGTTAAGACCCTTAACTGCAGTAAGCTTGCATGCAAAAAGCTGTGCAAAAGCAGCAAAAAGGAAAGGAGAAACAGCATCTGAGCCAATATTCGGAAGCTTGATGGCAAATGGTCTGTTCTTTACAATATCCTCATTATCTGATACGACAAGAGTGTCAGTTCCGACACTGTCGAGTCTTTCAAGCATCTCATAAGAGTTCTTAAGGCATGCACCGTCGTTTGCGAAAAGTATTACGGGAGTACCGTTTTCAAGCTGAGCAAAAGGACCGTGATAGAAGTCACTGATTGCATAGCCCTTCATTTTTACGTAGTTTGTTTCCTGGAGCTTAAGACAAGCTTCAAGGGCCACTGGATATGTAAGACCACGGGAGAGAACAAAGCCCTCTTCCATAAATCTGTATCTTGATATAATACTATCAATCTGGGGAGCCACCTCGTCAAGCATACGTGAAAGTGTTTCAGGTACTGTACGGAGCTTTTCGAGAAGCTCTTTGTTTTCTGACCACTTTGCTGTGAAGAGTGCAAGGTTGTACATTTCTGATGTAAAGGTCTTTGTTGCAGCAACGCTCTTTTCTTCGCCTGCATCACAGTAAAGGTGATAGTCTGCCTGCTTTGCCATAGGGGATGTAAGGTCGTTTGTAACAGCCATAACGGTTGCTCCGCATTCCTTTCCTCTCAACATTACGTTTCTTGCGTCTTCAGCCTTACCTGACTGGGAAACGCCAATAACAAGAGAGTTCTTAAGGCAAAGTGCACCGTTATATGTAGTTATAGCAGATGGAAGTGCAAGACCTGAGGGGATGCCCTTGTATATGCCCATAAGATAGCTTGCGTATATTGATGCATGGTCGGAGGTTCCACGTGCTGCAAAGTATGCAAATGCGGGCTTTTCAGCGTTTACCTTTTCTACAAGAGCGTTTAAGGTATCCTCGTTGGTTTTTTCAATACGGGCAAGCACCTCGGGCTGCTCGTATATTTCCTTTTCCATTAAAGTTTTCATTATGTGTCTTCCTTTCATATGTTTGATATATTTCTATTGATTTGCAAATGACAGAAAATCTTCACAAAGAAAATCGCTGTCTATTGTATCAGTTACGTATTTTATTGCCCGGTCAAAGCTTACGTTCTCTGTCAGCATTGATCTGTGAGTCTTATATAGGTCCTCGCTATATTTTGAAAATTCGTAAAGCTTAAGACCCGCTCTTGCCTGATTGTAATGGCAGTATGTCGGAATTAGCTTGGGATTTACGATTGCCGCATCGGACGGCTCTGTATATTCAATATCAAAGGTCAGAAGACCTCCGACCATATATCTTGCATATTCCATGGTGGAAAGCATATTACCGATTGAGTAAGCAACAAGCGTTTTCTTGCCGTCGGGACGGTCCTTCCACTCAATCGGCTGAAGTACGTGCGGATGAGTTCCGATTATTACGTCAACGTTGTTGTTTACCATTATATCGCAGTATTGCTTTTGTGTTTCGTTAGGGGTAAAGGAGTTTTCATCACCCCAATGGATAGAAACGATTACTATGTCAGCATTCTCTCTTGCTTCCTTTGTGTGCTTATTAACTACATCGTTTTCAAAATAGTATGGAGCCCACATTGTGCTTGTGGAAGGTAGATATATGCCGTTTGTACCGTAGGTATAGGAAAGAAGTGCAATAGTCAAATCTTCGTATTTATAATAGCGAATGGTGTTAAAGTCCTCCTCGCTCTTATAACCACCAATGAGTTTTACAGGCTGATTTTCCCAGAATTCAATACTGTTTTTGTATCCCTTCTCACCTCTGTCAAGAAGGTGGTTGTTAGCAATATTTACTATATCAAAGCCGACATTTACAAGTGCCAAGCCTGCTTCGTTGGGAGCATTGAAATTCGGATAACCCGAATAGCCTAATTCTTTACCTGCAATCGGCCCCTCCTGGTTCACAAATGAAATGTCAGCGCCGGAAATAAGCTCTTTAAGGTTTTCATATATAGGGTCAAAATAATACTCCTTATTTATGTCTGCATTTTTTGCAAGGGTCTTTGCATCATCTATTATAGCCTCGTGTATTATATTGTCACCGGCCGCAAGAAAAGAAACTGTTTTTGTTTCAGGGGCAGGGGGAACGTCTTCATTCTTTTTGTCGGAAGAAGTATCGTTTTCAATGTTATTCTCATTGTTATTATTGTCTGCTGTTTCGTTGGTGTTTCCTGTGGAAACGTTATTGTTGTTTTCGGTTATATCATTTTTGTCGGAAACTTTATTATTAAAAAATATTACGACAAATAATAGTGCAATACAGGCAATAACTGCGAGTGCCATTGACAATAGCTTGTTTATCTTCATTACTAACGTCCTTTCAGATTAATTTTACGATTTCAGTAAAAAAGAGACAATCCATAATAAATGGACAGTCTCAATTTATAATTTTACTTTGCAAGAGCACGCTCAAGCCAAATAAGTCCAAGCTGAAAAGCTTCTCCGAGATTTGTCTTTTCCTTTTCCTGAAGAATAATATCAGCACCCTCCTCACAATATTCAGTGCTTCTTATCTGCACGAGAATTCTTGAGGGGAGAGGAATATCACCGGTTTTGTCAACCTTTAAAATGATAAGTACAAGTATGTACTTTTTCTTTGGGTCACCGTAATATATCTTATTACCGCTACGAACAAGCGGAAGACCTTTATAAGTAAGAATTTCTTCGTTTGCCATTTTAATCTGTCCTTTCAGTTTATTCGTTGGATATACCAAGATAGCTCTTAACAAGAGTGCGAAGCAGCTCGTCACGGTCAATTTTTCTGATAAGAGCTCTTGCGTTGTTTCTGTTCGTGATATAAGTGGGGTCTTCAGAAAGAATATAACCAACGAGTTGATTTATCGGGTCATAACCGTTTTCTTTCAAAGAGGCATAAACGGTTGATAAAATCTGAAACATTTCCACTTCTTTATCGGTTGCAACAGAAAATGTTCTTGTTTTTCCGGAGTTTTCCGCCATTACAATCACTCACTTTACTAAATTTATTATAATATATTATAGTACATATCTTTGGAAATTACAAGTACTTTTCTTTAATTTTTACAATATTGATAACATTTTTTGTTTTGCGTTATACATTTTTACTACATTGCGCGCTAAAATTAACATTTTTGTTAATTTGAAAACATCTAACATTTGAAATAGCAAAGAAAATAAAAATACTACCGGGAATTTCTTCCCGGTAGCTGTGATAGTTTTTTGTTTATTCAGCTGTTTCTTCTGTGGTAGCTTCAGTGTCAGCTTCAGTGTCAGTTTCTGTTTCTGTTTCAGCGTCTGTTTCTTCAGAGGATTCATCAGATTCGATTTCCTTTATAACCTTATCTTGGTCAAGGTGAGACACAGGAGACCAGTCTGTAATCGGGTTGCCTGTAAGATATACTACCTCTATTGTTTCATTGTCAAGTGATGAGAGAGGTGAAATATCGGTAAGTCCTGTTTCGCTAAGGTCGAGATATTTAAGATTTTTAAGCTCGGAAATAGCAGAAATATCAGAAAGTGCTGAGTCATAGATTACCAAGGTTTCAAGTTTCGGAAGGTTTTTAACCACTGAAAAATCATTTACAACATATGATCTTACAGAGAAGCTATTAAGATTCGGAGAGTTTTCAGCGGCTATTGTAAGAACATCATTTTCATTCATTTTATCGGTTCCATTAATGAAATTGAAAGCTGTAATGCCTTTGAAAAGATGAAGGTCACTGTAAATATCTGTTTCGGAAAGTGTTGTATAAGCGATTAAGCTGGAAGGATCGGTAAGCTCCTTCTTCTGCTCATCGGTGACATCTTCGGCATAATATGCCTCGTAAGCAGCATTATAGCCGGGAAGGTATAAAAGTATCTCAGATGCAGTACCATAGTCAGCATAGCTTATTCCCTCAATTGATGCTATGTCTTCCTCCGTGAGCTTTCCGGCGTGCGTGTCAAGAGCAAGAGCGAGAGTTTCAGCAAGCTGGTCGTTTGAAATGATTGTTGAGTTATTGAGATTGTAGTGTCTTATTACCCAAAATGCTCCAAAAGCGAGAAGTATAACAAGAACCCATATAAAAATAAGTCCTGCAAGTCCTTGATTTTTCTTTTTGTAATTTGCCATAACGTCCTCCAAAATAAGTTTTTATTACATTTTATTGCCAATTAATACAACAAAGTGTATTATAACACTATTTTTCAAAAATTACAAGTGTTTTTTTTATTTATAATGTTAATATTCAATATTTTTCTGAAGCAAAATTGCCGAAGCAAAACGCTTCGGCAAAAAAATTAAAATACAAAATGAACGGGAAGGCCGTCCTCGTATCTTGACGGATATTCACCCTGGATAAGAGGAAGCATATATTCAATGCATTTTTCTGTTACACCGTTACCCTTTTCGTTGATGAAGGATTTCGGAACCTTTTTAATTTTGTTTGCAATATCAGCAACGTTTTCAACGTCGATTTCACTTGCGTATTCGCTTATGCCTGCAACACGCTTGATAGCTGCCATCTTGCCGGTTTCTCCGCAAACAGCATGTCGTACTGCCGCTTCACCTGTACGAATGGATTCCTCAATATCTGTTTTAGAGGATATATGAGATGCACAACGCTGAAGAATATTGAGCTCAACTGAACGAACCTTACAGCCGATTTTATCTCTTATTACGTTCTCAAGGTATTTACCTGTGCCTGCAAGATATTTGTGACCGAAAGAGTCGGTAACGCCGCTCATAGCTGCCTCTGCAACGTATGAACCGTCTTTGTTCTTGATACCCTCGGAAACTGCAACTACTACGTAGTCTGTTTCTTCAAGTTTAGCCTTTACTTCTGAAAGGAATGTTTCTTCGTCAAAAGCACATTCGGGAAGGTAAATAAGCTCAGGACCTGTTCCGCAAAGGTGTGTTGTAAGTGCACTTGCGGCAGTCAGCCAACCTGCATCACGTCCCATAATTTCAACAATTGTAACTGCCTTTGTTGTATACACCGCAACGTCACGCATAATTTCCTGCATGGAAACCGCAATATATTTTGCTGCAGAGCCATATCCGGGAGTGTGGTCGGTAAGAACAAGGTCATTATCGATAGTTTTAGGCACTCCTATAAAGTTTACGGCATATGCATCAGGGTGAGCGTTTGCGTAAGCTGAAAGCTTCATCACTGCATCCATACTGTCGTTACCGCCGATATAGAAGAAATATCTGATCTCATATTTTTCAAGAATTGAAATGATTTTAGAACACATTTCATCGTCGGTGATTTTCTTTCTGCATGAACCAAGTGCTGATGCCGGAGTTGATGCAAGAAGCTCAAGATTTTTATCATTTGCATTCTTAAAATATTCACGCATATCAAGGAAATCCTCTCTGAGAAGTCCCTCAACGCCGTTCTTCATGCCGTAAATCTTATCAATGGATTTTTCGGACAGACATCCTTTAATAACTCCTGCGAGAGTTGCGTTAATCGCACATGTGGGACCGCCGGACTGACCTACTATCGCATTTCCTTTTTCAAATATTGCCATATCACTGACCTTGCCTTTCTTTGTGTTTTATATTTTGTTTTCAAAATAAAGTTCAATTGCGTCACGGTAAATACTCTTTGCCGTGTTATAGCTTTCTTTGTTTGTGTTTGCAAAGTTGTCCATCATTACACCGCTGTTTACCTCAAGAACACGGTATTTGCCATTGACACTTACGCAGTCAACCGATGCGAAAGCTCCACCGAGTACAGAAAGCGTTTGCAGTGCAAGTGATGTTATTTCATTATATTGCTCTCCCGAATGTAGTATTTCAGGAGTTGAGCCCTGACCAAGATTGTGCTTCCAACCGATTTCGACCTTTTCATTCTCATTAGGTATATAACTCAAATCAATGCTAATATCACTGCTTACGCTTTTTCCGCATTTTGCGCAAATTACAGCAACATTATCAGTGCCGTTGCCAATTACATACGGGCGAATTTTTTTAAAAACAAGTCGCACGGTGCCGTTAAGTATTATAACCCTGAATTCATTTTCTATTTCGTAAAATGGGCATATGGAAAGGGTAGTTGTTTTTGAAAAAATATCATTTACAGCTTTCTCAAGCTTTTCACGGCTGTCAACGATATAAAGTCCCGCACCGCCTGTACCGGAATTTGGCTTTACAACAACCTTTCCGTATTTTTCAAGAAGGCGTGTCATACTGCTCCAGTTGCCGTCAATGCCAAGGTATTTTACATAATGTAAGTCGTTGGGACTCATAAAATAGCTATGTTCAACATTGGGTATGCCGAAAGACGTAAGCACTTCGCTTGTACAGGCCTTGTCATTGGCTATAAGGGTAAATGAGGTATCATTTACAGGAAAATTGTACCCGTGTATGAACATAGAAGCGCCGTCTTTGGTTATCTGTTTAACCCAATCGTAGGAGAACGTTCTGAAATCATAGCCGTTTTCCGCTGATATTTCACGAAGAAGCGTAACGATGGTTCTTTCTTTGTTCATTTTTTTATTTTAAAAAGCCTTCAACTGCAGCCTTTATGTCCGGTGCACCAAATACTGCAGAGCCTGCAACGATTACGTTTGCGCCTGCTTCTGTACAAAGCTTGCAGGTTTCGTGATTTATTCCACCGTCAACCTCAATATCGACGGAGAGATTGTTCTTTTCGCAATACTGCTTTGCTTCACGGATTTTCGGAAGCATATCTGCCATGAACTTCTGACCGCCAAAGCCGGGCTCAACCGTCATAATAAGAAGCATATCGATTTTATCCATATATTTTTCAACTGCAGAGAAGGGAGTACCTGGTTTTACGGATATGCCCACTTTTACACCGAAGCTTCTTATCAGTTCAATGATTTTATCGGGATTATCAGTAGCTTCAATGTGGAATGTAATAATATCTGCCCCTGCCTTGCAGAAGTCGGGGATATATCTTTCGAGATTGTATATCATAAGATGCACGTCGAAAACAGTATTCGAAACAGGTCTTATGGATGAAACAACACAAGTACCGAAAGAAAGATTCGGAACGAAGTGTCCGTCCATAACGTCTATGTGCATATACTGTGCGCCGGCATTTTCTGCTTTTTTTATGTCTTCGGCAAGATATGCAAAATTACAGGAAAGAATTGACGGAGAAAGCTTAATCATTTTATATTTACCTCTTTTTAAAAATATTTCGTGTGTGACAAATGGGGGAGTGCTTCATAATATGGTGTTAGGATAATTGCGCAATATGTCAAAAAGACATTAAAACACCGGAACTAAACCTTAATTCTGGCATAGAACGCAAGAAACCTTTTCATGCGGTAGTAGGGAATATCTTTGTTTTGTAAAGAGCACCTATTACCGCTTTTGAAATAATTGTATATATAAGAGCTGAAATTATTGCAGCTAAAACACGGAAAACAAAATCTCCAAAAACATATGCGTAAGAATAATATCCAAAAATAATTGCGTCAAGAGCAATAACGCCAGTGTTAAGCACAGTAGTGATAAGTCCTGAAACAAGAAGTATTATCAAATACTCATAATACTTAACCTTGGTAATATTTTCATACTTTTTTACTCTCATAAGAGGAGAAAGAAGAATACAAATAATAACTGCTCTTGCGACCGTCGGAATAATCCATAGAGGTGTTGTCCAGGTAAGACCGAAACCGAGTAGCTGCGAAATAAATTCACCGATACCTGCAACAACAGATGCGTGCCCAATTCCAAAATAAAAAGCAACAAGAATTACCGGAAGCGGTCCTAATGTGATTTTTATGTTTCCTAGCGGGATTTCTGCAAGTGTGTTCAGTACAACGTAAAGAGCAATCATAATTGCGTCAATTACAAGCGTTTTGCTGAAGCTTTTTGAATTTAACATAAGTCCTCCTGTTTTCCGCAAAAAATGCGGCAATAAAGATAAATTTACGCCGCATAGCTTTTCATAGCATCGACATGTTTTGCCGGAAGTACGAAAGGTCACTTATGCGACAGCGGGATGCGAAGCGAATACCGCGAAAAAATCTTCGTCCGTGCGCCAACTCCCCGTTCGCACAGCACTTAACGCATTCGTTTCTACTCTGCCAAAGATATTTTATCACAAATTCTATTTAATTGCAATAGTTTTTTTAAAATAAGAATATTTTTGAGTATTTTAAGACATTTTTTGTATAATGTACATATAAATTAAATATTTAATTACTTGACATTGTGCAAAAATAGAGGTATAATTTTTTAAGATATTTTTCGGAGGTTTAAAAATGCTCAGGTCTGACAGTAAGGTATCTGCACTTTTTGGTGTAAGCTCTGCACGTGAAAAGCTTTTTGCAAAGCTTGGGATACATAATCTTCTTGATTTGTGCGAACACTATCCGAGAGGGTATGAAAACAGAGGGGACATAAGAAATGTAAACGAGCTTATCCCCGGTGAAATTCAGTCCTGTGAGGTAACTATCGGAACCGCAATAAAAAGCACGAGAATACCTTCAAAAAATGGTTCAAGGGCTATGACTGTGCAGAAATTTTCAGCATACGACGATACAGGCTCCGTGAAGTGCACCTTTTTTAACAGAGAGTATCTCGGATACAGCATACCGGTTGGAACAAAGGTCAGACTTTACGGAAGAGTAGGCGGAGGCTTTACACAGCCGGAATTTACTTCTCCGAGCTTTGAGCCTGTTTATGAAAAACGCCCTTTACTTCCCTTTGTGCCAAAATATTCTCTTACGGCCGGTATTACGGACACAATTATTATAAATGCCGTAAAGCAGGCACTCGAAGTGTTTAAAGATGAAAAATTTGATATATTAACCGCAGAGCAGCGTGAAAAATACGGTCTGTGTACTTATTATGAAGCGCTATGCAAAATACACTTTCCGTTATGCAGTGAAGATATAGAAATCGCCAGAAAAAGACTTGCCTTTGACGAGCTTCTGAATTTTCAAATGGGGCTTTTGAAAATCGGCAGTGAAAATGAGAAGTATAATAGCTTTAAAATGTCATATATCAATTATGATGATTTTTTAAATTCTTTACCCTTCAAGCTAACAGGTGGTCAGCTTACTGCTGTCAAAGATATTATTGACGATATGTCAAATAAAAGCTCACCGATGCGTAGACTTATACAAGGCGACGTTGGCTGCGGAAAGACAATAATTGCGGCTGCTGCTGTTTACGTTTGCGCAAAGAATCACAGACAAGCTGCCCTTATGGCGCCTACGGCAATTCTTGCAGCTCAGCACTATAATTCCCTTATGCCTCTTATGAAATGCCACGGAATAAGCTGCGAGCTTCTTACAGGCAATACAAGTGCTGCAAAGAAAAAAACAATACTCAAAAGGCTTTCAGCAGGCGAGATTGATTTCCTTATTGGTACACACGCACTTATTGAGACAAATGTTGAATTTTCTGCACTGTCGCTTGTTATTACCGATGAGCAACACAGATTTGGAGTAAAACAAAGGGAAAAGCTCGAAAATAAAGTATCCACAGATAACAGATTTGATGATAATACAAAGCCTCATATGCTTGTTATGAGTGCAACTCCTATTCCCAGAACACTTGCGCTTATGCTTTATGGCGACCTTGATATTACGTCTGTTACTGATTTACCGCCGGGACGTCAGAAGGTTGATACATTTGCGGTTGGCGAAGAGTACAGGGAAAGACTTAATAAGTTTATAGAAAAGCACGTAAACAATAAAAACCAAGTGTACGTTGTATGTCCGCTTGTTAAGGACCCTGAGGAGGCGGACGAATCAAAAAGTGAAAAAGAGGCACTAAAAAGTGTTGAAAGATTCTGCTCTGAGCTGAAAAGCAGGTTTCCGGATTATACAGTTGAATTTATGCACGGTAAACTTAAAAACGCTGAAAAGGACAGAATAATGTTTGAGTTTTCCGAAGGTAAAACCGATATTTTGGTTTCTACGACCGTTATAGAGGTAGGAGTAAACGTACCGAATGCAACACTTATGATAGTTGAGAATGCAGAACGGTTTGGTCTGTCACAGCTTCATCAGCTCAGAGGACGGGTAGGCAGAGGAAGCAGTAAATCCTACTGCGTGCTCGTATCGCCTGTGTTAAACGGCAAAAGCAGAGCTTCAGATGATTCTGTTACAACAAAAAGACTTAATGCCCTTTGTAAAAGCAATAACGGATTTGAAATTGCACAACAGGATCTTGTTCTTCGTGGTCCCGGTGAGTTTTTCGGGGAGCGACAGCATGGTGAAATGAGATTTAAAATTGCTGATCTTGTTGCTGATATGAAGCTTGTCGAAATGACTCGAAAGCTTGCAAAGCAGATGCTTGATTGTTAACTTTGTTTCAAAAATGTGTATTTTCACATAAAATATACCAAAAATTGATAAATTATCATATATTTTAGTTATTAAACATATTCTGTGTGTCAATAATTGTCGAATTTTTGTTATAATAGTTAAAAATATGCACTATAAGTTGAGGTGTTTTAATGTTTAAGAACAAATCGGATACCGGAAAAAACAATATTTGCGGTGAACAAATTGCAAAATTGCGTAAGCAGTCTGCAATTAAGATGTCGCAGCGTGCATTGGCAGAAAAAATGCAGATTCTCGGAATTGATATTGATAAAAATGCAGTTCAGAGAATCGAATGCGGCAAGCGTTTTGTCACCGACATTGAAATTGTTGCCTTTTCCAAAGTATTTGGCGTCTCCTTTACAGAAATACTCCTTCCGCCCACAGAATAATTTAAATATAATTTGTTGGGCTCCGCAGTATTTACTGTGGTTAGTTTTGTGCACAATTTTTTCTCCTAATGAAAGTTCCCGTATGTTTTGCATACGGGAATTTTTCGTATATTTTAAAAGCCATTTGCTTTATATATTTCCAAGAGAGAATTTCTTTCTGTAATAATTATATAGTTCCTTATACTTCTCGTCACTTGTCTTGATTTTTCGAAGTGATTCGTGGATATTCATTGTGTTTTCTGCTCTGTCTATAATGCCACCTGCAATATTTGAGCAGTGGTCGGAGATTCTTTCAAAGTTTGTCAATAGGTCGTTCCACACAAAGCCGGCTTCAATACTGCACCCGTTTTGCTGGAGTCTGTATATATGTCTTGAACGCATTTCTTCCTTTAATTCGTCTATTACCTCTTCAAGAGGCTCAACCTCGGAGCTCGCATCAAGATCTCGGTTGACAAATGCAGCAAGAGTTCTGTTTGCAATGGTAGTCACAGCATTTGACATGGTCCTTAGTTCATCCATACCATTGTCAGAAAACTCAAGCTTCTTATCACGTATTTCAAGTATGGATTCAAGTATATTTACGCTATGGTCGGAAATTCTTTCAAAATCTCCAATTGCTTTAAGAAGCATTGCAGCTTCTCGGTTGTCATCTGCGCTGATTTTCATCGTGCTTAGCTTTACGAGATATGAGCCAAGAACGTCTTCATAATGGTCGGATTTTTCTTCAAGCTCAAGTATTTTATCAGCTTTTTCTTTATTATAATCGGTGAAAAGAGAGCAGGCGTATTTATATGCATCAACTGATGCAAGAGCCATGTCGTTAGTCAGCTCACGGCAACGCTGAAGGGCGATAGGAGGTGTAGCAAGAAGACGCTCGTCAAGCTCAGCAATATATTCCGGTGATTTTGATTCGGGTATTAGCTTTATAACGATTTTTTCAAGCAGATTTGACATTGGAAGAAGCAGAAGCATACAAAGAAGATTAAAGATAGAGTGACAAACAGCGATTCCAAAGCCTGTTGCTGAATCGCCCAGTATTGCAGGAGAGAGTGTTGCTGTTATTATCCAGAACACGGCAAGCCATACTCCGGTTCCGATAACGTTAAAGGAAAGATGAACCATTGCTGCACGCTTGGCGTTTTTATTTGCGCCTATTGATGAAAGTATTGCGGTAATGCATGTGCCTATATTTTGACCCATAATAATCGGTATCGCTGCACCGTATGAAACCTTACCGGTTATGGCAAGAGCCTGTAGTATACCCACGGAAGCAGAGCTTGACTGAATGATTGCAGTGAGCAATATACCTGCAAGCATGCCCATTATCGGGTTCTTAAACACTACGAACAGCTCAGCGAATTGCGGTACTTCTTCAAGAAAAGCAACTGCATCTGACATCGTTTCCATGCCAAACATAAGTGTAGCAAAACCGAGAAGAATCATACCGGTATCTTTCTTTTTGTCGCTTTTACAGAACAGATAGAAAATAATTCCTATAAGAGCAAGCACGGGAGTAAAGGAAGAGGGCTTAAGCAGTTGCATAAAAATGTTACTGCTTTCAATTCCGCTAAGGCTGAGTACCCATGCGGTAACTGTGGTCCCAATATTTGCGCCCATGATAACGTTTATTGCCTGGCTGAGCGTCATAAGACCTGAATTAACGAAGCCTACTACCATAACCGTCGTTGCTGACGAGCTTTGAATTACGGCAGTAACTCCAAGACCTGTGAGGAGTCCTGCAAATTTGTTGGTAGTGAGCTTTGCAAGCAGGTCACTCAGCTTGCTTCCGGCACGCCGCTCAAGCGACTGTCCCATTATGTTCATTCCAAAGAGAAAAAGACAGAGCCCACCTATTAGTGTCAAAAGATTAAAAAGGTAAGTATCCATTCAATGCGATTCCTTTCACTTTATATAAATATAATTTATCCAAAAGAAATTGATGTTATTACTGTAAGTAATATTTCACATATAAATAATACTATATTTAGTTAAAATCCCATATCATACTAATGTAAAATCCATGTAAAGTGCGAAAAAAGCCATTACTTTGATGTAATGACTTTTTAAATTTCAGACGTTTTTGGGAAATACGATAGATACTGTTGTTCCAATGCCAAGTGAGCTTTCAAGAAATATTTCGGCATTATGTATTTTTGTTGCGTGTTTTACTATTGAAAGACCAAGCCCCGTGCCACCAACTTCCTTTGAATGGCTTTTGTCGACTCTGTAAAAGCGTTCGAAAATTCTATCATAATCTTCATCAGGTATTCCGATGCCCGTGTCTTTTACTGTGAGCTTTACACC
>JAZOCR010000160.1:0-14590 GCA_045596605.1 Eubacteriales bacterium | reverse complement strand
CGTCAAGTATGATAAGCTCCGGCTCTGAAATAAGTGCCCTTGCAATAAGCACCATCTGAAGCTCGCCGCCGCTCATTTCGTTGCATTTTTTGTAAAGTAAATGGGTGATTTTCAGTCTTTCCGATATTTCATAAACCTTTTTTCTGTCTTCTTGCTTTGGTGATGAAAAAACTCCGATTTTAGATGTAAGACCGAGAAGTATCATTTCTTCGGCATTTAAGGAAGAACTAATCCCTTTTGCTTGCGGTACGTAGGATACCTTGCTCCAGAATTTTTTTTGAGGGATTTTTCTTATATCCTTTCCGTCGAAAAATGACCTTCCGGTATTAAATTTCAAAAATCCCATAATGCACTTAAGCATAGTGGTTTTGCCGGCACCGTTAGGTCCGAGAACAGCAATAAGGTCACCGCTTTGTGCTTCAAAATTAAGGTTACTTATAACCGGAATATTTGTTTTATATGAAAAAGATGCATTTTCTATCTTTAACTGCATTTTTTATCCTTTCGTTTACATTTTATTCGGACAGACGATAGCTTTTTCTCATGAGAATTATAAAGAACGGCGCTCCGATAATTGCCGTAAGAATCGAAATGGGGAGAGAAGTAGCAGTTATACTTCTTGCTACTGTATCAACTATAACGAGAAAAGCAGAGCCGAGAAGAATTGAAGACGGGATAAGTGCCATATGGTTGTTACCGAACTTCATTCTGCACATATGGGGAACAAGAAGTCCTATCCAGCCAACCTGACCGCACATTGAAACGCATGCGGATGTAATCATAGTAGCACATATAATCGTGACTGCACGAAGTGCTTTTATGTTAACACCGGATGAAGTTGCTTCTTCATCGGAGAGAGAGAGAAGATTCATTCTCCAACGCAGCAGAAGCAGAATAACGCATCCTGTGATAATTGGCACGGCACCAAAAATCAGAGATTTGTAGCTTGCACTGTCAAGACTTCCCATAAGCCAGTAGGTAATTGCGGGAAGCTCGCTTTCCGTGTCCGCAACGAATTTTACAAGTGAAATCAGTGATGAAAAGAGAGAGCCAATCATAATTCCGGAAAGAACCACACCGTTAAGATTTCTTCTTGCGCTGCCTATACCCGCAAGAACTGTAAGAACAACAGCAAGTATTCCGAAAACAAAGGAGATTATCTGAACGCCGGCAAGGCCAAGACCCATAAGAAGTCCAAGTGCTGCACCGAAGCCTGCGCCGGAGGCAACCCCAAGAGTGTCGGGTGTTGCAAGTGGGTTTGAGAAAAGGCTCTGAAAAGCACAGCCGGATACCGAAAGTCCTGCACCCGCAAGAAGCGCAAGAAGTATTCTCGGAAGTCTTAGCTTCCACAGGGTTATTTCGTATATACTTTCAAGTGTTTCACCGCCAAAAATATTTGCAAACGCCGAGCGAATAACATCAAGCGGTGAAACTGCAATTCTGCCTATGCATAGAGAGATAAGTGCAGATATAACAGGCAATAGAATAAGTATAATAATCCAAGGTGCAGAAAGCCTGTAGCCTTGCTTTTCTTTTTTTTGCATCATTATAAATCCTTTCAAAAAATAAGCCGTACTCCGAGATTGGAGCACGGCAATTACACCTGAATCCTATGTAAAGGGATACAGTAGAACAGTATGCAATATATGCCGCAGCTTTCCACTCAGAACATATCTTTGTGTAAGGTACGAACTATCAAGGGTATTGTACATCAATAATATGAAAAATATAATAATATTTTATTTCTTTCCTGTAAAACAATGAGGTGTAAATTATTCCTCGTAAGAGAAGGATGGAGTAATAATACCATTAAGGACTTTTAAATATCTTTTTGCCTCATAGTGCGCAAGCTCGAGGTTAAGGGTTTTATAATTTCCGCATTCTATTTCAGAATTACCGAAAACTTCACCGTCATATTCAACGATGCTTCTTAGAACTTTTTTGATTTCCGAGAAAACACGCATATTATCAGCGTTTCTTACGAGTAGATAAAATCCCGTCTGACAACCCATTGGTCCAAAGTAGATTACGTCGTCTGCAATTGAAGAATTTCTTATAAATGTTGCAAACATATGCTCCATTGTGTGCATAGCAGAAGCTGAAATGTAATCTCCGCCGTTGGGTTTTCTCATACGAAGGTCATAGGTTGTTATATCATCGTCAATTCTTGAAATATATATACCTTCTGCGAATTTTGTGTGGTCAACGGTGAAGCTTGTGATTTTTTTCATTGTTTTATTCCTTTCATTGTCTGTAAAAGCGCAGTTATTCTATTCCGAGGTATTCAAGAACCTCTGCTGCGTGTCCGTCGGCTTTTACTTTGTCGTATATCTTTTCAATATTTCCGTCTTCATCAATAATAAACGTTGTGCGTACTATGCCCATAGATACCTTGCCGCACATTTTCTTTTCTTTCCATACGCCGTATTCCTTTAAAACCTCAAGGTCGGGATTTGAAAGGAGAAGAAATGGTAAGGAATATTTTTCTGCAAACTTTTTGTGAGAGTTTATACTATCCTTGTTAACTCCGATAATAACTGTATTATTGGAGTTAAATTTGTTATATTTTTCCGCAAAACCGAGTGCCTGCTTTGTACAGCCTGCCGTTGAGTCCTTCGGATAGAAATAAAGTACGATTTTTTTGCCTTTAAAATCTGATAAAGAATATTCTTTTCCGTCACCTGCGAAAAGTCTGAACTCCGGTGCTTTTGATTTTTCCTTGAGCATAATTTTCCTCCTTAATCTGTTACGTTGCACTTTTCTTTTAGAAAAGCAATAAATTCTGAATTTGTAGCTTCTTTAAATGAATTTTTTGCGATAAAAACAAGTTTTTTTTCTTTTAGAAGTATTATATAAAGATTTTTTGTTTCACTTACACCGAGAATATCCGAGTATTTTAAATTTGCCGATGTGGTTGGCTCAGTAACGTAGAATTTATCCTGAGAAAACCTTGTTCTTCTCCAGAATTTTCCTTCCTTATCGCAGAGAGCACCGATATTTTTACGGTAGTGTCTCTTTGCTTTAAAGCTTATGCCGAAAAAACCGTATAAAGCAAGAAGAACTGCAAGTATTGCCCAGATTATACCGGTTTTATAATTGCCGCCGTAAAACATTACTGCAGAGCTTATTCCAAGAAGAAGCACGGCTATCGTATATACTGCATATCTTGCCGGTGGAATCATTTTGCGAAGGGCTTCGCAGTAAAGCTGCTCTGTTATTTCAAAATAGTTTTCGTATTTATCCATATTCATATACCTCATAAGTAAAAAAGTTTATCTTCAGAATACATTCTAACACATAAAACAGAATATTTCAATAGGGTTATAAAATATATTTCAGCAAAGAAAATACGCAGAACTCTTTAGCCCTGCGTATAATCTTAACATTTGGATTAAATTATGGAGAAATATGGCATTAATAAGTAAAAAGCTGTGCCCAGTAGTATGTGCCGTTTTGATAGTATACACCGACACCAATGTTTTTATAATTAGGATTGAGAATGTTTTCTCTGTGTCCCTGTGAATTCATCCAGGCACTTACTACCTGTGCCGGTGTAGACTGACCGTAGGCTACGTTTTCTCCTGCGCCTCTGTAGATTACACCGAATTCACCAAGAACTGTGTCCCAGCTTTGACCGCTCGGTCTTGTATGTGAGAAGAGCTGTGCCTGTTCCTTTGCACGCTGTGATGCAGCATTCATAAGTGAAGTATCACTTGCAGAAAGTGCACTCAGACCGTTCGCTTCACGTTCCTTGTTTACAAGGCCTACAACCTCATTTACAAAAGCTGAATATTCATTTTCATAAGATGGGGGAGTCTGCGTTTCGTTATCAGTATTACCATCGTTTTCGGGAATTTCCGGCTTTAGGGGAATATCGGGAGTGTTATCCGGAATTTCAACATCGGGCGTGTTTTCTTCAGGATTTTCGGGTGGTGTTTCGGGAGCTTCCGGCTTTACTTCAGGTGCAGGAGTATCTGTGTCCTGCTCGGGGATTTCAGGAATGTTTTCTTCTGGTTTTTCTTGCTCCGGTATGTCCTGTTCCGGCTTGTCATCATCCGGGATTTCCGGTGTCTGACAGTTTCCGCCAAAGAAGTCTATAATGCAATTACCGTCTCCGCAGGAAGTGAATATCTTATTCAGATATTCGATATTAAGACAAGAAGGAAGCTTTCCGCTTTGTAAAAGCGTCTCAAGAATTTCCTTACTTAAAGTGCAGTTTTCGCCGAGTGCGTCTTTGATATTATACTTATTCATAATACACTCATTTGTACTGCAATCCTTTAGCTCCGGAAGCTTTGAAAGCACGTCTTTGTGGAAAGACAAGGCACTTGCGCCTTGTGTAAGCGTTAGAGCCGCAAAAGAGGAAGCGACTGCAATAGAAAGAATTTTTTTCATTATTTTGTCCTCCTTTCTTTCTATGGCTCAATTATACATTGTTGGAAATCATAAATCAATGGTTATACTTGTCAGTTTTTCCGCTATATGTAAGCACAAACAAATATATAATGAAATGGAAAAATAGATAATTAGATAATTATTATTAATATTATATTGAAAAAAACAAAAAAATTTGAATTAAGTAATTTCAAATATGTGGTAGCTGAAGATTAAATTGGAATGAATAATAGAAGTCACTGTAAGTACAGTTATTTGATAGAAAACGGCAAAGCGTGAGTTAACAAAAAATTCAAATTCGGTTTTTTTGCTTAAAAAAATCGGAATTAAACTTCATTTTTTGAAAAAAATTAGAAAAAAGTATAGCATTTTGAAAAAAATTATGGTATAATTGTTGCAAGCGTTCAGAAAATTGCAAAATTAAAATTGATATTTTCTTGTTGAAAATAAAGTTTAATATTTTGAATTTGACGAACGAAAAATTTTTTGGAGGTATTTCCCATGAAAAAGTTATTTGCACTTCTTCTCTCTGCGGCAATGCTTACCGCATCCCTTGCTTCCTGTACAGGCAACACCAATAATGACGGTGATGCGAATGACGGCGCAAAGGAAAACGTAATCAGAATCGGCGTGTTTGAGCCCCTTACAGGTGACTCTGCCTCCGGTGGCAAGAAGGAGCTTCTCGGCGTACAGTACGCAAATTCTGAAACTCCCTCTATCACTCTCGGCGATGTAGAGTACAAGATCGAAGTTGTATATTCCGACAACGGTTCTACAACTGACAAAGCTCCCTCAGCAGCGGCTGACCTCGTTGACAAGGACGTTTCTATCGTTCTCGGTTCATACGGCTCGGGCGTTTCTATGGCAGCAAGTGACACCTTTGACCAGGCAGGTCTTGCAGCTATGGGTATTACATGTACAAACCCCAACGTAACAAAGGGTAACGAGCACTACTTCAGAATTTGCTTCCTTGACCCGTTCCAGGGCTCTGTCCTTGCAAACTTTGCAAAGACAAAGTTCGAAGCTAAGAAGGCATACCTTCTCGGTGAGCTCGGTAACGAATATGACCAGGGTCTTCTTACATTCTTTGAACAGACATTTACAGCAGCAGGCGGCGAAGTAATCAAGGATGACTTCCCCACAAATACAGCTGACTTTACACAGTATCTCAACAAGGCTAAGAGCGAAGGCTGTGAAGTTATCTTCATTCCCGTATCCATCGCATATGCTACACAGATAGTTTCTCAGGCTGCAAGACTTGAAATCGGTCTCCCGATTCTCGGCTCTGACACTCTTGATGACAACAAGGTTCTCGAAGCAGCTAAGGGTACAGATACAAAGCTTTACGTTTCTACCTTCTATCAGGAAGGCGGTTCTGAAGAGTTCGATACAGGCATCAAGAACTACATCAACACAAACGCTGATGCAAAAACTGCAAACGGCGGTGACGACACAATTTCCGCAGTTACAGCAATGGGTTACGATGCTTACTACGTAGCTCTCGAAGCTATCAAGGCAGCAGGCTCTCCCGATAAGGCAGCTGTTAAGGCGGCTCTCCCGAACGTAACATACACCGGCGTTTCCGGCGAAATCGCATTTGACGACATCGGCGACGCAAAACGTGACACAGCTTACATCAAGACTGTTGATACAGAGGCAGGCGCTTGGACACTCGAAACTGTACAGAAAGCTGAATAATTAGTTTTAATCGGTTTTCTATCGCTTGGCGGGGAGTTTTCCCTGCCAAGCGTTATGTGGTTTTTTGACTGCCTTGAAAGCAGCGGAAATTCCGCTTTTTTCAAAGCACTCAAAAGGCTAAATAACCATTTGCTATCTTTGTTTGCTAAATCCAGAAAGAGAGGTGCACAGAGTGCAATCCATTATTACAACATTACTGACCGGTATATCTGTTGGCGGACAGTATGCGCTTATTGCGATAGGCTATACAATGGTATACGGTATACTAAGGCTTATCAACTTTGCCCACGGTGACGTATTCATGGTGGCAGGTATGATGATGATTTATTTTATGTCAAGTATGCCGCTTTACATAGCTCTTCCGCTTATTATAATAGCTACTGTTATACTTGCTTTCCTCATTGAACGTGCAGCATACCTGCCGCTTCGTCAGGCGCCACGTATGAGTGTTATGATTTCGGCAATCGGCGTGAGCTACCTTTTACAGAACGTAATTACATATCTTACCGGTGGTCAGCCTATGACTTATCCGAATATTCCTTTTCTTGCGGGTACTATTAAGATTTTCGGAACAACCCAGACTATTGCGACGGTTATTACACTTCCGCTTGTTATTGTTCTCGTTATTCTCCTTACGTTCCTTATAAATCATACAAAGGTTGGAATGGCAATGAGAGCTGTTTCAAAGGACTTTGAAACAAGCCGTCTTATGGGAATTAAAATAAATAACGTTATTTCCGTTACTTTCGTAATTGGTTCTGCACTTGCGGCAATAGGTTCGCTTTTGTACTTCTCAAATTATAATAAGATAGTTGCGGTTTCCGGTGCACTTCCCGGACTTAAAGCTTTCGTTGCCGCAGTTTTCGGCGGTATCGGCTCTATTCCCGGTGCAGTTATCGGAGCGTTTATTATCGGTATATGCGAAAACCTTATTAAGGCAACATCTTATACCGTTTTCTCCGATGCATTTACTTTCGCTGTCCTCGTTGTAATTCTTATTTTCAGACCTACGGGAATATTCGGCGAAAAGACAATAGATAAGGTTTAAGGGGGTGCCGTTATGAATAATACACTCGTAAATAAAAAGAATTATAAAGGCATCTTTATAGCAATTATCTGTATCCTTGCTTTCTGGGGACTTCTTCTTCTCGTTGAAAACCTTAACCTTATACTTCCCAGCGGAAGCGTTCCAAAGATTTTTACACCAACATCAAAGCTTTTCATGGTGCTTCGTAAGGTAATTGTATATAGCCTTATTGCAGTTTCAATGAACTTGCTTAACGGCTTTACAGGACTTTTCTCTCTCGGTCACGCAGGTTTTATGCTTCTCGGAGCATATACATATGCAATTCTTACCATACCCGTTGAGCTTAAAGTTCCGGCAGACGGCATTTTCTATAAGTACGGTGGCAGCGTAGTTCACTTTTCTATGCAGGAATTGTTCGGAAAAATATTCGGAAACAGCGGGGTAGGCGGCGCAGTAAGCCTTATTTGCGGTGTCCTTGTGTCGCTTATAGTTGCAGGTATTATTGCGGTCATCTTTGCATACCTTATCGGTCTTCCTGTTCTCAGACTTAAGAGTGACTATCTTGCAATTGCTACTCTCGGCTTTGCCGAAATTATAAGAACTATATTCCAGTGTGAAAAGCTCGTGCTTCCCGGCGGATATGAGCTTGTTCTCGGAAGACTTACCAATGGAGCGAATATGATAAAAGGCTTTCCGACCTTTGCATCTTTTAATATAAAGGGTGAAAGCGGAACTGTTCTATATCTTTCTACCGTTGTTCCAGCGATTATCGTTACGCTTTGTATCGTTGTAATAGTACTTATTATTAACTCTACATACGGCAGAGCATTCAAGGCAATCAGAGACGATGAAATTGCGGCTGAAGCGATGGGTATAAATCTTGCAAAGCACAAGATTATGTCCTTCTGCATTTCTGCGTTCTTCGCAGGTATTGGCGGAGCGCTTTTTGCAATGTTCTCTACCACATATCAGGCAAAGCCTTTCACATCTGCTCTTACATACGAAATACTCCTTATCGTCGTAATAGGCGGTATCGGCTCAGTAACGGGTAGCTGTATCGGAGCGTTCCTTTATATTGCCTGCTCTGAATGGTGGCTCAGATTCCTTGACGAGCCTACAACAATCGGAAACTTTGAAGTTCCGCTTCTCAAGGACGGCTTCAGAATGGTTGTATTCTCCATAGTTATTATGATTGTCGTACTTTTCTTCAGACGAGGAATTATGGGAACAAAAGAACTTCCGGATCTGTTCAAAAGGAGAAAGAAAAAAGTAAAAAAGGAGGCAGTCGACAATGTCAAATAATGTTCTTCACGTTGAAAACGTAACTATGCAGTTTGGCGGTGTCGTTGCCGTAAACAATCTTACAATGGACGTAAATGAGGGCGAAATTGTTGCTCTTATCGGTCCTAACGGAGCAGGTAAAACAACTGCTTTTAACGTAATTACCGGTGTATATCAGCCAACAAACGGAAGAGTTGATTTTCAGGGGAAAACTGTAATCGAGAACTTCCCTAAGGGCAAGATGAAGAAAATGTACGCAGGGGAGAATGCGGGTAAGTATAACCGTACTATAGTAAAGACTCCCGATAAAATCACTGCTTGCGGTATAGCACGTACTTTCCAGAATATAAGATTGTTTAAGGAGCAAACTGTATTTGAAAACGTTCTTATAGCAAAGCATATGCATAAGACTTCAAATCTCTTTACCGCTACCTTCAGACTTAACGCCAAGGAAGAAGCAAAAATGAGAAAGGAGTCCATGGAGCTTTTGGAGCTTCTCGGACTTGCCGATGTTGCCGAGGAAAAGGCAAGCTCACTTCCTTACGGAAAGCAAAGACATCTTGAAATTGCCCGTGCTCTTGCTACAGAACCGAAGCTTCTGCTTCTTGACGAGCCTGCGGCTGGTATGAACCCGCAGGAAACAGAGGAGCTTACGGCGTTTATCGGAAGAATACGTGACCAGTTCAATCTTACAATATTTATGATTGAGCATCATATGAATCTTGTAATGGAAATTTCCGACAGAATTTACGTAATCGACTTCGGCAAGCAAATTGCAAGCGGAGTTCCGTCTGAAATTCAGTCAAATCAAAGAGTTATTGAAGCATATCTGGGGGTGAGTGAAGATGAATAATAATGAAAGTTACCTCAGAATTGAAAACCTTTCTGTTGCATACGGCGGTATACAGGCAGTAAAAAACGTTTCAATTGATATTCCAAAAGGAAAAATTATTACTCTTATCGGCTCAAACGGCGCAGGTAAAAGTACAATTCTTCGTTCTATTGCCGGTATCGTAAAGCCGAAGGGTGGCTCAATAACATTTAAGGGCGAAAACATTCTGGGTATTTCTCCCGACAAAATAGTTAATAAGGGTATCACACTTGTTCCTGAAGGTCGTAGAGTTTTCCCGAACCTTACAGTTCTTGAAAACCTGAAAATCGGCGGATATACAAGAAAAGATAATCTTTCACAGGATATTGAAATGGTGTATAACCTTTTCCCGAGACTTAAGGAGCGTCACTGGCAGCTTGCAGGTACGCTTTCAGGCGGCGAGCAGCAGATGCTTGCGGTTGGACGTGCGATGATGGCAAAGCCGGAGCTTATTATGATGGACGAGCCTTCACTCGGCCTTGCACCGCTTGTTGTTAAGGACATTTTCTCAATTATTGAAAGGGTTAACAGTGAGGGAATTACCGTTCTTCTTATTGAACAGAACGCTAACCTTGCGCTTCGTGTATGTGATAAAGCGTATGTCCTTGAAACAGGAAATATTACTATGGAAGGTACAGGCGCAGAGCTCCTTGCAAACGATAAGATAAAAGAGGCTTATCTTGGAAAATCTAAATAATATATTTATAATGTTGAAAAAACGCTTCGCATCTGCGGAGCGTTTTTTATGTTATATCCAATATTGTATTATATTTTCTCAAACAATTTTGAACTGTCAGAAATAAATGTTTTAAGCTCATCTGCCGTAAGCTGTCTGTGAGCTACAAGTGCAAGATTGTAAACCTGCTTTGCAAGAAGCTTGTTTATATCCTTTCTTTCTTCATTAGTAAGAGAGGTTGCAATTCTTTTAACAAGCGGATTTGAAAGATTGAGAATAAGCGTTTCTTCAACAGGCATTCCTGCGCTTTCACCACCGGTATACATCTTCATCATTTCAGAGAATCTTCTTGATTCTTCCGTAAGGCTCAGCATAGCAGGGATTTCCGTATCTTTAAGGCTTTCTGCTGATACCTTGTAGTTTTCGGAAAGTGAAAGTGTGTCTTTGAAGAAATCGCAAAGCTCAGTGTTTTCGTCTGTTTCAGCATCTGATTTCAGTGCTTTAGAGAAGCCGGCGTCAACTCTTGAAAACTTGACGTCCTTTAGCTTTTCATCAGATATAAACTTGCTTTCAAGAAATGATATGAACTGTGAGTCAATTACAGAATTTAATGAAGCAACGTTTATATTTTCATTCCTGAACATTGAAATATATCTTGATTGCTGAATTTCGTCATCGGTGTAATAAATGGTTTTATCAAAGCCGTCTGCTTGTGCGTATTCGTTAACTGTCAGGTATTTACCTTCGGTTGTTTTCAGAAGAATGATGCCTTTTACCTTTTCATAGAACTTTTCGTCCTTCATACAGCCATACTCAACAAAGGGCTTGATATCCTGCCACATAGCCTCATAGCTTTCACGTTCAAGGTTGAACAGTGAATTAAGCTTGTCGCTAAGCTTTTTAACGATGTGAGCAGAAATTTTATTAACGTATCCGTTTGCCTGGAGATAGCTTCTTGATACGTTGAGCGGAAGCTCCGGACAGTCAAGAACCCCTTTCATTATAAGCAAGTAATCGGGGATAACTTCCTTTATGTTGTCGGCTACAAATACCTGGTTATAATACAGCTTTACCTGTCCCTCGAGAGCACCGTATTCATTGTTTATTCTCGGGAAGTAAAGAATACCTCTGAAATTAAGCGGATAGTCAGCATTGATGTGAACGTAGAAAAGCGGTTCTCTGTAATCCTTGAAAACTTTCTTGTAAAATTCATTATATTCTTCGGGAGTACATTCTGAGGGCTTTTTCTGCCAAAGGGGAGTGGTATCGTTTACCGGCTTTTCTTCGACCGCTTCATCTTTGCTTTCTTCTTTATCTGACGCTTCATTAAAGTAAATTTCAACCGGCATGAAAGCACAGAATTTATCAAGTATGTCCTTGATTTTCTCGCTGTTTAAAAATTCTTTCTCGTTGTCATTAACGTAAAGAATTACATCTGTTCCTTGCTCTGCTCGCTCAGTAGCTTCTTCCATTGTGTAGTCGCAGGTATCAAAGCCTGTCCATTTTGTGGTCATGCCACCCTTGTATGAGCGTGAAATAAGCTCAACCTTGTCGGCAATCATAAAAGCAGAGTAAAATCCAAGACCGAAATGACCTATGATTCCGGAGTTTTCATCTTCGCTTTTAGTTTCATATTTTTCTATAAATTCGACTGCACCGGAAAGAGCTATCTGATTGATATATTTATCAATTTCATCTTCCGACATACCAATACCGTTATCTGAAAAGGTAAGAGTACCAAGCTCTTTATCAAGCATTACGTTTATTCTGTAAGGCTTTTCGTATTCCTGCGCTTCGCCAAGAGACACAAGCCTTTTGTGCTTTGTTACAGCGTCGCAGGCGTTGGATACAAGCTCTCTTACAAAAATTTCCTTATCACTGTAAAGCCACTTTTTAATTACCGGAAATATGTTCTGTGTTTCAACGGAGATATTACCTTTTTTTTGTGTATTTTCTGACATAATATTTTCCTTTCGTTTTGCTTTGTTTTGAAACATATGATTCTTACTGTTTTATTTTACCATTAATTTTAAGTGCTTTTTTAAATATACTGTGAAAGATTTTAGAAATATGGAAATATAAGAATGATAAGGGATAATTTTCATAAATTGCTTGCTTTTTTATCCGATAGGTGATATAATATATTTTGGTAGATTATTTGAAAAAGAGGCGAAAGTATGAAAAATAAATATCTTGTAAAGCGATTTTTACCGTACTATTCAAAGTATAAGAAAATAATTGTTTTAGACCTTATATGTGCAAGCATTACAACGGTATGTGAATTGCTGCTTCCTGTGATTGCAAAGCTTATAACCGGTACTGCAACGGAAGCTCCGCAGAATCTTACCGTTAAGCTTATACTTACCGTTGGTATTGGTTATATGGTACTTCGTGTGATTGATACCCTTGCAAACTACTATATGGCGTATCAGGGGCATGTAATGGGTACGGCGATGGAAACTGATATGAGAAGAGATTTGTTTTCACATCTTGAAAAGCTGTCTTTTTCTTATTATCAGAATGCTAAAATAGGTACTATTATGTCAAGAATTACAAGTGACCTTTTTGATGTTACCGAGTTTGCACACCATTGTCCAGAGGAAGTGTTCATTGTCGGAATTAAAATAATAGTGTCCTTTATAATTCTTATGTTTATAAACGTACCGCTGACACTTCTTGTTTTTGCCATACTTCCGATTATGGTAGTTTGCTGTATGCATTTCAGAATACCTATGCGAAAGGCTTTTAAAAACAGACGTAAGCAGATTGGTGAAATAAACTCTTGTGTTGAGGATTCACTTCTTGGTATACGTGTTGTAAAATCCTTTGCAAACGAGGACATTGAAATAGAAAAGTTTGAAAAGGATAATAAAACCTTTTACGAGCTTAAAAAGGAGTCATACAAATATATGGCGCTTTTCCACTGTACGACAAGATTCTTTGATGGACTTCTTTATATAGTTGTCGTTGTTGTCGGCGGTCTTTTTATGAGAAGCGGACATATTTCTCCCTCGGATTTTGTAGCGTATATCCTTTACGTTTCTACTCTTCTTGCTTCAGTAAGAACTATAATAAGCTTTATGGAACAGTTTGAAAACGGAATTACAGGCATTGAAAGATTCGTTGAAATTATGGACACTGAGCCGGAAATTGTAGATAAAACTGACGCTGTTGAGGTAGGAAAGCTTAACGGTGAGGTAAAGTTCAATAACGTATCATTCAGATATTCCGAAGAAAATGACTATGTACTGAAAGGCATTAATATTGATATTAAGGCAGGGCAGAGCGTTGCCCTTGTGGGACCGTCGGGAAGTGGTAAGACTACCATTTGTAATCTTATGCCGAGATTTTATGAAGTGGAAAGTGGAAGCATCACTATTGACGGAATAAACATAAACGATATGAAGATGAAAAGTCTTCGTGAGAATATCGGTATTGTTCAGCAGGATGTTTATTTGTTCTCGGGAACAGTAATAGATAATATTCTCTATGGAAAGCCGGGCGCATCAAGAGAAGAAGCGGAAACAGCTGCAAAAATGGCAGGTGCTCACGAATTCATAATGTCACTGCCAAATGGTTATGATACATATGTAGGTGAACGTGGAGTTAAGCTCTCAGGTGGTCAGAAGCAGAGAATAAGTATTGCAAGAGTATTTCTTAAGAATCCTCCAATTCTTATTCTTGACGAAGCTACAAGTGCTCTTGACAATGAAAGTGAAAGAATTGTTCAGGATTCCCTTACAAAGCTTTCAAAGGGAAGAACAGTTCTTACAATTGCTCACAGACTTACAACAATAAAGAACTCCGATATTATTCTTGTACTTACTGAGAATGGTATCGAGGAACGTGGAAATCACGAAGAGCTTCTTGAAAATAAAGGACTCTATTACAATCTTTATTACGCTTGATGTTTAAAATTACGAGGTAGGTTATGGCTTCTAAAGATTTAATTATTAAAGGTGCAAGGGTGCACAATCTGAAAAATATTGATGTAACAATTCCGAGGGACAAGCTTGTAGTTTTTACAGGGCTATCAGGCTCCGGTAAATCATCACTTGCATTTGATACAATATATGCTGAGGGGCACAGACGCTTTGTTGAATCCCTTTCATCTTATGCAAGAATGTTTCTCGGTCAGCTTGATAAGCCTGATGTTGACCTTATCGAAGGGCTTTCACCTGCAATATCCATAAATCAGAAAACAACCTCCGCAAACCCTAGGTCTACTGTTGGAACAGTTACCGAAATTTATGACTACCTACGACTTCTTTATGCAAGAGTAGGTGTGCCCCATTGTCCCGTGTGCGGTAAAGTAATTACTCCTCAGTCCATCGACCAGATTATTGACCAGATTATGGGACTTCCCGAGGGCACGAAGTTTATGATACTTTCTCCGGTTGTAAACGGTAAGAAGGGTATGCATGAAAAAGTATTTGCCGATGCTCAAAAAAACGGCTTTGTGAGAGTTCGTGTTGACGGTGATATTATTACTCTTGGTGAGGAAATAACTCTTGACAAAAACAAGAAGCACTATATTGATATAATTGTTGACAGACTTGTGATGAAAGAAGGGATTATCACAAGACTTACTGACTCTGTTGAATATGCTGCAAAAATGTCTGATGGTCACATAACGATTGCT
>JAZOCR010000159.1:0-51563 GCA_045596605.1 Eubacteriales bacterium | reverse complement strand
GATGTAGTAGTAAGACAGATTTTAGACAAAGGTAAAGGAAATGTCACAGATGGCAAAGGAAAAAATAAGTAATATTAGAAATTTTTCAGTAAGAGCAAATATTGAGGACGGAAAGTCAACCCTTGCGGACAGAATTCTTGAGAAGACTGATACCGTTTCACGCCGTGAAATGGAGGAACAGCTTCTTGACGATATGGAGCTTGAGCGTGAGAGAGGAATAACTATTAAGGCGAGAGCCGTAAGACTGCGCTATAACAAGGACGGCACAGATTACTACTTTAACCTTATTGACACTCCCGGTCACGTTGACTTTAACTATGAGGTATCCCGTTCACTGAAGGCCTGCGACGGTGCATTGCTTGTCGTTGACTCGACACAGGGTATTGAAGCGCAGACCCTTGCAAATGCATATCTTGCAGTGGAAAACGACCTTGAAGTAGTTCCGGTTATAAACAAAATAGACCTGCCCTCTGCAGACGTTGACAGAGTAAGAAATGAAATTGAGGATATTATCGGTATTCCGGCAGAAGATTGTCCTGCAATCTCAGCAAAAACAGGTCTTAATATCGAGCAGGTGCTTGACAGTATAGTTAGGGATATTCCCGCACCGATCGGAGATAAAGACGCACCGCTTAAGGCTCTTATTTTTGACTCGTACTATGACTCCTATCGTGGTGTCGTTGTATACGTAAGAGTTTTTGACGGAAAGGTAAAGCAGGGCGACGTAATTAAGCTTATGTCAAACGGCATAACGTATGAAGTAAACGAGGTTGGTCATATGAGCGCCTTCGGACTTGAAAAGGACCCTATGCTTTCTGCCGGTGAGGTTGGATATATTACAGCTTCAATAAAGACGGTTTCCGATACCCGTGTCGGTGACACAATAACCCTCGCAGACAATCCCGCAGACGAGGCGTTCCCCGGATTTAAGGAGGCTCTTCCCGTGGTGTTCAGCGGTATTTATCCTGCTGACGGCGCAAGATACGGCGACCTTCGTGACGCCCTTGAAAAGCTTGCTCTTAACGATGCGGCACTTACCTACGAGCCGGAAACATCTATAGCTCTTGGCTTTGGCTTCAGATGCGGCTTCCTCGGACTTCTTCATATGGAGGTTATCGAGGAGCGACTTGAAAGAGAATTCAATCTCGACCTTATTACTACTGCACCCAGCGTTATATACGAGGTTACACGCCACGACGGAAGTGTTTACCGAATCGATAATCCCGTAAATTTCCCGCAGGGCGACACAGTTGACCACGTAAGTGAGCCGATAGTCCGTGCAAGCATTATAACTCCCACCGAATACGTCGGCGGCATTATGGAGCTGTGTCAGGACAGACGAGGAACGTACATTGATATGAAGTACGTTGACTCAAACCGTGCCGAGCTTCACTATAAGCTTCCGCTTAACGAAATAGTATACGACTTTTTTGACGCACTGAAATCAAGAAGCAAGGGCTATGCTTCCCTTGACTACGAAATTGCAGGCTATGAGCCGTCAAAGCTCGTAAAGCTGGATATTCTTCTCAACGGCGATATCGTTGATGCACTTTCCTTTATTGTTCACACCGATAAGGCATATGGAAGAGCGAGAAAAATTGCCGAAAAGCTAAAGGACAATATTCCGAGACAGCTTTTTGAAATTCCCGTTCAGGCGGCAATAGGTGGCAAGGTTATTGCAAGAGAAACTGTAAGAGCACTCAGAAAAGACGTTCTTGCAAAGTGCTACGGCGGCGATATTACCAGAAAAAAGAAGCTGCTTGAAAAGCAGAAAGAGGGTAAAAAGCGTATGCGCTCACTGGGCTCTGTTGAGGTTCCGCAGGAAGCGTTTATGGCTGTACTCAAATTCGACGAAGACTAAGTATTTATTTTGCACCGTGAGGCAGAAATGCTTTGCGGTGTGATTATACCTTAAACTCGACTAAACAGAAAGGGCATTTTATGAATAACGAAGTTTGCGAAAAGAAACTCGGAATATATATACACATTCCTTTTTGTATGAAAAAGTGTCTTTATTGCGATTTTTATTCTATTCCTGCGGCAAATGAGCTGCTTAAAAGTCTTTATCTTGATGCACTGATGCTTCATATGGACGAGCATATTCTTCAGCTTCAGCCCTATACCGTTGATTCGATATACTTTGGCGGCGGAACGCCCTCACTTTTGTCTGCAGAACAAATAAAAGCAATTTTAAAGAAGATAAAAAAGAATTTCTATGTTTCAAGTAAATGCGAAATAACCCTTGAAACAAATCCCGGAACAGTGGACAAAGAAAAGCTTGCTGCTTTCAGAAAAGCAGGAATAAACCGCCTTAGCATTGGTTGTCAGAGCTTTTATGATAGCGACCTTAAGGTCTGCGGCAGAATTCACAGTGCCCACGACAATGTAATGACGCTTGATTGGGCGCATAAGGAGGGCTTTAAGAATATAAACGTAGATATAATGTTCGGACTTCCCGGTCAGAGTCTTCAGAATGTTCTGTCAAGCATAGAGCGTGCGGTAAAGCTCGGTGCCACTCATATTTCGCTTTATGGGCTTAAAATTGAAGAGGGTACTCCCTTTTATACACTTCAGGCGCAGAATAAGCTTGCGCTTCCCGACGAGGACGCCGAGAGTGATATGTATTACGTTTCCTGCGAGATGCTCAGAAAGCTTGGCTTTAAGCATTATGAAATTTCAAACTTTGCACGTCCCGGATATGAAAGCGTACATAACCTTAAATATTGGAACTGCGATGAATATATAGGCTTTGGTGCATCTGCACACTCATTCTTCTCCGGAAAACGCTTTTGCTATAAAAACAGTGCGTCTTTGTATATTAAAAACTTTACAGACAGCTTCGACGGACCGGGAATTGTGGATAAGTGCATAGACGTTCAGTTCGGAACGCAGATGGCGGAGTACGTAATGCTCAGAATGCGTCTTGGTGAGGGGATTGTCTGCGATGAGTTCAGACGCCGCTTCGGACGCACCTTTGAATCGGTATATCTTTCTAAGATGACTCCGTTCCTGCGTAGCGGTCATATCGTAAAAACTAAAAACGGTTACGCCTTTACCGAGAGGGGAATGTACGTATCAAACTATATTCTTTCAAGAATGATTGATTTTGATATTGTTATTCCGGGTGTGTAAGCAGAAATGATTTTCGGAATTTTAAAGTAAAACTTATAAATTTGAAGATAGGTGATATAAATGAAACTCTCAACTACCACATCAGTTATTTTCCATACCTTTGGTTACGAAGAAGGAATAGAAAAGCTCGCAGAAATAGGCTTTGACGCACTTGATATGAGCCTGTATACTGAAATTTACAAAGAAAGATTTGAAGAAAAGGTGCTGGAGAAAACCTGCGAAACCCTTGCACAAACCGCAAAGAATTGCGGTATATGTTTTAATCAGGCGCACGCTCCTTTTCCGTCCTATAAATTTTTAAAGGATGAGAAGGAAAGAGAAGAATATAACGCAAAAATTGAAAAAAAGCTTCACGCTTCAATAAAAGCGGCTGGTATTCTTGGGGCAGAGCAAATTGTCGTGCATCCGATAGACGTGCCGGATAAGAAAATTCAAAAGGAATTTAATATAGAGTTTTATAATAAGCTTGTTCCTCTTTGTGAGGAATATAATATAAAGATTTCACTTGAGAATATGTGGGGACACAGCCAGGTTGACGGCAGCAGAATTGTTCCTAACGTGTGCAGCTATGCACGTGACCTCGCAGATTACTACGAGGCACTTGACCCGAAATATTTTAATGTTTGCCTTGACCTTGGACACTGCGGACTTGTGGGGGAAGCTGCGGAGAATGCAATCCGTGAGCTTGGCCACGACAGACTTCACGCACTGCATGTTCACGATAACGACCATAAGAACGATTTACATACTTTCCCGTATTTTGGAAAAATGAATTGGCAGGAAATAACAAAAGCCCTTGCAGATATTGACTACACAGGTGACTTTACCTATGAGGTGTGCGGCTCCTGCCTTGCACCATATAAGGGTGACTGTGAGCTTCTTGTTAAGGCTCTTGAATTTCTGCATGCAACAGGAAGAAAGCTTATATCAATGATTGAAGAGGCAAAATAAGGAGCGTATATGTCTTTGAAAAATATTGAAGTGCGATTGGCAAGTTCTGACGACGCTTCTGAAATACTTGAAATTTACAGGCCATATGTTGAAAATACCGCAATAACCTTTGAGTGCAGAGTGCCGGACGTTACGGAGTTCAGACATAGAATAGAAAGCACCCTTGAAAAATATCCTTACATAGTTGCAGTACGCAGTGGCGAAATCGTAGGCTATGCCTATGCCGGTCCATTTAAGCCGAGAGCGGCGTATGACTGGTCGGTTGAAACCTCGGTTTACGTAAAGATGGAGGAAAAGGGAAAGGGCATCGGAGGGCTTCTGTATAAGGAGCTTGAAGAAAGACTGAGAAATATGGGGATACGCAACGTCTGTGCCTGTATAGCTTTTGCATCTGTGGAGGACGAGCACCTTGATAACAACAGCCTTTTCTTTCACGAGCATATAGGCTATTCGCTTTGTGCTCATTTTCACAAATGTGCAAACAAATTCGGAAAATGGTACGATATGGTGTGGGTTGAAAAGGCAATAGATGAGCATTCGGAAAACCCCAAAGCCCCTTTGTTTGGGAAATATATTTAAATAGAGATTAAACAAAAGCCGTACCCGGATTTTTCCGGGTACGGCTTTTAAGCTTCAGCTATAAAAATTTGATATTTCTTTTTTTAGTGATGCGATAATTTTCTTTTCAAGCCTTGATATGTATGACTGTGAAATTCCGAGAGCATCTGCAACCTCCTTTTGGGTCATCTCTTTCCCACCCATAAAAAATCCGAATCTCATACATATTATTTGCCTGTCACGGCTACAGAGATTCTTTATCGCATCGTAAATACACTGCTTCTCCTCTGCCGCCTCAATGCCTCTGTGTATTTCATCCTTGTCCGTGCCGAGAATATCCGATAAAAGCAGCTCGTTGCCGTCCCAGTCAACGTTGAGTGGCTCATCAAGAGACACCTCACTTTTCTGTACTGATGTTTTGCGTATGAACATCAGTATTTCGTTTTCTATACATCTTGAAGCATAGGTGGCAAGCTTTATGTTTTTGTCAGCCTTGAATGTGTTTATTGCTTTCATAAGACCTATAGTTCCGATAGAAATAAGGTCTTCTATTCCTATTTTCGTATTTTCAAATTTCTTTGCTATATATACAACAAGACGGAGATTCCTTTCTACGAGCACGGAGCGAATTTCCGCATCACGCTCGGGATTTTCACCAAGCTCCGAAATAAGCTGTTGTTCTTCTTCTGCACAAAGGGGAGGTGGCAGTATTTCGGCACCGTTTATATAATGTACCTCGTTTGTGTGCAGTGTGAAAAAGCCAAATAATTTTGACCAAAAATCAAGGGCGGGAGCTTTTGCCGAATTTTGATTTTTTCTCTGCCGAAAATTAAGTTTATCTTTTGCCATATATATCTCCTATCCGTCGCAGAATGCGGCATTACTGTCTGATGCTTTGTTATATTTTCTTATTACCTTGCTTACAACATCTCAAGAAGCTCTCCCGGTATAATTCCGTCTTTGCCGAAGAAAGCATTTTCATGTGTGTCAATTGCAACAATAGAGTCAATTCTGTGCTTTTGCCTGCCTACGTAAACAAACATACTTTCCGGTATGAATGCATATAAAAGAGTCGTTCCGCTTACGGTTTTAAGCGGAATAACACGTGGCTTTATATGCCGGTAATTGTCGTCTGTTTCCTTATCGCCAAAGGATTGGGAAAGTGCGGTGACAAGAGCACTGTCAACTGAGTTTTTACTTACAATGGTAACTGGCTTTCCTGAAAATGGGTCTTTTGCTAAATTTCCGCTGTCGCACAAAAAATCAAGAACATAGGTCTTGCAGCCATCGCATATTTCCACCTTTACGTTGTTGCTTTGGTTTTTTACACCACGGCTTAAGATACCGGATGTAGCTATATATATGAAGAAAACTGCCAACAGTAAAATAATCACAGAGACGAAGCCGATATTTTCTGCGGCGTTTTTGTAGATTATAGTAAAAAACGAGAGTGCCATGTACATACCTCCATAAAGCAAGACCGAAGATAGATAAAAAAAGAATAAAAGACTTGCAAATGGGCGTTTTCGCCGTTTTCCAAAAGCGATTAGGCACATGATAAGTGAAACCGCAATTATAAGAATAAAGAGCAACGCTCCACGAAGTCCGGTGCAAGTTACGGCAGTGCCGAAAACAGCCCCCGTACCGGAGGCAATTAAAAGGCGAAAAAGATTTGTTCTCGAGCAGGTGAATCTTGAAGTGAGAAACAATATAAGATAATCCGAAAGAAGATTTATTATAAAAAGTAAGTCGGCATAAATATATGTTGTCATACATTTTCTCCGTGTTTTTATTTAAGAATATTATAGTATGAAGATAGCGAAAAAACTGTCGAAATATGGGAGCGGAAAATTTAAAATTAACAGTAATAAGGAGAGATATTTTTTCATATGCTTACATATAACAAACCGAAAGGACAGTGATACAATGACCGACGGATATTTTTTGGTGCGTACAACCGTATACAATGAAGCAATGCCTATTTCCAACGCAAGAGTTTATATAAAAAGAAGCGAGCTTGGCAGAGGAAATAACGGAAACAGTGATGACGATGTATACGATGCCGATACAGACGTTTCTGCGCAGAATTACGATTACTTTATCGTTACCGGCGGTGACGGAAAAAGCACCGTAGTAAGAATTGAAGCACCGGATGAGGAATACAGCTTCGATGAAAACCTTGACAGTTTTGCCTATTCTCTTGTTGACGTTTATGTTGAAGCAGATAATTTTGTACCGATTTTTGTAAGAGGAGTACAGATTTTCCCTGCCATTCAAAGTGAACTTCCACTTACACTTGAGCCAAACGTAAGTCTTTTCCCAAAGGGCTACGTTCAAAGATTTAATGTGCCTGATAACGCCGTGGTATCAGCACCGCTGAGAGTTCGTGAATACGCAGAAAGTGAGATAACGACAGACGTTCTTCCTGAAGTGATAATTCCTGCAAATATCGTGGTGCATCTCGGAGCACCGTCTAACAGCGCTGCCGAAAATCTGACTGTTCCCTTTACGGAATATATCAAGAACGTAGCTTCAAGTGAAATTTTTCCCACCTGGAATGAGGAGGCAATAAGAGCAAACATTCATGCTCAGATTTCACTTGCACTTAACCGTGTGTATACCGAATGGTACACAAGTCAGGGCTATCCCTTTCAGATTACAAACACAACCCAGTTTGACCAGGCATTTGTTAAAGGTAGAAACATTTTTGATAATATAAGTAAGTTGGTTGATGAAATTTTCAACACCTACATAAGACGTGACGGAAATTATGAGCCGCTTTTTGCCCAGTACTGCGACGGAGTGCGCACAAACTGTAATGGTATGTCCCAATGGGGCTCGCAGAGGCTTGCCGAGCAAGGATATACTGCGTTTAATATACTTCAGCACTATTACGGTAACGGTATTGAGATTACAAGAACAGATAACATTTCTGAAGCAGGACAGTCTTATCCCGGCACACCGCTTTCTCTCGGTTCTTTTGGAGAGGACGTTCTCCGCATACAAATTCAGCTTGACAGAATACGCCGGGATTATCCTCTTATTCCGAGAATTGAAAGAATTAACGGAAGATTTGGTTCGGAAACGGATTCTGCTGTAAGAGCCTTTCAGGATATATTTAACCTTAGCGTTGACGGCATAGTTGGTCTTGCAACCTGGTATAAAATTTCAAGAATATATGCCGCTGTAACAAAGCTTGGTGAGATAACCTCCGAGGGGACGGGCACACGCATACCTGACGAGCCTCCGAACGTTGTACTAAGTACGGGATCATCGGGAAGTGAAGTAAGGCTTTTGCAGTATATACTCGAATACCTGTCATTTTTCTATCCGGGAATACCACTTCTTACTGTTGATGGATATTTTGGCGAAGATACAGAAAACGCAGTTATAGGTTTTCAGAAAACCTTTGGACTTGAAGCTGACGGCGTGGTTGGACCCGCTACCTGGAATCAGCTTTATTCCGTTTCCAATGAAATTGCCGATACGGTTGAAATTACAAGCGAAGAACAAAGATATCCGGGAAGTCCGATAGGTGTCGGCGATACCGGAAGGGGAGTTGAACTTATGAAGATATACTATAACAGAATAGCAAGATATTACGGAAACTTACCGGAGGTTACGGAAAACAACGTATTTGACCAGGCGTTTGAGTCTGCCGTTGAAGAATTTCAAGAGAGATTTGGGCTTGAATCCGATGGAATTATCGGAGCACTTACCTGGACACGCATTGTGGAGCTGTATAATTTTATTGTAAACTCTGAAAATCAAAGTGAAGCAGTGACGGCTATGGCAAGCGGTGGCATATCTGAGGAATATCCCGGTGTAACACTTCGTCGGGGAATAAGCGGAAGACACGTTAAGTACATACAAAATGCACTCAATATTATTAATCAGAAAAACGGTGTAAAAAAATATCTTAACGTAAACGGCGAATATGGCACAGAAACGGAAAGTGCAGTTATGGGTTATCAGAGAAGAAACGGCATTTATCCAAACGGCGTTGTAGACAGAGCGCTCTGGAACAGGCTTATCGGCGAAGCGGACAAATTTAGTTCGGCGCAGTAAAGAAAATGGAGAAGTTGAAAATCAAAACTGTAGAGCCGGGATTTTGTGAAAGACTATTTTCTATTCTTCCGCAAAAATATAAGGAGTCCTATGGGCTACTTTCTTATGAGCAAAAGCAAAAGCTTACCGAAATACGTTTGAGAGCCTTTATGCCGTGCAGCTTTACAGTTGCAGGCGTCAATGTTCCTATGACCGATAGTGGCGGAGAGTGTATAAAAAGCAGTACTTTCGAGCTTTGTGAGATAGTATCACTGCTTTGTGAAGGGTCGGTTTATTCTTACGGTGAATATATAAAAAACGGTTATATTCCTTTCTGCGGAACAAGAGTGGGGCTTTCCGGGACTGCCTGTGTTGATAACGGTATAATAAGAAGCTTTAACGATATTACGAGTCTTAATATAAGAGTGCCGGGTTACATAAGGAATGCAGCAGAAAGCGTTATTCGATATGTTTATGAAAACGGACCGGAGAATACACTCGGTATTATTGCCGTTTCACCGCCAAACTGTGGCAAAACAACCTTTCTTCGTTCTTTTGCGTCGGGAATTTCCCAAATGAAATACCAACAGGCAGTAATGCCGATGCGTGTTTGCATAGCAGATGAAAGGCAGGAAATATATTCTCAGAAAATGTTTGAGCAGTGTATATGTGATGTAATATCAGGAGTGCCAAAGGTAAAAGCATTGGAGATAGCCATGCGTACGCTGTCACCTCAGGTTATTGTATGTGATGAAATCGGGAATGAGCGGGAGGCAGAGATGCTTTATAATGCATACTCGAACGGAATATATCTTGTGGCGTCTGTTCACGGAAATGGTATGAGTGAGCTTTACCGTAAAAAATATATGAAAGCACTTATACGGGCGGGCGTATTCAAAACTGCATATCTTCTTGAAAGAAACGGCGACGTTATTTCCGGAAAAATAGAAAAGATGGACTGTCCTTTGGAGGAAATCTTATGAAAATTCTGGGGTTTATTCTGATAATAGTGTTTTCACTGGAGACTGGCAAATACTTGTCTGAAAAAGAACGGAAAAAGGTGGCGGTGTGTGAGGAGGTTTGCTCCTTTCTTGAATTTTTGTCCGAGGGTATATATAACAAAATAAAAATTGACGATATAATAAGCAGATACAGTGCCAATGATGAAGCTATTTTAATTAAAGCTAAAAGCAAAAAGGAATTGGTTTTAAAGTTTAAAAGTGCAAATTACGGCGGAGAATGTGAAAAGCTTCTGATGCGCATGTCGGTGTTTCTTTCGGAGCTTGGGCGTTCAAGTGACACTATGGCTGAAAGGGAAAAATGTATAAGAATGCTTTGCGAAGCACGGGAAATAAGCGGCAGGTGTGCGCAGGAGCACGGTAAAAAGAATGAGCTGTATAAAAAACTCGGACTCATCTGCGGAATTATGTTATGCATAGTACTTGTGTGATACTGTGTGCGGATAATCTGCCGGTGAAAATGCATGGGTTTTTGAAAGGAATGTTACATATGAATATAGGTCTGATACTTAAAGTTGCAGGAGTGGGCGTGCTTGTTGCGTGTATTAATCAGGTGCTTGCAAAGTCGGGAAAGGACGACCTTTCGATGTTTGTATCACTTGCGGGAATTATAGTTATACTGCTTATGCTGGTAGGAGAGATGGAAGTGCTATTCCGAACGGTCAGAAGTGTATTTGGAATATGAGCATTTTTCAGCTTATCGGCATAGCACTTGGCGGTGCGATTACGGCACTTCTTGTAAAGCAGATAAATCCCCATTTTTCTGTGTATGTATCAATAATTACCGCAATTATACTTACATACAGTGCCTTTTTGTTCTTTTCTCCGCTTGTAACATATGCGCTTGAGCTTTCAGAAAGGGGAGCAGTAGAGAGCTATGCTTCGGTTATACTTCGTGTCACGGCAATAGGCGCTGTGACAAAGCTCGCCTGTGAAATATGCTCAGACGCAGGAGAAAATGCAATAGGAGGAAGGATTGAGCTTCTCGGGAAAGGTGCAATTGCAGCGTCTGTGCTTCCTGTACTTAAGACTATAATAGAATCAGCAGAAAATTTTTTGACGTAAAACCAATATGATGAAAATTAAAAATAAAGTAATACTGAAATATTTAATCTGCACATTTTTCAGCATTTTTCTTTTGAGCTTTTGCTGTGTACGTGCAAATGCCGAGGAAGATAACACACAAAATATAATTGAAACCGAAAGCGTGGATGCAGCTAAGAGGGCAGAAGAACTACTTTCTGAAAACACTCCGGCAAATATATGGAATGATTTTGTAAATAAGCTTCGTGATTCCTTTTTTTCTTTTTCTAAAAAATTTTCCGTTCTTATTTTTATCACGTTTATGCTTGGAGTCATAAATGTAATATGTGATAACACTGCGGCGGTGTACGCAGGTGAAATATGCCTTTGCTCTTTTGCGTTTTCACTTGTGTCTGTACTGTGCGAAAATCTTTTGTCGGTAATGAACACGCTGAATACCTTTATGCTGTCAATGCTTCCGGTAATGACAACTCTCTATACATCCTCCGTCGGAGCTGCAACGGCAACCATGTCCTATTCGACAACCGTTATGATGCTTAATATATGCTCAACTGTGTTTTCTGTTTTGCTTATGCCTTCTGTGAAAGCTATAGTTGTATTTGCAGCAGTTACACTTATTTCACGGAGCTTTGATTTTTCCGGCATTGCCAAATGTATAAAAAGTATTGTTGTGTGGATGTTTGGGATTGTTATGTGCGTTATGTCTGCGGTAGTCTTTTTTCAGTCAGTTATCAGCGTTTCAAAGGACGGACTTGCAAGCAGAACTGTAAGATATGCCGCACAAAGTCTTATTCCCGTTATAGGAAGTGTTGTTTCCGAAAGTGCAAGAACACTTGCAGAAAGCATGAAGCTTGTACGGGCTGTCAGCGGAGTGTCCGGAATATTTGCGATTATTGGAGTTATTGCATCGCCTGTGGCGGCACTGATTGTCAGCAAGGTGTTTATAGGTCTTTGCTCTGCACTTTCAAAGCTTCTCGGGTGCGTAAAGGCTTCCGTTTTTTACGAAGAAATAAACGGCGCCTTGAATTTACTGCTTGGTGCTTGTATTGGGGTGTGTATAGTATTTATACTTATTCTCGGCATTTTCGCAAAGTCTTCAATTCCGGTTTAATAGGACTGTTATAAGAAATGGGAAGTGGAAGGGAATGATATGAATATAAAAGGATATCTTATGTCGGTGGTTTTTGCATCGGCTCTCGGAATAGTCTGTGACCTTATGGTCGTATCTTACGGAAAAAACGGAAAAAATATTGAAAAGCACGTAAAGCTTGCTGTTACTCTTTGTATTCTTGCCTGTATTCTTATGCCGGCGATTAAAAGTGCAGACTATGGTGAATTATTTGATATGACAAGGCTTGAGACGGAAGCTGCTTCGGGGGTGAATGCGCAGGATAGTCTGTATATTCTGCGCAGTGAATGTGAGGAAAAGGTTTCGGAATATATTTTTGCCAAAATAGGAATAAAACCAATAGACGTCAGCATAGAAATGGAATTGCAGGACGGAACTTTCAATCCTTATATAACGGAATCAAAGGTAAAAATAAAAAAGGAAGATTCGGATTTTGCACAGGATATATGCTCTGTGGCAAGAGAGGCTTTAAATGCCGAAGTGGAGATAATATATGAAGAATAAAATAAAAGAAAAGCTTATGAAGAATATAAAACCGCTTTTGCTTTGCACAGCGTTACTATTTGGTGTACTTCTTATAACCGTATCCGGAAACAGTCAGGATAGGAAAGTGACAGAGAGTTATGACAACTTTTCAAAGCTCGGACTTTATACCGAGGATATGGAGAAAAGACTTGAAAGAATAATCTGCGGCATTGAGGGCGCAGGCAAAACACAGGTTATGATTTCCTTTGAAAGTTCCTTTGAAAGTGTGTATGCCAACAATGCAAAGCTTGAGGAAAATACCGGCAAAGATACAACACAAAGTGCCAAAACGACCGAAAAGCATATAGTTCTTGCGGGTGACTCTTCAAATGGCGAAAGCCCGATACTTTTAAAGGAGCTTTGCCCAAGGGTGAAAGGCGTGCTTGTTGTATGCGAAGGTGGCAGTAATGAAAGGGTGTGCAGAAATGTAAGGGAGGCAGTGACGGCGCTTTTTGGTATATCTGAAACCAAGATACACGTTACAGTCGGAGAGGGAGAATAATATATAAGGTATCAAATGCAACGGTAAATATTTATTATGGGTGCGCTTGCATAGCGTACACTGAAAGGAATGATTATTATGGCTATAAAAAAACCTAAGCTCAAGTTTTCTACAAGGTCAATAATTGCAGGTGCATTCGTGCTGCTTATCTGTGCTGCGGCTTATACCGACCACTACATAGGGAAAAGCAATGAGGTGGCGGCAGGAGATTATCTTTATACTTCTGCCGATGATTCGGATAAACCGAAGATACTCGGCGAGGCAACCTTTGTTGACAGCACTCAGAACGTAGGGGAATCTCTTGATGATGCCACAGAGACAGCTTCATACGATACATATTTTTCTGCAATGCAGGTGGACAGACAACGCTCCCGTGACGAAGCTATTGAAATGCTTCAGATAGTTGTTGACAGTGCAGATTCAATGCCTGATGTCAAGGAAAAAGCATATGTGGAAATGATGAGTATTGCTAATGATATAACCATTGAGTCTAATATACAGTCTATGGTTATGGCAAAGGGATTTGAAAACTGTCTTGCAGTAATAAGCGGTGATAATATTAACGTAATCGTTAAAACCGACGGGCTTCTTACAAATGAGGTTGCACAGATTAAAGAGATTGCAGTTAATGAGTCGGGATTTCCTGCAGATAAGATAAAAATTGTAGAAAAAAATCAATAATTGTAATAATCTGACGAGAGCAGAGGTGTGCGTTTTGGCATGCCTCTGTTTTTATATGTTAACAAAATGTAAAAAGTGGGATTTTTTATTTATTTTTTTTATTAACCCCTTGAAAAATAACAAAAGCGATAGTATAATAGAGCCGGTGGATTAAAATTTTAGTAAAAAAACATAAAAAAACCTAATTGTGGGGAATTTTACCATAAGTTTGGTGGAATAATCCGATAAAAATTGCTGAGAGGAGGACGGAAAATGCTTGTTGGAAGTTATAAAAATTCAATAGACAGCAAGGGCAGAGTGTTTTTGCCTGCCAAATTCCGTAGCTATCTCGGCGATACGGTGATTGTTGCAAAGGGCGCAGGAAATTGTCTTGTGGTTTATACCGAAGAGAAGTTTGCCGAATACGTTGAAAGACTTACGAAAAACGGTCAGACAGAAGCAAAGAAGTTTCTCCGTTATATAAGCCTTAGTGCAGCAAATCTCGAGCCTGACGTTCAGGGAAGAATAATGCTTCCCCTTGAGCTTCGTGAATACGCAGGTCTTGGAAAAGAAGTGCTCTTTGTAGGTATGTTTGACACCGTTGAAATATGGAATGAAGCAAATGCTGAAAAATCAGTTGACGGAGAGAGCTCCGATGCAATTGACCAGTACCTTATAGAGAACGGATTCTGATGAGCATAGTGGAAGGAACCGGAATGAATAAGGAAAACGAAATGATAGAATTTAAGCATTATTCGGTAATGCTCTGTGAAACGGTAGACGGACTTGATATAAAGCCTGACGGAATATACGTTGACTGTACTCTTGGCGGCGGAGGACATTCAGAGGAAATACTCAGACGTCTTGAAGCGCTCGGCGGCAGTGGAAAGCTCGTAAGTATAGACAGAGACCCCGAGGCGATAAGTGCAGCATCGGAAAGACTCAGAAAATTTGGTGATAGAAGCATAATATGCCGTGGAAACTTCTGTGAAGCACCATCTATCCTTGATAGCCTTGGAATAGAAAAAATAAGCGGCGTTACCGCAGACCTCGGTGTAAGCTCAAGACAGCTTGACGAGGGCTCCAGGGGCTTCAGCTATATGCAGGACGCACCTCTTGATATGAGAATGTCAAAGGGGGAGGGAATGTCGGCATATGATGTTGTAAACGGCTATTCGGAATACGACTTAAAGCGTGTGATATACGACTACGGTGAAGAAAAGTTTGCTTCAAGAATTGCTTCGTTTATAGTAGAGGCAAGAAGTAAGAAGCCGATTGAAAGCACACTTGAGCTTTCAGAAATAATCAAGAATGCAATTCCTGCAAAGTTCCGGAAGGATGGCCCTCATCCTGCGAAAAGAACTTTCCAGGCAATAAGAATAGAGGTCAACGGAGAGCTTGACGTTATAGATAAGGTTATAAACGGACTGTTCCCCTATCTTGAAAGCGGCGGAAGGATGTCCTTTATAAGCTTCCATTCCCTTGAGGACAGAATAATAAAGCATACTTTTTTGTCACATACAGAAGGATGTACTTGTCCTTCGGATTTCCCTGTGTGCGTTTGCGGTAAAAAGCCGGAGGCAAGGATAATAACAAAAAAACCGACGCTTCCGTCGGAAAAGGAGCTTCTTGAAAATCCAAGGTCAAGAAGTGCAAAGCTAAGAGTTCTGGAAAAAATATAGAAGTAAAAATATCGGAGGAAAGCAAATGAACGGTTATGCGTCAAGTAATTACCTGAGTGTAAGAAAAAATACATATTCGGGAACTAAAAACAGTAAAATAGTAAAAGCGCATAACGGCAGTGAGGTTGTGCCTTCGAAAAATTCAAAGGTTTCGGGTTCCAAGGTTGTTCTCGGCACAAGAGAGCAGTACAGAGTAACTAAGATGAACTCTGCTGTTAGTCAGAGAAGAGAAAACGGTATACTTCCGAAGGAGGAAAAGACTGCAGGTTTCGTTTACGTGGAGCACTGCGGAGCCATTGGAACAGTGAGAGACGTGTTTTTTACCAAGAAGGTAAAGAGCAAAAGTAAGAGCTGTTTTGATAAGGTCGTAACTGTTCTTATGTTTTCGGTTCTGTTGTTCTTCATTGCAGGAAGCTACTGTGAATACCGTGATACCTTTAATGAAATAAAGGAAATAGAATCAAGAATTGTTGAGTGCCGTGAGGAGCAGGCAAAGCTTCTTATGGCGATAGAACAGCGTGATGACCTTGTGGGCATTGAGGAATATGCGGTTAATAACCTCGGAATGGTAAAGTCTGAAAAGCTTACAAGACATTACGTTAATATCTCCGAAAAAGACGTTGTAACGGTTTACGATGATGAAGATACAAATGCGGTTGCACAAGGAGTTCTTCTTTCGGGCTTCAGAAGTATTGTTGCAAATCTTGTAGGTCAGAAATAATAGTAAAAACATTTGCATAAGATATAATTATGGGAGGTGAAAGCTTCCCATAATTTTGAATTATCGGTTTTTAAAGCTTTGGAAAGTGAGGGACTATGAACGACAGAAGAGCTGTAAGCGGCAGAATTTTCATTGTGCTTGTCTTTATTGCAATTGCATTTTGTGTTCTTATCGGAAGGATACTGTATATTCAGTTTGTAAAAGGCGAGGAATATCGCCAGATGGCATATGACCAGTATACGACCGAAGTGCAGATAAATGCAAAGCGTGGAACTATTTACGACAGAAATATGAAAGAAATGGCTATAAGTGTTACAGCAGAGGACTGTATTATAGTTCCCAACAAAATAAGACAGAAGCTTGATAGCGCACAGCAGAAAGTACTTAAAAACGGACTTTGCGAAATTCTCGGCATTTCCGCAGAAAGCTTTGATACGCATCTTTCAAAACAGACAAATTACAGAAGGATAAAAGAAAAAACAGACCTTGAAACTGCAAACAAGGTAAGAGAATTTATAACGGAAAACGATTTTGAGGAATTTGTATATTTTGTGGACAACACAAAAAGATATTATCCGGGCGGAACGCTTGCCTCAACGGTTCTCGGCTTTACAAGCTATACGGAAACAAGCGGCAGTGAGGTTGTTGGTGTAACCGGCATAGAAAAACAGTATAATGATTTGCTCAAAGGTACTGCAGGCAGAATACTTACCGCCAAAAACGGCCGTCAGGAAGAAATGCCCTTTAAATACGAGAGCTACATTGAAGCGGAAAACGGTGTGAACGTAGTTCTGACGATTGACTGGAATATACAGAGCTATCTTGAAAAGCAGCTTGAAATTGCACTTCGTGATAATAAAGCTAAAAACAAGGTCTGCGGAATTGTAATGGACGTGAAAACCGCAGAGATACTTGCAATGTCAGTAAAGCCGGACTTTGACCCTAACTCACACAATGAATTTACCGAGCTTGCTCTCGAGTTTTATGACAGCTACTTTGCGAGAGAAGAAAACACAGATAAAACTGACGCAGATTATAACAGCTTTCTTTGGACAAACAAGGCGGTTCAGGAGCTATACGAGCCCGGTTCAACTTTTAAAATTGTTACATCTGCAATGGCAATTGAGGAAAATGTTGTTACGGAAACTGAACATTTTACCTGTACCGGCTCACTTGTTGTGGCGGGAAGACCAATTCATTGTCACAAGCACGCAGGACACGGAAGCGAAACCTTTGAACAGGGGCTTCAGAATTCCTGTAACCCCGTGTTTATGATGCTTGCGCACAGGCTTGGCAAGTATGAGTTTTACGAGTATTTTAAGCTCTTCGGCTGTGCCGAAAAGACCGGTGTTGACCTTCCTTATGAAGGCTCTACTATATACCATAATGATATTGCAGGCTTTAATGACGTTGAGCTTGCGGTATACTCCTTTGGTCAGACCTTCAAAATGACGCCTATAAGAGCGATTACGACTCTTTCTGCGGTTGCGAACGACGGAAAGCTTATGAAGCCGTACATAGTTAAAAAACTTGTGGATGATGACGGAAACACTATTGAAAGCTTCTCGCCACAGGTCGTAAGACAGATAAATTCGGCAGAAACCTCTGATAAGATAATGACCTACCTTTATAACGGTATAAATGTAGGCTCTACTAAAAATGCATATGTAAAAGGCTATAAAATAGCGGCAAAAACCGGTACGTCTCAGAAACGAGACCTTGAAGAAAAATACGGAATTAAAGAATACGTTTCTTCTTGTATATCCTTTGCTCCGGCTGACGACCCGCAGATAGCGATACTTATACTTGTAGACGAGCCGTCGGCAGGAGCTTACTACGGCGGAACGGTAGCGGCACCGGTTGCAAGTGCGGTTCTCAGTGATGTTCTTCCGTATCTTAATATTGAGCAGTCGTATACGGAGGAGGAAAAGAGCACTCTTGAGGTTCAGGTGCCAAGCTATAACGGATATAATATTGAGGAAGCAAAAGCAAAGGCAAAAAAAGACGGATTTAACGTAATTGTCAAAGGAAACGGCGACGTTGTAAACGAACAGCTTCCGAGATATACTTCAACAATAAGTTCCGGTGGTACGGTTATTTTGTATACAGGCGGAGAAACACCCAAGGAAGATGTTTTGGTTCCGAAGGTTACAGGCTACAGTGCTTCGCAGGCAACAAGCGTTCTTGCATCAAAGGGACTCAATATAACTATTTCAGGAACCTACAGAGCAGGGGTGAGCGGAGCTGTGGCGGTGAAACAGACACCTGCCGCAGGCGAGCTTGTTCGTCCCGGAACGTCTGTTACGGTTGAGTTTACTCACACAGACAGCTCTGACTAATAAAGGCTTTAAAGCAATACTCAGGAAGGTATGGACAGTAATATGCTATTATATGCTGCAAACGTTTTGGTTTCATTTATAATTTCGGTTGTTCTCGGCAGAATATTTATTCCCGTTTTGAAAAGTGTAAAAATGGGACAGAAGATTCTTGATATAGGTCCGAGATGGCACAAATCCAAAGAGGGAACTCCCACTATGGGCGGGCTGTTCTTTATCGCTTCCTTTGCAGTAGCAATGCTTACGTTCGGAATTTACTGTGCGTATAAAAGCTCACAGCTTATGCTTCTCTGCGTAAACTGCGTGTTTGTTGCACTTTGTGCCATAACAGGTTTTATAGATGACTACGTAAAGTTTTTCAAAAAACAGAATGAGGGGCTTACACCGAAGCAAAAAATGTTCTTTCAATTTTTTTCCGCTGCGATATATCTTGCAGGGCTGAAAATGTGCGGTGCACTGAGCACTGTTGTGGTTTTGCCCTTTACTGCTGTAAGCTTTGACCTTAAAATATTCTTCTATATTATTGCAATTCTGGGAATAGTATACGTAGTTAACGCAGTAAATCTTACCGACGGAATAGACGGACTTTGCTCAGGCATAACACTTGTTGTAATGCTTACAATTACTGTTCTTGCAAGACATACCGAAAATATGATAGCACTGCAGATTTGTGCCACCACCGTTGGAGGAATGCTTGGATTTCTGTTTTACAATTTCCACCCCGCAAGAGTGTTTATGGGAGATACGGGATCGCTTTTCCTCGGTGGTGTAGTGGTAAGTGTGTGCTTCACACTGGGATATCCGGTGCTCGTGCTTTTTGCAGGACTTGTGTATATACTGGAAGCACTCTCAGTTGTTATACAGGTTTTCTCCTTCAAGGTATTTGGCAAAAGAGTATTTAAAATGTCTCCGATACATCATCATTTTGAAATGAGTGGTTGGGGCGAGGTTAAGATAGTTATGGTGTTCTCGGCTGTTGCACTTGTATTTTCCGCAATAGGCGTATGGGGCTATATGGTGATCTAAAATCCGTTTTGGATTTTACAAATAATACGAAAGGAAGGCAACAGAATGAACAACGGTGAAATGCAAAGAAAACCCGGCGGCAAAATAGGTGTTCCGCAGCGCAGAAGAATACCGCTTGAAGCACAGCCGGCGCCGAGAATAAGGACACGTGGTGGATTTGATAAAACCTTTTTCATAACCGTTATTATTCTTCTTGCCTTCGGAACAGTAATGATTTTCAGTGCCAGCTATGCCTATGCTGGTACGTATATGGGCGACAGCTACCATTATATCAAAAAGCAGCTTGTTTTTGCTGCCGCAGGATTTGTAATAATGTACGGCATGTCTTTTGTTGACTATAAGCTTATAAAGCTTATGTCGGTGCCGATATTTGCGGTAGCAATGGGGCTTATGATGCTGGTTGTATTCAGTGGCTCCGGTGAAGCACATAAGGGTGCGGAGCGCTGGATAGCACTTGGGCCGCTGAAGTTTCAGCCCTCTGAGGTTTTTAAGCTTGCTATTATAATTATACTTGCGGATTATATATCCCACTGCTATGCAAAAATTAAATCCGATAAGCTTTCTCAAAGGCTGACTTACGGTTTTGGTGCATACGTTATTGCGGGTATACTCGTTGCAGTGCCCTTTGTTCTTCAGAAGCACCTGTCGGGATGTATTATAACTCTTATGATAGTTGCCTGTATGATGTTCCTTGGCGGCTCCGATATAAAGGTTATCGGTATACTTGTAGGTATATGTGCAGTTGCCGGAGTGATAGCGGTGCCTATTCTTCTCAAGCACTCAATGGCTCGTATCGACGCTTGGTTTGACCCATTCGCGGTTCTTCACGAGGGAGGATGGCAGCCGGTTCAGTCACTTTATGCGGTGTCATCGGGCGGTCTTTGGGGAGTTGGCTTTGGAGCAAGTAAGCAAAAGCAGCTTTATCTTCCCGAGCCGCAGAACGACTATATATTTGCAATTCTATGTGAGGAGCTTGGATTTATCGGTGCACTTTGCGTAATATGCCTTTTTGCTTTCCTTATATACAGAGGAATTAAAATCGCACTTCGTTCACCCGACAGATTTTCCTCGCTTCTTGTGGCGGGTATAATATTCCAGATAGGACTACAGACAATTCTGAATATCTGCGTTGTTACCAATACTCTTCCCAGTACCGGTATTTCGCTTCCGTTCTTCAGCTACGGCGGAACGTCGCTTCTTATTCTGATGGCGGAAATGGGAATTGTGCTAAGCGTTTCAAGATATTCACTTGAGGACAAATAACCATTTTGTTATTTTAGCTTTGAAAGGAACACCTTATGAAAGTTTTGATAAGCGGTGGCGGCACAGGCGGACATATCTATCCTGCGCTTGCCATAGCAGGTATGATTAAAGAAAAATTTCCTGATACAGAAATAGAATACGTTGGCACAAAGAGGGGACTTGAAACAAAGCTTGTTCCCCGTGAAGGGTATAAGCTTCACACAGTAAAGGTCAGAGGCTTCAGACGGAGTCTTAGTCCTGTAAATATTGATGCCGCTATTAAAGCTGTTACATCTGTGTGGGAAGCAAAGAGAATAATTAAAAATTTTGCACCTGATATCGTTATTGGTACCGGTGGATACGTGTGCTGGCCAGTACTTAAGGCTGCGGCAAAAATGGGTGTGCCTACAGCTGTGCACGAGCAGAATGCAGTTGTTGGCATGACGGTTAAAATGCTTGCAAAGTACGTTGATAAAATAATGATAAGCTTTGAAAGCTCAAGGGAGCTTTTTGAAGATGATAAAAAGGTTGTACTTACGGGTAATCCTATAAAAAGCGAAATGCTTACAATTACCGGAGCACGCTCAAGAAAAATTCTTGGCTATGATGAAACCACCCCTATGATTTTGTCCTATGGAGGAAGCCTTGGTGCAATGAAGGTAAACGAAAACGTTCTTGCGGTTATCGAATCCTTCAGTGAAAAGAATGACGTTTATCACGTGCATGCAACCGGCAGGGGAGAATGGCAGGAAATAAAGGAAAAGCTCCTTCTTCGTGGATATTCGGATTTCGGTGATTTCGTGACAAAAGGAAAGATTACGGTGCGTGAGTATATCTACGATATGCCTACGCTTCTTTCGGCAGCAGATATCGTAATATGCAGAGCGGGGGCTATGACAATTTCCGAGCTTTCTGCACTTGGCAAGGCGGCGGTAATTATTCCGTCTCCAAACGTAACAAACAATCATCAGTATAAGAATGCGGCTGTGCTTGAAAAGGCAGGCGGTGCAATACTCATTGAGGAGAAGAATCTTACTCCCGAGCGTCTTGAAAAAGAACTGAAAACACTTATAAATGATAAGCAGAAGCTTGAAAATATGAAAACCAACATAAGACAGTTTGCGGTTGTTGACAGCCTTGACAGAATCTGCAATGTTGTGCGTGAGCTTCTGAAGATGGAGAAAAAATGAAAAATGAGGAAAATGACAAAATAATATCCACACGTGAGAGCAAAAGTCTTAACGGCAAAAGAGTAACAGCCCAGGACGTAAGGATTTCAATGTCAAAAAACAGTGCAAAGAAAAAGAGCAATAAAAGAATAGTAACGGCTGTGCTTATTATACTTTTTACTTGTATTGTTGCGCTTACAGTTGTTGATATAGTATTCTTTAACGTTGAGAATATAATAGTCAGCGGAAATTCAATGTATACGTCAGAGGAAATACTTGAAAGCTCAAACTTGAAAATGGGTACGAATTTTATTGCAGTAAGACCCGGATATATACGGAGCTGTATAAAATCCGAGATTCCCGGTATCAGCGAAGTCAGGGTTATAAGGAAGCTCCCGTCAACTGTAGAGGTGAGAGTGGTAGAAAGCACACCGGTAATGTATATTACGGTTGGGGAATTCTTCTACACCCTTGATGAAAATATGGTAGTTCTTCAGAAATTTTCGAGCTTTGACGAAATAGAAATGCTTGGTCTTATAAGAGTGTATTTTTCTCAGGTTACTGAATGTATAGCCGGCGACTATCTTGTTACCGAGGATAAAGACGTAACGGATATGATAAAAAAGCTGTATAAAGAGCTTGAAAACTACGGCTATTTAACCGATGTAATGGAAATAGATTTCAGGAATAAATTTGATATAAAATTCACTCTTGGCGTTAAATACACGGTAAAGCTCGGTAATATTATTGACTGTGATATCAAGCTTGAGTTTTTAAAGGGGATTTTGTCTGAGCTTGACGAAAACGAAGTAGGAACTATCGACTTTTCAAAAGGCGATATTCGTGAAGCGATATTTTCAAGAGGTCAGTAAAATATTCTTTGCAAATAATCTTTAGAGAAATTATAAAAGTTTTATAAATACTATTGCAAATTACTTTTTTATGTTGTAATATAAATGAGGAATATTTTCTTATTTAATATATTTTAGGAATTTTAACAAGGAGGAAAAAATAAATGAATTTTGACAATAGCTTTTTCCCGGAAACTGAAGAAACGGTTGTATCAATTAAGGTAATAGGTGTAGGCGGTGCCGGTGGTAATGCAGTAAACAGAATGATTGAGTCCAAGACAAAGGGTGTTGACTTTATTGCAGTAAACACAGACGCAATGGCTCTTCGTAAATCTACAGCCCCCAAAAAGATTCTTCTCGGCGAAAAAATTACTCGTGGCAGAGGTGCAGGCTCAAATCCCGAGGTGGGTAAGAATGCCTGCGACGAAAACCTTGAAGACATAAGAGCAGAGCTTACAGGTGCAGATATGCTGTTTATCACCGCAGGTATGGGTGGCGGAACAGGTACAGGTGCTGCTCCCGTAATTGCAAAGCTTGCCCGTGATATGGGTATACTTACTGTTGGTATCGTTACAAAGCCTTTTGCATTTGAAGGTAAGGTAAGAATGGAAAATGCTCTCCGTGGCATTGAAAACCTCAAGGAGTACGTTGACTCCCTCGTTGTTATTCCTAATGAAAAGCTTAAATTTGTAACTGAAAATAAGATTACAATGATGAATGCATTTGCAACTGCTGACGATGTTCTTCGTCAGGGCGTTCAGAGTATTTCCGAGCTTATTAACGTTCCCGGTATGATTAACCTTGACTTTGCTGACGTAACTACAATTATGTCCAACGCAGGTCTTGCTCATATGGGTATCGGACGTGCAAAGGGTAAGGATAAGGTTGAAGCTGCCTCCCGTGCTGCTATCTCCAGCCCGCTTCTTGAAACGGCAATTACAGGTGCAAAGGGACTTATCATTAACTTTACAGTATCTCCTGACATCGGACTTGATGATATCGATGCAACAGCTGCAAGCATTTCCGGCGAAGCTAATCCCGATGCAGTTATTATCTGGGGTGTATCCTTTGATGAAAGCTATGACGATGAAATGAAGGTAACAGTTATCGCAACAGGCTTTGACAGTGATTCTCCGGTTGGTTCTTCAGTAAAGCAGCCGATTGTTGAAAAGGCAGCACCGAAAGCTCCTGCTAAGGAAGAAGTAGCTCCTCTTGACTGGGATTTTGCTGACATTTTCAAAACAAATAAGTAATTATAATAGTTGGTTTAAGCCGATACCGAAGGGTATCGGCTTTTCTGCGTCTATTGGCTTTGACTGCATTAATAAATGAACTGTAACACATTGGTTTTACACGCATATTCTGTAGTAACTAACGCCAAAAGAGCAGAAAAGAGTGATTATTATTAAAAAAATGCAAAATTTTGATATGGGATTTTCAGAAGAAGCTATGTACGTTCATGGTGCAATACCAAGAGATGAACCCTATCGCCCGGTAAGCTTCCCGATATATCAGACCTCAACCTTTGAAAATCCGGGACTTCTTCGGGAGTGCGAATACTCATATACAAGATGCTCAAATCCTACACGCACTGCACTCGAACAAACGGTTGCGGCTGCAGAAAGGGCAAAATACTGCTTTGCATTTTCATCGGGACTTGCGGCAATTATGGCGGTTTTTTCCACGCTTTCGGCGAGTGACCACGTTGTGCTGTCCGAGGATATTTACGGTGGTACCTACAGACTTATGAATGTTATTTTTAAAAAGTTTGGTATAGAGTGCTCGCTTGCTGATTTTACAGATGTCAAGAATGTTGAGAAAAAAATAGGAAAAAACACAAAGCTTGTTTTTTGCGAAACTCCAACAAATCCTATGTGTCGTGTTGCAGATGTGGAAAAATGCGCAGAAATAGCTCATTCGTGCGGCGCACTTCTGTGCGTTGACAATACTTTCCTTACGCCTTATTTTCAGAAGCCGCTGCCACTCGGTGCAGATATTGTAGTCCATAGCGGCACGAAATACCTCTGCGGTCATAACGATACAAGCGCAGGGTTTGTTGTAACAAGTAATGACGATGTAGCAGAAAAGCTTGACTACATATCAAAGACTGAGGGAACGGCACTTGCGCCCTTTGATGCATGGCTCGTTCTTCGGGGAATGAAAACCCTTGAACTCAGAATGTGCAGGCACGAGGAAAATGCAAGACTTATTTCCGAATGGTTATGCCGGAACAGAAACGTCGAAAAAGTATATTATGCGGGACTTCCCACTTCCTGTGGGTATGAAATAATGAAAAAACAGTCAAAAGGCTTTGGCGCAGTAATTTCTTTCAGATTAAAATACACCTCACTTGTGGATAGCGTGCTTTCCGGTGGGAAAACCATTATATTTGCCGAAAGCCTTGGCGGTACTGAAACGCTCATTACATATCCTCTTACTCAGACCCACGCAACCACGCCCGAAGATCTTCGCAAAAAGCTCGGTATTGACGAAAAGCTGATACGTCTTTCCTGTGGAATTGAACCGGCAGAGGATATTCTTCGGGACCTTGAGCGTGTACTCGGTAAAAACATATGACAAGACCTCTTTCTTTCACTAAAATGACGGCTTACGGAAATGATTACATATATGTAATAGATATGAAAAAGAATCTGTGTAGCAGGGGGGAAGTATCAAGAATTTTGTCTGAAAGGAATTTCAGTGTTGGCTCAGACGGGCTGATAGTTGTGGAAAGCAGTGAAAATGCCGACTTTTTTATGCGTGTTTATAATCCTGACGGCACGGAAGCGGAAATGTGTGGAAACGGACTTCGCAGTGTTGCAAAGCTTGTGTATGAAAAGGGTCTAACAGCTAAAGATGAGTTTTTTATTGAAACACTGGGAGGAATAAAAAAAGTAAATCTTGAAATATGTGACGGAAAGGTTGTAAACATAAGAGCGGATATAGGCGAGCCCGTTTTTGATAAAGATAAAATACCTGTTAAATGCATTGGTAAAAGAATGATTTCAGAGGAAATTGAAATATGTGGAAGAACTTTTGTGGGCACGGCGTTATCCCTTGGTAATCCTCATTTTGTACTGTTCTCGGATGACGTTGACAGACTTGATATATCAAAATACGGGCCCGCTGCAGAAAATTTGTCTTTGTTTCCAAACAGAACCAATGTGGAATTTTGCAGATTTAATTCCAGAAATACCATAAGGCTCAGAACCTGGGAAAGGGGAACCGGAGAAACAAGTGCCTGTGCAACCGGGTGCTGTGCGGCACTTTGTGCGGGCGTTCTCTCCGATATGTGCGAAAAAAGTGCTTTTGTCTTTCAGAATGGTGGAAAAACCCTTGTGGAGTGGGATGAATCCGGACACCTTATTATGACCGCACCCTCAAAAACAGTTTTTGAAGGGCAAGCTATGATTGATGAAAAATATTTTAAAGAGTAAGCCTTTATTAACTAAGGAGGGAGAACCAAGATGAAGCTGTCAGAGCTTATAAGGCTTGCATTGCCGGATTGCGGCACCGAAATTGACTGCCAAACGGAAATAGGATACATAGAAACAAATACTGAATCAGCAATAAAACGAAAAAGCGAAAATCCGCTGTTTGTATGCATCTGCGGAAACAGATACGATACTCACAGGGATATAGATAAATTGATTCTTGCAGGTATAAAATATTTCGTTGTGAATAAAAATCAGCAAAACTGCAACTCACGCTGCGAAGCTTGCTTTATTGAGGTGGAAGATACCAGACGTGCGCTTGCACTGCTTGCAAGAGCATTTTTCGGGTTTCCCGACCTTGACCTATTTACTGTCGGTATAACCGGAACAAAGGGAAAAACTACCGTTACCTATATGCTTCGCTCGGTTTTTGAAGAAAATTCATATAATTGCGGAGTAATCGGAAGTAATGGAATTATTTATGACGGGAAAGTGACAGAAACGGAAAACTCAACACCTGCACCGCTGGAGTATTATGGGGCTTTAAGAGAGATGGCAGACTCTGGTGTCACACACGTTTTCTGCGAAGTGACCTCTCAGGCTCTTAAACAGTTTAGAACCTACGGCACAGTATTTGACGTTGGCGTTTTTACAAATCTGTTTCCTGACCATATAGGAGCATACGAACACGAAAGCTTTGATGAATATAAAAACTGCAAGGGGATGCTTTTCACACAGTGCAAAAGAGCAGTTTTGAATATCGATTGTCCCCATTACTGCTATTTTTCGGACATATGCAAAAAAGAGGTAATAGAGTATACCTCATATTCAGCGCTTGGAAAGGATGCAGATGTTGTTTGCAGTGGAGTTGAGATTTTCGATGATTGTTCAAGGTTTAGCGTAGACGGAAAAGAATTTTTTGTTCCCCTTCCCGGTGAGTTTAACGTATCGAATGCACTCTCTACAGTTGCAATTGCAAAGGCTTGCGGTTTATCTTATGATAGTGTGGCAGGTGGTCTTGAAAAAGTAAAAGTGTACGGAAGATGCGAAATAGTGCCAAACCCTGCGGGTGTAAATATAATTATTGACTATGCTCACAGCAAAGAAAGTCTTGAGAATATACTCGGTTCGTTGAAGAAAGCTTGCAAAGGAAAGCTGTACTGTGTTTTTGGTGCGGGAGGAAACCGTTCAAAACTTCGCCGTGTCGGAATGGGAGAGGCTGCATCGGTATATGCTGATTTTTCCATAATTACAAGTGATAACCCAAGGTTTGAGAAGCTTGAAGATATTATCAGGGACGTTGTATCTGGAATGAAATGCTCCGGAAATAAATATACAGTAGTTCCTGACAGACGTAAAGCTATATTTACAGCACTTTCAATGGCACGTGATGGGGATACTGTATTACTTGCCGGCAAAGGCGGACAAACCTATGAAGAAGCGCATAATATCAAATATCATTTTGACGAAAGAGAAATAGTTGACCAGTATTATAACGACACAGATTGACAAAAAATACTTTATAGGATTTTCTGTCTATAAAACATAAAATAAAAAGGTTCAATCCAAAAAAATGAGTAAAAAATACATACATAAAAGTAAATTATTCTTAATTGACAATGTTGTGCTTGAATGATAGAATATATATAACAAATAATAAAAGCAAGGAGTTTTTATGAAAATGCAAAAAGAATAGTCGCAGTTCTTCTTTCCGCATTGCTTCTTACATCTGCATTTGTTTCTTGTGACAAATCAGGAAACGGCGGCAGCAAAGAAGGAAAAAAGGCGAAGCAGGCGAATTTATAGTGCCTGAAGGCGCATGTGAAGGTAAAACCTTTACTGCGTATCTTGCTTTCCCGACTTGTGCACCTTCGTATATTGCAGAAGAGGAAACCGGCGATGAAATGAATGACGTAGTATTCCAGAGAAACCAGAGAGTTGAAGAGTATCTCGGTGTTGATCTTGAATTCGGTGTAACTACCGGTTCAACCTGGGGCTCTGACATTGCTGCTGAATCAGACAAGATAAGAATTCTTGTAATGGGCGGCGATACAACCTACGATGCTTTCATACACTGTCAGCACTCTCTCCAGTCAACCATTTTCGGCGACAAGCTTTTCGTTAACTGGAACGATCTTCCCTATATCAACATGGAAAGCCCCTGGTGGTATTCCAACATTCTTCGTGATATTACCTTCGGCGACAAGGTATTCGGCATGTCCGGTGACTACAATATCACAACCTTCTCAACAACGGAATGTCTTATCTTTAATAAGACGATGTGTGACGAGCTCGGTCTTGAATATCCTTATGAAATGGTATATGACGGAACATGGACACACGACAGATTCATTGAATACGTTCAGGCGGCTACCAAGGACCTTAACGGTGACGGTAGAATGAAGCTTGATGACGACAGATACGGTTACGGCTGTTGGGGATATGAAGGTATTCCTGCATTCTTCGTAGGCTACGGTGCTGAAGCAATAGTTAAGGACGAAAACAACATGCCTGTCCTCAACCTTGAGAATGAGCATACATATAACGTTATTGACCTTATGATCGACGTATTCAGAAACCCCGGCGCATTCTGGGAAAACCAGACCTTCGGTGTTGACGATAGTATGTTCGAGGAAGGCAGACTTCTCTTTAACGACTCCTTCATCCTTCACGTTCCCTTCACAAGAAGCTATGAAGATATAGAAGTAGGCTTCATTCCCTATCCTAAATATGATGAAAATCAGACCGAGTATTACAGCAGAACCGGTGGTATCGCAGAGCTTACATGTATTCCGATTACAAATACTGACCTTGAAAAGACAGCTGCAGTTCTTGAAACAATGGCATACTTCTCAAGCCAGACTGTAATGCCTGCATACTTCGACACTCTCGTTATGATTAAGTCTACAAGAGACACCGAGTCTGAAGATATGATTCCGATTATCAGAAACTCCGCAAGATACGGTGACGCTGTTCTCGGATTTGACGGATATGAAATTATCAAGCAGAACATCGGTAACACCCTTTCTTCTCTCATTGCTACAAACAAGGGCGCTTGGGAAGAAAAGATCCAGGGACTTATTGATCTTTACGCTCCCGATGAAGCTCCCGCAGAGGGCGAAACTGCTGAATAATTCAGTATAGTATAAATAAAAATTGGTACACTGTCATAGATACTATGGCAGTGTACTTTTTTGTACAGTTATGATTGTCATAATACCGGAACAAAGACACGGTTGTCAAATTCGGTCATTAAAAATAAAGTAAAAAGTCAAAAACGGATATTGTTTTTGTATGCCCAAAACCGTATAATCGAATGTAGTAAATCTACAAGAGGAGAAAAAACATGAAAAAACTCACAAGAATTTTAACAATTCTTATTTCCGGGCTTTTACTTATTTCATCCTTCGCATCCTGTAATGAGAATAAATCCGGAAAAAGCGGAGACGGACTTCACGGCGAACCGGGAGAATTTATTGTACCCGAGGGAGCTTGTGAGGAAAAGACATTTACAGCATACCTTGCTTATCCAAGCTGCAAGTCTTCATTTGTTGCCGAGGAGGAAACCGGCGACGAGATGAATGACGTTGTATTCAGGAGAAACCAGAAGGTTGAGGAGTATCTCGGTGTGGATCTGGAGTTCGGTGTAACCACCGGTTCTACGTGGGGAAATGATATTCTTGCTTCCTCTAACCTTATCAGAGTTCTCATTATGGGTGGGGATACTACTTACGACGTTTTTGTTCATTGCCAGAATTCTCTACAGAGTCAACTTATGGGCGACAAGCTTTTCGTTAACTGGAACGAGCTTCCTTATATCAACGTTGAAAGCCCCTGGTGGTATTCCAATGTTGCCCGTGATATTACCTTTGGTGATAAAATATACGGAATGACGGGTGACTATAACCTTACATCCTTCTCAACTACCGCTTGCCTTATCTTTAATAAGACAATGTGCGACGAGCTCGGCCTTGAATACCCTTACGAAATGGTGTATGACGGAACGTGGACGCACGACAAATTCATTGAATACGTTCAGGCGGCTACCAAGGACCTTAACGGTGACGGCAGAATGACGAGAGATGAGGACAGATATGGCTACGGCTGTTGGGCATATGAAGGAATTCCCGGATTTTTCGTAAGCTACGGTGCAGAAGCAATTATTAAAGATGACAATAACATGCCTGTTCTTAACATTGACAATGAGCATACGTATAACGTCATTGATAAAATGCTTGAAATATTCAGGCAAAGCGGTGCTTTCTGGGAGAGATCAGAATTCGGTGTAGATGATAATATGTTCATGGAAGGCAGACTTCTGTTTAATGATTCCTTTATTTATCACATTCCTTCAACGAGAAAATATGAGGAGTTTGACGTAGGCTTTATACCTTATCCTAAATACAACGAAAGTCAGTCTGAATACTACAGCAGAACTGGCGGTATATCAGAGCTTACCGTTATTCCGATTACAAATACAGACCTTGAAAAGACGGCTGCAGTTCTTGAAACAATGGCGTATTTCTCAAATCAGACGGTAATGCCTGCATACTTTGACACTCTCGTTATGATTAAGTCGACAAGAGATACTGAGTCCGAGGATATGATTCCGATTATAAGAAACTCTGCAAGATTTGCGGATGCTGTTATTAATTTTGACGGATACAGCATAGTAACTGCAAACTCCGGTAATACTCTTTCTTCCCTTATTGCACAGAACAGAGGAGCGTGGGAGGAAAAAATACAGGGACTTATTGATCTTTACAGCCCTGATAAAGCTCCCGCAGAGGGCGAAGCTGCTGAATAATTCAGTATAGTATAAATAAAAATTGGTACACTGTCATAGATGCTATGACAGTGTACTTTTCTTTTATAAAATAAATGCTGTGCGTTTTTACAAAAACAACAAAATTTTATAACTTTTTATGCAAAAAATCGATTTTAACGCAAAAAAAGACATAAAAAAGTAAAAAACATATTGACAATCCTTGGATGATGTGGTAAAATTAGAGCACCATAATAAATATTTAAGGAGAAAATTTTATGAAAAACACAAAGAGAATTGTTGCGCTTCTTCTTTCAGGCGTTCTTCTTGCTTCTTCTTTTGTTTCCTGTAACAAGGACAGCAAAGGTAAAAATGGCGACTCTGAAATGAAGCGTGGTGAAGCGGGAGAGTTTATTGTTCCTGAGGGTATTCTTGAAGGCGAGACCTTCAGTATATATCTTGCGTTTCCGACAGCAAAGGATTCCTATATGATTGAAGAGGAAACCGGCGACGAGATGAATGACGTTGTATTCCAGAGAAATATGAAGGTGGAAGAGCATCTTGGCGTTGATCTTGAATTTGGTATAACAACCGGTACGACAAACGGCTCTGACCAGACAAATGAAACTGATAGAATAAGAATTCTCATCATGGGCGGTGACAACACGTATGACGCATACGTACACTGTCAGCATCAGACTCCTACTCTTATTCAGGAAAAGCTTCTTGTAGACTGGAATAATATTCCTTATATCAATGTTGAAAGCCCCTGGTGGTATTCCAACGTTGCACGTGATATTACATACGGCGGCAAGATTTATGCAATGACAGGTGATTATAACCTCACCTCCTTCTCAACAACCGCATGTCTTATCTTCAACAAAACTCTTTGCAACGAGCTTGGCCTTGAATATCCCTACGATATGGTATTTGAAGGAACATGGACACACGACAAATTCGTTCAATATGTTCAGGCAGCTACCAAGGACCTTAACGGTGACGGTAAGATGAAGACAGCTGACGACAGATACGGTTACGGCTGTTGGGGATATGAAGGAATTCCTGCATTCTACATAGGCTACGGTGCTCAGACTGTTGTTAAGGACGACAACAATATGCCTGTTCTTAATATTGAAAATGAGCATATCTATAACGTAATTGATGCTATGATAGACGTATTCCGTAACCCCGGTGCTTTCTGGGAAACTCAGACTTTCGGCCTTGACGACAATATGTTTGCAGAAGGCAGACTTCTCTTTAACGACTCCTTTATTCTCCATATTCCCGGCACAAGAGAGTATGAGAATATTGATGTAGGATTCATTCCTTATCCTAAATATGATGAAAGCCAGACTGAATACTATTCAAGAAGCGGTGGTATTTCTGAACTTACAATGATTCCGATTACAAATATGGATCTTGAAAAGACGGGTGCTGTTCTTGAAACAATGGCATATTACTCAAATAAAATGATAATGCCCGCATACTTTGATACGCTTCTTACTATCAAGTCTACAAGAGATACAGAATCTGAGGACATGATTCCGATTATCAGAAACTCTTCAAGATTTAACGATGCAGTTATAGGTTTCGACGGATACAGTATTATTAAAGCAAACCAGGGCAACACACTTTCTTCCCTTATTGCTACCAACAAGGGCACTTGGGAAGATAAAATTGCCGATCTTGTTGAGCTTTACTCTGTTTCCGATGCAACGGAAGAAGCTCCTGCTGAATAATATGAGTTATATTGAAAACCTCTGCTTTGGCAGAGGTTTTCTTGCGTATAAATTTTTGCCTATTTTTAATATATCCCTTGATTATCTTGAAATTTAATGTTATAATATAAAAAAACTATTAATTGAGGTACGAGATTTGAACAGTAAAGAAAGATTTTTAGAAATTTACAAGCAGTATATTAAGCGTGACGGAGCGCAGGAGCTTCTCTCGTGGCTTGAAAAGACGGACTTTTTTACAGCCCCTGCAAGCACAAAATTTCACCTTTGTGAAGAAGGTGGGCTCTGTGAGCATAGCGTAAACGTGTATGAATGTCTATCTGAAAGATACGGTAATGAGCACCCTGCAGAAACTATCGCAATAGTTGCTCTTTTACACGACCTATGCAAAGCCCAGTTTTATAAGGTAGCAATGAGAAATCAGAAAAATGAGCAGACAGGGCAGTGGGAAAAGGTGCCGTATTATACTATTGAAGATAAATTTCCCTTCGGTCACGGAGAAAAATCCGTGTTTTTAATTGAGCGCTTTATGCGTCTTAAGGTAGAGGAGGCAATTGCTATAAGATGGCATATGGGAGGCTTTGATGATACGGCGAAATCGGGTGGTTATACTATAAGTAACGCCTTTGAAATGTATCCGCTTGCAGTTAAGCTTCATATTGCGGATATCGAAGCAACCTATCTTCGTGAGGGTACAGGCAAAGAATAATACAAGCCTTAAAGATATATAAGGAAAGGATAAAGCAAATGAAAGATAAAGCACTTGATATAGCCTCAAAAAAAGGCTTTATATGTGATATGGACGGTGTTATATATCACGGAAACAAGATACTTCCCGGTGTTCCGGAGTTTGTAGAATACCTTCAGAGAGAGAATAAGAGATTTTTGTTTTTGACAAACTCCAGCGAGCGTTCACCTATTGAGCTTCGTCAGAAGCTACAGCGAATGGGACTTGACGTATCTGAAGACCACTTTTATACAAGCGCCCTTGCTACTGCTCATTTTCTTGCAAAGCAGAAGCCCGGTTGCTCTGCATACGTAATAGGCGAGCCGGGGCTTATGAATGCTCTTTACGAAGAGGGCATATTTATGAATGACGTAAATCCCGATTACGTTGTTGTGGGTGAAACAAGAAACTATAATTACGAAAATATAAAAAGGGCAGTAAGATTTGTCTTTGGCGGTGCAAAGCTTATCGGAACAAACCCCGACCTTACTGCACCTTCGGAAAGGGGAATAATTCCTGCATGCCGTGCATTTGTTTCTCCTATTGAAATGACAACGGGACAAAATGCGTATTTTCTTGGAAAGCCTAATCCTTTGATGATGAGAACGGCACTGAAAATACTTGATGTAAACCCTGAAGACGCAGTAATTGTCGGAGATAGAATGGATACGGATATTGTTGCCGGAATTGAGTCGGAAATTGAGACGGCTCTCGTGCTGTCCGGTGTCACTGCGGTTGAGGACCTTGTGAAATTCCCTTACGGCCCGGATTATATTTATAACGGCGTTGGCGATATTGTTAAATGTAAGCTTTATAATGAATAAAGGTCTTTTCTAAGGCAGAAAAACTCCCATACGGAATATTTTTCCGTATGGGAGAAATTTTATTTTGCGTATATACCAAGTTCAGATTTTAGGGTCTGCATAGCTTCGTTTGTAGGTTCTGGGATGTTAGAAAAAGGAAACACAATACCAAGACTTTCATACTTTGTCGTGCAAATTTTGCGAAAGGGTAGAAGCTCGATTTTGTCAACACAGCCGTGCTGTTTTGCTATTTCTACAAGCTTTTTTACATTGTCCGACTTATCATTAAGTCCCGGAATTATTACCTGACGAAGTGTTACTTTAATGCTTTGCTCATTAAGATACGAAAGAAAATCTAAAACCTTTGAGATGGAACAACCAACATATCTTTTGTAAAGCTCGTCATCTGTATACTTTATATCAAGCAGAACTCTGTCGGTTTCGGAAAGCAGAAGCTTTACCTTTTCATTAAAGGCGCTGCCCGAGGTATCAAGACAGGTGTTTATTCCTGCTTTGTGTGAAAGAGCGAAAATCTCGTAGGCGAATTCTGCCTGTAGTAGTGGCTCACCGCCGGAAAGGGTTATTCCACCATTTTCTCCAAAATATTCTTTGAATCTTACGGCACGGCTTACAACCTCGTCTGCGCAGTATTCAGTGCCGCCGCTGCATTCCCATGTGTCAGGATTATGACAGCAGCCACACCTTAGATTGCACCCTTGCAGAAAAGCCACGAATCGCACGCCCGGACCGTCAAGAGTTCCAAGGCTTTGAAAAGAATGAATACGCCCCGTTATTTTTCCCTGCTTCATACGCTTTCGTGGAAGGTACGGCTTATAACCTCTCTCTGCTGCTCTTTTGAGAGCTTGTGGAAGTTAACTGCGTAGCCGGAAACACGAATTGTAAGATTCGGATAGCTTTCCGGATCTTCATATGCCTTCATGAGTGTTTCTCTGTTTAGAACGTTTATGTTGATGTGATGTGCTTTTTTAGCAAAGTATCCGTCAAGTATTGATACAAGGTTATCTATTCGCTCATCTTCTGTTTTTCCGAGTGCCGCAGGTGTTATGGAGAAGGTGTTGGAAATACCGTCACGACAGTCGTCATAGCTGATTTTTGCTACAGAGTTGAGGGACGCAAGCGCACCGTTTTCTTCTCTGTTGTGCATTGGGTTTGCACCTGGGGCAAAGGGAGCACCGCTCTTTCTGCCATCGGGAGTTGCACCGGTGTGCTTTCCGTACATAACGTTTGAGGTTATTGTGAGTACAGACAGTGTGTGAATTGCATCCCTGTATGTAGGAGTTTTGCGAAGCTCGCATATTACCTTGTGTGCCATATCCTTTGCAATAAGGTCAACACGGTCGTCATCGTTACCGTACTTCGGGAAATCACCCACAGTTTCAAAGTCGACTATGAAACCATCATCGTTCTTTATGGGCTTTACTTTTGCATACTTTATCGCACTAAGGGAATCTGCAACAACGGATAGACCTGCAATGCCGAATGCCATAAGGCGTTCGACGTCTGTGTCGTGAAGTGCCATCTGAAGCTTTTCGTATGCGTATTTGTCGTGCATATAATGAATGATGTTCATTGTGTTTACATAGAGGTGTGAAAGCCATGCAATATATGTATCAAAACGCTCCATAACGCTGCCAAAATCAAGCGTATCACCGTCTACAACCGGCATTTGAGGTCCTATGTGCATATTGCTTGTAGTATCGTAACCACCGTTAAGGGCAATAAGAAGAAGCTTTGCAAGATTGCAGCGTGCACCAAAGAACTGCATCTGCTTACCCACCTTCATTGCGGAAACACAGCAGGCAATGGCATAGTCATCGCCGTAAATCGGGCGCATCAAGTCATCGTTTTCGTACTGTATTGAGTCTGTGTCTGCAGATACTTTTGCACAGAATTTCTTGAAACCTGAAGGTAAGCTATTTGACCAGAGAACAGTAAGATTAGGTTCGGGAGATGAGCCGAGCGTGTAAAGAGTATTGAGTATACGGTAGCTGCTCTTTGTAACAAGAGTTCTTCCGTCTTCACCCATACCGCCGACAGCCTCGGTAATCCACATCGGGTCGCCACCGAAAAGCTCGTTGTATTCAGGAGTTCTCAGGTGTCTTGCAATACGGAGCTTTATTACGAAATCGTCAATAAGCTCCTGAGCTTCCTCCTCGGTAAGAATGCCGTTTTCTATATCACGGCTTATGTATATATCAAAGAAAGTGCTTACTCTGCCAAGGGACATTGCAGCGCCGTTTTGCTCCTTGATAGCTCCAAGATATGCAAAATATGTCCACTGAATAGCTTCACGGGCGTTCTCGGCAGGTTGGCTTATGTCAAAGCCGTACATATCTGCCATTTCTTTCAGGTATCCGAGGAATGTTATCTGCTTGTAAACCTCCTCACCGAGCTTTATCTGCTCTGCACTGAAAGTACCGCTTGCAAGGGCTGCTTTATCCTTTTTCTTTTCTTCAATAAGCTTGTCAACACCATAGAGAGCAACACGGCGATAGTCACCGATTATTCTGCCTCTGCCGTAGGCATCCGGAAGACCGGTTATAACGTGGCACTTTCGTGCGGCACGCATTTCATCGGTGTAAGCTCTGAAAACTCCATCGTTGTGAGTTGTGCGGAAGCGGAATTCTTCCTCAACCTTTGAGCTTAATTTATAACCGTAAGCCTCACAGGCCTGACGCACCATTCTCATACCACCGAAGGGATTTACACTTCTTTTCAGAGGTCGGTTTGTCTGCATACCTACTATGATTTCATTATCTTTGTCAATATATCCGGGGGAGAAGCTTGTAAGTGATGAAACGGTTGCGGTATCAATATCAAGGACACCGCCAAACTGTCTTTCAAGATTAAAGAGAGCCTGAACCTTTTTCATGATTCCACAGGTTCTTTCAGTGGCACCTGCAAGGAAGCTGTCGTCTCCGGTGTATTCTTTATAGTTTTTCTGTATGAAATCACGGACGTTGATTTCGTCCTGCCACACACCTTTATTAAATCCGTTCCAGCTTTTGTGTTCCATATATATTCCTCCTCGCAAATTTAAACATCTAAACAAAAAAGGGCAGAACAGCACGTTTACTGTTTTGCCCAGACGGTCGGCATTATACGTTTACATTTCCTTGCGGTAATCCCGCTCATCCGTCAGTTATGTAAACGGCTCGTGTATTCATTATATATTATATAATCCTGTTTGTCAACAGAAAAATACACGATTTTTTATTTTTGTTAAAATTGCTCAATATTTAGTATGTCAATGTGTTGACTTATACTATATTTTGATGTTTCACAAGCTGTCAGCCAAGCTCTGCGTTATAATGAGTTCTTTCTCCGCCGACGTATTTGCATCTGCTTCTTGCAAGAGTTAGGTGCGCATTTCCTATATTTTTAACGCTTACTCTTACCGGCACACAAACGGGACGAATGTGCATTCCGATAAAGGTGTCGCCAATATCAATTCCCATATCCGCAACCACACCTTCAACAACGTATGGCTCCTTCATATTTGCATATACTGCAGTGCCAAAGGCTCCTCCTGCGTGTGCGTGGGGGACGGCGTTAACTCTTGTAAGACCGTACATTTTTGCACATTCCTCTTCCACAACCAGTGAGCGGTTGAGATGCTCACAGCACTGTGCGGCAAGAAACAGCTTCTTTTCTTTGCAGAATTCAAGTATTGTTTCACATATTGCCTGTGCCGCCTCGCTGCTGCCGCAAGTTCCGATTTTTCCGCCAACAACCTCGCTTGTGCTGCAGCCTACCACAAGTATACCGTTTTCTTCCGGATGTGCTGCCTCATATAGCTCACAAAGAGCAGCTTTTAAATCATTTTTTATATTTTCAATCATTTCTGTACCTCCGACATAATGATATTTTTCTTATTATACCAAATTATTTTTCAAATTTCAATGCTTATTATTTAAACTTATATTTACGAAACCTCCCATAAGAAGAACGGTATTCGTAATATTAAGCCACACAAGTAGCATTATTACGTTTCCAATCGAGCCGTAAACTACCGAGTAATTTGCAATCTCTTTTGCATAGTATGAAAAGATTACCGATATAACTGTCCAGAGTCCGACGGAGCAGAGTGCACCGGGTGCAAAGTCCATAAAACGCTCATCACTGCCACACTCAGTAAAATGCAGTGCGCATATGACGAGAAAGGCGTATAGAGCAATTATGAAAAATCGCAGTACATACCATAGGCTCTGTGCAAAATGTGAAAGACCAATTGCAGAAAGAAAGCTGTCTGTGAAGAAAACAGAAAAAACTGCAAGATAAAAAAGAATAAGCATACCTACCGAAAACAGAAAGGACAGAACCCAGTCAAGAAAAAAGTTCAGGTGTCTGCTTTTTGAGTATATGCTACGTAAAGCCGCCCTGTAAAAACGTATATACCTTGTAAGAGAATAAAGGGTAAGAAATGCACCGAGGAAAATAAGCTTTGCATTTGGAGCTTCGCCGATTTCGCTTATATAACTGTTTGCGAAATTTCTTATCGGCTCCGGAATAACGTTTGAAAGAGGCAGATTGAAGTCTTTTGGAATGAAATTGCCTGCAAGCGAGTTTGCAAGAAGCAGAATAGGGAAAAAGGTGAAAATCATGTAGTATGAAAGCTGCGCCGACTGGGGAGCAATTCGCTTGTCTATATAAAACATTACGGTACGCCGCATGAACATAAACAGTTTTTTGATAGCAATAACCTCCGTTTAACTCAAAAATTACCGACTATAAGAAAGTTTACGAAAACTCCTTGAAAAGACGGCTATTATATGTTATACTCCATCTATAAAAATAATGATTGGACTTGATATTATAAGAACGCTTACAGTAAATAAGAATGATGCCGGACAGCGTCTGGATAAATTTTTGACCAAAACGCTGGTAAATATTCCAAAATCACTGCTTTATAAATATTTCCGCCTGAAAAGCTTCAGAGTCAACGGTGTAAAAGCTACAGCTGACACTGTGCTTTGTGAGGGGGACATTATTGCTCTTTATATAAGCGATGAGTTCTTCAGAGATAGCTGTGAAGTGTTGGATAAATCAAAAAAATATTCCGATGAAAAACTATGTCTTTCGGAAAAGGAAGTAGTGTATGAGGACGAAAACATCATAATTGTGGATAAGCCTCAGGGAGAAACGGTTCACGCATCAGAGCCGGGAGAAGAAGGCGGTGCAGACAGCATTTACCTTATTGACAGAGTTACGGGCTATCTTTACAAAAAAGGTGAGTATAAGCCGGAGAATGAGCAAAGCTTTGCGCCTGCTCTCTGTCACAGGCTTGACAGAAACACAGGCGGTCTTGTAATCTGCGCCAAAAACGCCCAGGCACTGCGTATTATGAATGAAAAAATAAAGAACCGTGAAATAAAGAAAACCTACTTTTGTGAAACTTGCGGTGTGCCAAACCCGAAAAGTGCAACCCTTAAGGATTTTCATTACAAGGATAAATCAAAAAACAGAGTTTATATTTTCCCCACCCGTGAGGACGCAAAACGGGCGCTAAAAGTCAAATATGATGACGATATAAAAACAGTTATCACCAAATATAAAACCGAGAGGGTAATAGGAGATAATGCGCTTGTGTCGGTTGAGCTTATAACCGGCAGAACTCATCAGATACGTGCACATATGGCGTACATCGGCACGCCGCTTGTGGGTGATGGAAAATACGGCGTAAGCCACGGAAAGAAATACGGTGATAATTTTCAGCATCTGTATGCATACAGCCTGAGATTTGAGTTTACCTCTGATTCCGGTATTCTTTCATACCTTGACGGAAAACGCTTTACCGGCAGTGGAGCGGAGTTTATGCGAAAATACGGACTGTAATTTAATAAAGATAAAGAAAAGCGCACCTTGCAAAATATATGCAGGGTGCGCACAGGTTTTATTTGTTTGTGAAGATTGCAGGTGCATTATCTTTGTTAAGCTCGATTTCACGATACGCAGAATGTGCATCCTGCAGAGTGAATTTACCGATAAGCTCTGACTCCTCGTTTTCAACGGGTAAATATATATATAAGGTATATTCACTTGCGTCTGTTATTTCTGCGCCGTTCCAGCATATCCTTATATATCCGTAGTCGTATTTGCTTCCGTATTCATAAAAATAATCGGGAAGTATATCGCCCTTTTCGTTTTTCAGTACAAGCTCAAGTGGCAGATGCTCGTCGGTTGCAAGCTCTGCATAATCAGTGCTGTATTTTACACTTACCTGCATCTGTTTTGTGCTTGGAATGTAGTACATATACTTCAGCTGTAAAAGCTTATTGCCTGCAACGCTTTCAAAACGCTTGCGAAGACCGTAGGTATAAACCTTGAAGTCCTTTGGATTTTCCTCGTATGCCTGATAGGTAGCCCTATCAAAAATTACGTCGTCACATACAGGTATGTCACTCATTTTATATGAGCGGAAGATGATTGCGCTTACAATGAATATTCCAACGGCAAAAAATGCATAGGTAATAATTCTTCCTATCCAAGATTTCTTCTTTTCTTCGTACAATTCCGGCACATCCTTTAATAGTGAGTTAATATCATATATTATATATTCTTTGCATCTTAAATTCCATATGAATTTGTAAATTCAGAAAAGCAGATTTATAAAAATTGTAAAATTACAAATAGCTATTTACTTTTGTGTTTTGTTGTAGTATAATTATATATTATGAAAAGAGTAGGGGGTGAGAGCGTGAAGGGCGAAAAACATTATGCTCGGCTGAAAACAAAAAATACAGAAAGCACCGAAGTACCGGGACTCAAAGTCAAGCTTTCCGGAAAACGTGTCAGAAGAAAGCGTATTTCAAGTAGTGCAGATACCGGTAAGCTTTCAAGAGTTATGTCTCCGCTTGATGCGGAGCGCAAAAACCGTGAGCTTTATACAAATCTCGGACTTGTGAGCTCTGCAAGTCGCAGACAGGCGGCAAGAAGCAAAAGGCTAAAGGCACGCAGAACAATCGCTCTCAGTCCGGCACCTGCTCCGCTTACTGCTCCGAAAACCGGTGCGGCAAGAGTATTCGGAGAAATCAAAAAAGGTATTTTGGAGCACCTGAAAAGGCTTGACTATCTGATGCTTTTTTCTATTATAGTAGTCGCTGTTTTTGGAGTTCTTGCAGTACATAGCGCAACTCTTACAGAAGCCGCACACAGACGATTTGATTTGCTTCAAATCGGGGGCTTTTTTATTGGTGTTTTCCTTATCGTTATAGTGCCTTTTTTTGATTATGGCGAAATTGCAAAAAGAACAAAGTTTTTGTTTTTGATGAATGTAGTAATTCTCGTGTTTACGCTTATATTCGGTGAAAGCGTAACCGGCGAAACAAACAGAAACTGGGTTGATATTTTTGGCGTTACCAAAATTCAGCCTGCGGAGTTTGCAAAGGTATTATTTATTCTCTCTCTTTCGTCACATCTTGAACGTGTGCGTGAAAGACTCAACAGACCCAGAACGCTTCTTGGAGTTCTGCTTCATGGTGGGGTTATAATTGGTCTTGTTCTTGCAGAACAGGACTGGGGTAATGCACTTGTGTTTTTTGCCATTTTTGCCGCAATGCTGTTTGCAGCAAAAATAGATATACGTTACATATTGGGAAGCCTTGCTCTTGCAGTAATATCTTTCCCACTTATATGGGATAACCTTGACAACTTTCGTAAAAAACGTGTCCTTATAGGCTTTAATCCGGACCTTGACCCACTCGGAACGGGACATCAGGTTATAAGAAGCAGAAATGCAATAGCCTCCGGCGGACTTTTTGGACAAGGGTATATGCAGGGAAGCACAATTCAGCAAAAAGGTGCGCTGTACGCAAAGCAGACGGATATGATATTTGCCGTAATCGGACAGGAGCTTGGCTTTGTAGGCTGTGCCGTGCTTATACTTTCGTTTATGTTTATGGTATACAGAATAATCCGAACTGCCGGAACGTCGAAGGATTACGCCGGAACGTATATTTGTGCGGGCGTTGCGGGAATGCTCGTGTTCCAGTTTATAATAAACGTAGGAATGGCACTTGGGCTTACACCGGTTGTGGGCATAACGTTGCCACTTGTCAGCTACGGAACATCGTCGCTTCTTAGCACTTATGCGGCACTTGCACTTGTTATGGCGGTATATGCCAATTCCAAAAATTATTCCTACAGAAGTATGTAGTTTTTTCTGCCCGGAGAGATGTTTGTATCTTCGGGCAGAATTTTGAATAATTTTGTCGCTTAATTATTTGATAAAAATAATAAAAAAGACTTGACAAACCTGATTTTGTGTGATATAATACTTAAGCGCTCGAAAGAGAAGGCATTCGATTAGAGATGCCGGAGTGGCGAAATTGGCAGACGCCCGGGACTTAAAATCCCGTGGGACTAACCTCCCGTACCGGTTCGAGCCCGGTTTCCGGCACCACAAAATCGGAAATCGAAATTAAATATATCGCGGAGTGGAGCAGCTTGGTAGCTCGTCGGGCTCATAACCCGAAGGTCATGTGGTTCAAATCCCATCTCCGCAACCAAAGACAAACCCTTGTATAGCTTGAAAGTTGAGCTGTACAAGGGTGTTCTTATTTTGTTCATAAACAGCAAATACTACAGTTTTTGTACTACAGTTTTTGCCTTGAGGGTTATTTTTACCCGGAAAGTCAACCCGGCGAGAGCAATCTTACCGGGTTTAACTTTAACTAAATAGGATAGATTCATTTTCTCAGTGAAGTGTTTCAAAAGCAATTCTCATTCCAAGCCTGAAGCCATATTCAAATATTGCTTCTTCTGAAAGTTGAGAATATTCTTTTTGACAATCTTCAAGTTTTTCAAAGATTTCTTTTTGTTCGCCTGACATTGTTTTAAGTAAGCCTTCTCGATGTCTGGAGATGTATTCTGAAAGGTCCTGCATTTCCTGCGTGGCACTTTTAGAATCACTGCAGGGCACAATATTCCCGCACCAAAAATCTTTAAGTATTGATGTCATAGTACCTCCTGTTAATTATGTTCTTTGTTCTTGTGTAGAACCCGATGAGAATCATCTCATCGGGTTCTGTGGTTCTACTTTAATTTTGTGTCCCATAAAAGAAATAGCACGTCTTCAAGAGTACCTAACCTGTCAATATTTCCAAGAAGGCGGTGTTGGAACAACCTTCGCAGACTCGGCGGAAGCTTGGAATAGTCCTCAAAAATTTCGTAGAGCAAGTGCATATTATTATTTTGCACCTTCTGCTCATATTCTTTGTACAGCTTTTGTGGGATACGAATAGTCAGTGTCCCTTGGTTGTCGATGTTACATCTTAGGTCGAATGTTTTGTGTTTTTGCATTTTGATTTCCTCCAAAGATTTTATAAAGTACAATAGAAATGAGTTAACTCCTGTGGTGGGTCTATTGTCTAATATAAGAATGAAAGAAAACTCGATTCGTTAACTGCGGTTAACGATGGTTTGATTTATAATTTTGTAATTCTACGTTTTTGTGCCATATGACTACTTTATTCTCGCAATTGCGATTTAACTTTTCAAAAATGCAGTCAATTTAGTCAAATATAACGAAAATGACTAAATTGACTTGACAAAGGCATAATTGTATTGTATAATGTATTTGTAATAAAAGATTAGTAAATTGCGTCGAAAGGAGAGCCTTATGAGAGTATACAATTATAAAAATAAATGGGAGCAGTTTTTAACGCCTGACATTGTTTCGATGCTTACGCAGATTCACGAATACAAAGGAAAACAGAATTCATTTATAGAATCAAGTGTTGATGTACTTACAAGTCTTGTTGATATTGCAAAAATACAGAGTACGGAAGCATCCAATAAAATAGAAGGTATATATACTTCTGACGAAAGAATCAAGAAGCTGGCGTTATCAAAAACCAACCCTATGAACAGAGCGGAAGAGGAAATCGCAGGCTATCGTGATGTTCTGAATACAATCCACACTAACCACGACGGAATTCCGGTAAAACCCAACATTATTTTACAGCTTCACAGAGATTTATATAGATTTAATACAGTAACATACGGTGGTCAGTACAAGAATGTTGACAATGTTATAGCCGAAGAAGATGCACAGGGTAACAGATTTGTTCGTTTCCAACCGGTAGAGGCATGGGAAGTACCGGAGAGTATAGAAAATCTCTGTGCGGCATATAACGAGGCAATTGCATTAGAAGCTATAAATCCGCTCCTCGCAATCCCTATGTTCGTACTTGATTTTTTGTGCATACATCCATTTAACGACGGCAACGGACGAATGAGCAGACTGCTTACACTTTTACTGCTTTACCGTAGTGGTTATATTGTGGGTAAATATATCAGTATAGAGAAGCTTATTGAAACCACAAAGGACAATTACTACGATGCTCTTCAGAAAAGCTCATATGGATGGCACGAAAATCAAAACGATTATGCACCTTTTGTTAAATATATGCTTTCTGTTATTCTTTCAGCTCACAGAGAATTTGCAAACCGAGTTCAGATGATAATTGAAAGTAAGCTTTCAAAGCCTGAAATAGTTGCAAAAACCATTGAAGATACACTTGGCAAGGTAACCAAGCAGGATATTATAAACAAATGCCCCGATATAAGTGAAACAACAGTGCAAAGGACGCTGAATGACCTTCTTAAAAAAGGAAAAATAATTAAGCTCAGTGGAGGAAGATATACTTCCTATATTTGGAATAGAGAGGACTATTAAAATGATTACAGGCGAACTTAAAAACAAGATAGACGGACTTTGGGATATATTTGCTTCAGGTGGACTTGTTAACCCCCTTGACGTAATTGAGCAAATTACTTATTTGATGTTTATCCACGACCTTGACGATACAGACAACCTTCGCGCAAAAGAGAGTGCAATGCTTGGTCTTCCTCATAACAGCATTTTTGCATCAGAAGTTACAATTGGGGAGCGTACCATTGACGGAAACCAGCTCAAGTGGTCAACTTTTCGTGACTTTCCTGCCGGCAAGATGTATTCCGTTATGCAGGAATGGGTTTTTCCTTTTATAAAGAATCTGCACGCAGACAAGGATAGCGCTTATTCAAAATATATGGACGATGCAATTTTTAAAATTCCTACTCCTCTTCTTCTTGATAAGGTAGTAACCTGCCTTGACGATATCTATGAAATGATGAAGATTTCATCTGATAATGACGTAAGAGGTGACGTATACGAATATCTTTTGAACAAAATTGCACAATCAGGTCTTAACGGTCAGTTCAGAACGCCCAGACACATAATCAAAATGATGGTAACTATGATGCAGCCAAAGCCGGACGACAATATATGCGACCCAGCGTGTGGAACGAGCGGTTTCCTTGTAGCTGCGGGTGAGTACTTGAAAGAAAATCACAAGGAAGAGATTTTTTATAATAAGATAAAAAAAGACCACTATATGAATTCTATGTTCTTCGGCTACGATATGGATAGAACTATGCTCCGTATCGGTGCGATGAATATGATGACCCACGGCATTGATAGCCCCTTTATTGAGTATCGTGACAGCCTTTCCGACCAGAATTCAGATAGGGAAAAATATTCCCTTATTCTTGCAAACCCGCCTTTTAAGGGAAGCCTTGACTATGACATAGTATCTACCGATTTACTTAAAATCTGTAAAACAAAAAAGACAGAGCTTCTGTTCCTCACACTGTTTTTGCGTATGCTTAAGGTTGGCGGAAGATGTGCTTGTATTGTTCCTGATGGAGTGCTTTTCGGTTCTTCAACTGCCCACAAAGCAATCCGCAAGGAAATTATTGAAAACAACCGTCTTGAAGCAGTTGTTTCTATGCCTTCAGGCGTGTTTAAACCCTATTCCGGTGTTTCTACTGCTATACTTGTATTTACCAAAACAGGACACGGCGGAACAGATAACATTTGGTTCTACGATATGCAGGCAGACGGATTTTCTCTTGACGATAAGAGAAGCCCAGTTTCAGAAAATGATATACCCGATATTATAAATAGATTCCATTTGCGTTTTGCAGAGAATTTACCTTCTTCTGCACCAAGCGATGCTTTTGTTCCGGATACACCATTTATCCCTGAATCTGCAAGAGAGCGCACGGATAAATCCTTCTTTGTTCCCAAAGAGGAGATAGTAGAAAACGACTATGACCTTTCAATCAACAAGTACAAAAAGACCGAATATAAGCCCGTAGAATATCCATCAACTGCTGAAATTATGGCAGACCTTCACGAGCTTGAAATGGAAATTACAAAGGGACTGGATGAGTTGGAGGAATTGTTGTGAGAAGATTATCTTTATATGGAATAATGGCAACGCTCAGTGTAATTGTTCGACAATTCTATTTGCCAAACCCTTTTGAATGCTTTGGTGATAATGCAGTTTTGATAAACTGGATTTCTGAACCGATTATCCATGTAGTGGCGTTTGCTTTGGTACATTTGGTATATCATAGAGGTGACTTTCCAGCATTGGGTAGTCTATTGTACTTAGTTGCAAATGCGGCAATTACTGGTGTGTTGGCTTTAATGGGAATTTTCTCTTTTGCGTGGTGGTGGATTCTCATTGTAGTGATTGTAATAATTGTTTTGATATGTGGCTGTATATGGATGAAAGAGAGGTTTTTATGATGGCGAGGTTAGGTGATATTGCAACATATATTAATGGTTATGCTTTCAAGCCAACAGATTGGTCAAGCGAAGGTGTTCCAATTATTCGCATTCAAGATTTAACTGGAAATTCATATCAAGCAAATCGATATAATGGCAAATATGACGCAAGGTATGAGGTGAACTGTGGAGACGTACTTATCTCTTGGTCAGCAAGTCTTGGTGTATATGTGTGGGCGGGGGAAAAGGCTGTCCTGAATCAGCACATTTTTAAAGTGATATTCGATAAAGCGGAAGTTGACACAAGCTTCTTTGTGCATCAAGTGGAAAGTATTTTGAATAATGCTTCCAGTGAGGTGCATGGTGCAACTATGAAACACTTGACAAAGCCAATTTTTGATGCTCTTTCATTTTATTTGCCAAATATTGAGGTGCAAAAGAAAATCGCCAATGAATTGGATATGGTAAGTCATTTGATTTCTCTCCGCAAACAGCAACTCTCAAAAATTGACGAGCTTGTCAAAGCACGATTTGTCGAACTGTTTGGGGATATAAATGTAAATGATAAAGGGTGGGATATAGAACCTCTTGGCAATCTGTGTGATATTTCGAGAGGTGGTTCTCCAAGACCTATTGAGCAGTATTTAGGTGGAACGATTCCTTGGATTAAGATTGGGGATGCAACAAAAGGTGATAATGTCTATCTGCACGCTACGAAAGAACATATTATCCAAGAGGGTGTAAGAAAGAGTCGTTTAGTAAAAAAAGGTAGTTTAATCTTTGCAAATTGTGGAGTTTCTCTTGGATTTGCAAGAATAATTACTTTTGATGGATGTATTCACGATGGTTGGCTTGCGATGGAAAATATAGATAATAGGTTAGATAAAGTATTTTTATTGCAAGCGTTGAATCAAATGACAGAGCATTTCAGAGCAATAGCACCAGCTGGTACGCAACCTAATTTGAATACTGCAATTATGAAAGCATATATGCAGATTATTCCACCAATTAAATTACAAAAGGACTATATTGTTTTTGTCGAACAGACCGACAAATCAAAATTGGAAATTCAAAAGAGTCTTGAAAAACTTGAAATGCTGAAGAAAGCGTTGATGCAGAAATATTTTGGGTGAGGAGTGTTTGAAATGAACTGGTTGGAAGATTTAGCTGCAAATTCGAAATCCCCAAAAAAGATTTCAAGGTTGATTTTCTGTAATCTGATAATAAAGTTCAAATATGTAAGGGCGTGTATTATTTCTTTTTTTGCATTCATTGTTACAACGGTTTTAATGTTCGTAACATCAGGTGTGTGGTCTTCATTTTTTTGTAGTGTTAGTGCTGGTATTGTAACCGGATTTGTTTTCTTCTTGATCTCGGGATTGAAAACATATGACGAATACTCAACAACCGAACAAAAAGATAACTATAAGGAATTTTATAAGAGAACCGAAAATGTAATAGGAAGAATTGGGGACATTTTAAAAAACAAAGAATTATCAGATGCTGAAGTACAACACATATATATTGAGCTTGGTTATAGTTATCATTTCTATCTTGCCATTGTTGATGATAAAAGGAATGGTCATACAAAGGATAGAGATGGTGAATTTTGCAAACTTTTGATAGAGTTAGGTGATATTGTTGGTGATAAAAATTCTGTAGATAGAAGCCGAGAAACTTATGATAACTATGCGCAAATCTTGACGGACATCTATAAGTTATTAACATTATTAATGCCTGAGTTCTATAGTGCTATGATTAACAAATCGTTTGATTTGATGCAATTAAAAAATAATATGTTTTAAGTTGTGTGAAGGCGTTGATGCAGAAATATTTTGGGTGAATGAATATAAGGAGAAAATATGGCAAGTTTTAGTAAAAAAATTGAATTAAAATATGGAATAGATACTTTCGAAGAAACAAAAAGAACTTATGAGTGGATAGAAAAAAGTGCCAGAAAATGGGGCGGTGATAAAACAATCATATCAGTGAATTTCTTGTTTAATTTAGGTGATATAACGTGTGATGTAAATAGCATACAAGAATTTTGTGAGATTACATATGGCTCGACTGGTTATAGTTTGGTTTCGTTTGCTGGGAATATTTCTGTTGAAAAAAAGAAAATTTATTTTAATTATTTAACTGAGCTCTCTATAAGCGCTGATAGTAGAGTTGAGCTCCAAAGTTTCTCAAATATTTTGGAAAAAACATCTATAGATGAACAAGATGAATTACAGGTAACATATATCGAATCTCAAATAAATATCAAGAACTTAAACAATGGAACGATTAATCATGGGGATAATAACACGGTGATTTCTCAAAGTTCAAACGTAAATATGAATACGTCAAGGAAAGATTCAAAATTTAAGCAATGTTTTATTGCAGTAATGCAAAATATCCTTTCAAATGGAATATGGTATTTGTTAACCGCAGCTATAGCTGCATTAATAACTTATTTTTCTACCAGAGGATAGAATTGAGAAAAGAGAAAATGCGTTCGAAAAAATCTTAAAAAGTTAGAAATTCTAAAAAGCTATTGAAGCAAAAATGTTTTTGCGAGGTGTTAAATGTCAAATAGAAAAACGAAAAAGAATAATAACAATAATAAAAAAATTCCTGTTTTTAATTTGATGTTGGATCATTATTCTCAAGTGGGAAAGGTCTATAAATGGATTGAGAATCATATAAAAAAGGGATATTCGTATCTAATTATCGAAGTGAATCCAACGAAAAGAGGAACCAACGCCAATGTTTGCGCTCCGCTGGCGTGCCTTTTAGATCGTTATAGGGAGAAGGGAATACGTATCCATATAGAGCATACGTCAAATGACTATGTGAGACACACAAGGTTTTGGAATCCGTTGTCTGTAGAATCTTGTTCTAATTCTGACATAGATTATCCTTTTGATAAGGTTTGGACATTTGAAACCGGCGAAGGGGTGTGTAAATTAGTTTCCGCATTTGTTTTAGAACTTAGAAAAAGTGATATTGTTGAAGCTGGAGTAATCAGTAGTATTGAATGGTGTTTAAATGAAGTGATGGATAATGTGCTTCAACACTCAGGAACTTCTAAAGGATATGTGATGGCACAGATTTATAATCAAACAAAAGCATTTACTTTCTGCGTTTTTGATTCGGGTATGGGACTATACAATTCATTAAAAGATTCAAGATATCACCCAGAGCAGCCAATTGATGCCATTACACTTGCTCTTCAGGAAAAGGTAACACGAGACGATCGCATAGGGCAAGGTAATGGATTGTGGGGGTTGTCAAGTATCGTTAGTGAATCTATGGGAGTAATGACTATTTCTTCTGGTGGTGCAGTATATAGATGTTATAAATCGGAAACTGTAACAAAAAAAGAAGGTGGCTTTATTATTGATAAAAGAAATGGCACTGCATGTGTAGATGTTTCTATTAATTATGACAAAAAAATTGACATCACACATGCGTTAGGCGGGCATACGCCTATAGATTTTTGGTTAGAAAATATTGAAAATGAAAGTGGCAATGCGTATATTATTCAAGTTTCAGAAATGTACGGGGGAACTGGAACAAGACAATCTGCTATAAAACTTAGAAATATGGCAATGAATATTGTAATTGATAAGAAAAAGATTGTTATTTTAGACTTTTCTGGTGTTAATTTAATTAGTTCTTCTTTTGCAGATGAACTAATTGGTAAAATTATTATTGAAAAAGGGATATATTTTTTTATGTCAGCTTTTAGAATAGCTAATTTATCTACAAGTAATGCAGCAATTCTTAATCGCTCTGTAGAGCAACGAATGGCGCAAAAATATTATTCAGATTGCTTTGATGACGAATTTGTTGACGAACATAATGCATCGAAAAAGGAAGCTTATAACCTATTTTGATTTTATAAAAACTTTTCCGACTTTGCTTCGTTCGCACACGTTGCAATCTCGGAGTAGAAAATATTACATATAAAATGAAATGGTATAATTAAGAGGGCTGAAAAGCTTGAAACGCTGAATGGCGTTGATGCAAAAATATTTTGGGTGAGGTGAGAATAATGCTTGAAAGACGTACCAAAGAAGATAAGCCCGTATTAGCAATTTGCTATGATTTTGATAAAACCTTATCTCCCGACGATATGCAGGCGCAGGGATATATTCAAGAGGTTTTCGGCGATGATGTACAAGCATTTTGGGATGAGTGTAAGGAGTTGGCAGAAAATAATGAAATGGACTCCAATTTAGCCTATATGCGCAAAATGATGGAACACGCGCATGGGCGTATTGTGCTAACAAGAAAAACATTAAGGGAGTACGGTGCCAAAGTAAAATTGTTCCCCGGAGTCGAGGGATGGTTTGAGCGAATCAGGGATTTTGGCAGACAACACAATGTTATTGTCGAGCATTATATCATATCTTCGGGGCTTAAAGAGATGATTGAGGGAACAGCCATAGCAAAAGAGTTTGAACAAATATATGCAAGTTCCTTTTTGTTTGATAAAGCGGATGTACCTATTTGGCCTGCGCAAGCCATCAATTACACAAACAAAACACAATTTCTGTTTAGAATTGAAAAAGGCGTGTTAGACGTAAACGATTCCGGTGTAAATGACTACTTTGAGCCTGAGAAGATTCGTGTTCCGTTCAGAAACATTGTTTATATAGGCGATAGTATGACGGATATTCCGTGTATGAAGTTGGTTAATGCTAACGGTGGTCATTCCATAGCTGTTTATGACAATAGTACATTGGATAAAAGCAAAGCATTTCAGATGTTAGCCGATAACCGTATTAAATATTTTACACCTACTGATTATACTGATGGTTCAGAGTTAGATAAACTCGTAAAATCTATTATTGTCAGAACGGCAGCAAACGAGGTTTTAGAGGAGAAACATTTTGCTTGTAAAAAGGAACGTGATGTCGCGCAAGATTCGAGC
>JAZOCR010000158.1:0-2474 GCA_045596605.1 Eubacteriales bacterium | reverse complement strand
AAAGCTTTGTCCGAGATACTGTGCAAGAGTTGTAAAGAACGTAAAGATTGAGCCTTCTCCCCGTTGGATGCGTGAAAGACTTCGCAACTGCGGTGTAAGACCCATTAACAATATCGTTGACATTACAAACTACGTAATGCTTGAATACGGTCAGCCTATGCACGCCTTTGATTATAACTACATTAAGGGTGGTAAAATAACGGTAAGAACTGCAGAAAAGGACGAGAAAATCACAACTCTTGACGGAAACGAAAGAAGTCTCACAGAAGATATGCTGGTAATCGCAGACCAGCAGAGAGCAATTGCTGTTGCAGGTGTTATGGGCGGTGAAAACTCAGAAATTCAGGAAAACACAAACACAATCGTATTTGAATCTGCAAACTTCTTTGGCCCGTCAGTAAGAATTACTGCCCGTGACCTCGGTATGAGAACCGAAGCGAGCGGAAAGTATGAAAAGGGACTTGATGCTGAAAACTGTCTTGGTGCAATAGAACGTGCATGTGAGCTTATTGAAATGCTTGGTGCAGGTGACGTTGTTGACGGTATAATCGACGAATATCCTACCCACGCAGAACCGGTACACATTCCCTTTGACAGCAAGAAAATTAATAATTTCCTTGGTACAGATATCCCCGAAAGCTTTATGCTTGAAACTCTCTCAAAGCTGGATGTTAAGTGCGAAAACGGCGTTCTTATTCCTCCGTCATACAGAGCAGACCTTGTTGAAATGCCTGATATTGCTGAAGAAGTCGTAAGAATTCACGGCTATAACGATATTTCATCTGCAAGATTTAAGGGTGAAGCCGTAAGCGGCGGAAGAAATGCAAAGCAGGAATTTCTCGCAGGCCTTGACGCTCTTATTCAGCACAAGGGGATTTACGAGGTACAGACATATTCATTTATCAGCCCCAAGTGGTATGATAAAATAGGTCTTTCCGAGGATGATGAAAAGAGAAATTCTATCGTTATTTCCAATCCTCTTGGCGAAGATACAAGCATTATGAGAACAACTGCACTTCCCGGAGTTATGGAGGCACTTTCAAATAACAGACGCCACAGAAACGATAAGGCAGCAATATACGAAAAAGCAAAAATATATATTCCTCAGAAGGACACAGAGCTTGCCGATGAAGTATATACTACAGTTATTGCTTCATACAACACCTTTGATTTCTACGAGCTTAAGGGAATATGCGAGGATATTCTTGACTGTGCAGGTATAAGTGGTTATGAAACTGTATCTCTTACAACAAACCCGACATATCATCCCGGAAGATGCGCCCAGATTGTGAAAGATGATAAGGTTCTCTTTACACTTGGTGAGCTTCACCCGGCTGTTCTTAAGAACTACGGCTTTGACTGTGCGGTTTACGTTGCTGAAGGTGATACAGAGGCTATATTTGAGCTTCGCTGTGCAGACAAGCAATACACTCCCCTTCCCAAGTTCCCTGCATCAAGCCGTGACCTTGCGTTCGTATGCGATGATGAGATTGAAGCTGGAACACTCAAGAAAGCTATCAAAAAATACGGCGGAAATTTACTTGAAAACGTTGAAGTTTTTGACGTATTCAAATCAGAAAAGCTTGGAATCGGAAAGAAATCTATGGCATACAGCCTTGTACTTCGTAATAAGGAAAAGACTATTTCCGACGAGGAAGCAGACAATGTTGTAAAGAAGATTCTTAAGGGTCTTGAAAAGGAATACGGAATTACACTCAGGTCATAATAAAATTTCAATTGCAAGATACAAAAGTGGCACAGGAAAAAATCCTGTGCCACTTAATTTATTATGTAATCAGCGATATACTCTGTATTCATTGATTGCCTTATCGATTTTAGGAATAAATCTCAACATATCACCGGACTTATTGGTCACGCCGGGGTATTCAACCTCAACCTTATCATATTTTTCATACATAAAAATGAGACTGATATTTTTGATAAAATCCTCAACCGTAAAGTTTGTATCGATATTTTCTTTTATCATAAAAAATACGTCAGAGGACTTACCTATATTTTCTATTTTTAAAAAGCTGTCAAGAGCCGTAAGCAAAAATTCCTTCTGAACGGCACTTCTTCCGTCGTCACCGTTTTCATAACCCCTATAACGCACAAGCTCAAGGGATTTAGCACCGTCAAGCTCCTGCGTTCCCGCCTTCAGGTCAACAATAACCTCTCCGGCATAATCCTCAAAATACATATCCTGCGGAACAGTAAAGGTTACCCCACCAAGTTCATCAATAATGCTTACGAATCCCTCAAGTGAAAGAAAAGCATAGTAGTCAATTTTCATACCGGTAACGGCATATACCTTATTAAGGAAAAAATCAACACCCTTATCTCTTACAAGGTCTCCAAGGTAATATTCTATGCCGTCCATGCTAAGCACCATATATGTAGGCAGTGAGGAAATTATGTATTCTTTACGCTCCTTGTTAACTCTGACGAGAAGAATGGAGTCAAGCTCACGGGTA
>JAZOCR010000157.1:0-13605 GCA_045596605.1 Eubacteriales bacterium | reverse complement strand
TTCTCTGCGGGTGCCGGAGCTGTTACAAAGCTTGTTTCACCTGACAGAAAAACAATTGAGAGATTTTTTAATCATAAATACCCTTACGAATATCTTTCTCGGGGCGAGAAAATGCTTGATGCCGAGGCTGTAAGGAAGTTTTATAAAGATAATTTTTAAAATACATAGTAGTGTGGAGGTAGGGCTTTGAACAATACAAAAAAAGGACAGAATCTGCTTGTGGGAGCATTGGTTCTTCTGATTTCAAATATGCTCGTTAAGGTTATAGGCGCAGTGTTCAGAATCCCCATGTACAATATGATGGGCGATGACGGAATGGCGTATTTCAATGCGGCGTATAACTTTTACGTTACCATTTATCTTGTTTCCACTGCAGGTATTCCTGTAGCAATATCAAGAATGGTAGCTTCCGCAGAAGCGGAGGGTAAATACCGTGAGTCAAAGCGGATTCTCCGTGTTGCGCTTGTTCTGTTTGCAATTGTCGGATTTGTGGCAACAGCTGTAATGATGCTGTGTGCGAAGTCCTACGCTGAGCATATTGGCATACCAAAGTCTTATCTTTGTATGTATGCAATAGCACCGACACTGTTCTTTATATGTATTTCTTCAACCTTCAGAGGATATTATCAGGGCAAAAAGAATATGACTCTTTCTGCCTTTGCACAGGTTATTGAAGCACTTGCAAAGCTTGTCGTGGGTATGGTTGCGGTATATCTGTTTATGCCTAAATTAGAGCTTCACGAAACTGCGGCTTATGCTATAACCGGCGTTACAATCGGCGTTGTTTTCAGCCTTGTTTTTGCGCTTATCTTTCATATGCGTGAGAAAAAGAGCGAAATTATTCCGGAAACAGACACAGGTATACTCAGAACAACTAAAAGTATCCTGCGTGAGCTTGCACTGATTTCGCTGCCCATTGCAGTAAGCTCCTGCGTTACAGGACTTACCGGATTTGTTGACAACAATCTTTTTGTAACAGGTCTTACAGCTTCAGGTATGGCAGACGAAACTGCAATATCACTATTTGGCGCTTATACCTCAATAGTTGTGCCTCTTTTCAATATGCCTCCTGTGCTTATTACTCCTCTTGCGATAAGCCTGCTTCCAAACCTTGCAGAGGCATATGCGTGCAGAAGCCGTGAGAAAGCGGACTCGGTTATTAATTCTTCATTCAGAGTTGCATCACTTATTGCTTTCCCTTGTGCCTTTGGTATGGCAAGCGTTTCCGGCGGCATTATTCGTACTCTTTTTGACGAAGAAATTATAAAGGGGACTGCATACACCAACTGCCAGGCAACTCAGCTTCCGCTTTCAATAATATCTGTATCAATATTCTTCCTTGCAATGATAGGTATTACAAATTCAATACTCCAGGCGTGGCATAAAGAATATTTGCCAATAATTTCTGCTCTTAGCGGTATTTTAGTAAAATGTGCAGTTGAAGCACTGCTTCTGAGAATACCGGGTGTCGGAGTCAGCGGTGCGGCGATAAGTACCGTTGCCTGCCACTTTACAATTATTCTTATGAATATGATTTTCACCATTAAATACACCGGATATATTCCGAAGATAGGAAAGATTTTCTTAAAGCCATTTGTGGCATCCGCACTTTGTGGTATAGGTGCTTTTATGTCCTACGATATGGTAGAAGGACTTATAGGTGACTCTTTTGCAGGCAAAATGAAGGCTATTGTGTGTCTTGCGCCTGCAGTTGTAGTTGCAGTTGTTATATACGTTGCGGCACTTGCGCTTCTTAAAGGTCTTGAAAGGGAAGACATACTTATGCTTCCAAAGGGCGACAAAATATGCAAGCTTCTTGTGAAACTCGGAGCGATGAAGTAAAAGGAAAGGAATAAAAAATGTCGGTAGAAACACTTCTTTTGAAAGAAAACTATAAACTTTCGGATTTAGTAGAGATAATGGAAATACTCCGGGGTGAAAACGGCTGTCCCTGGGACAGAGAACAGGACCACAAAAGCATCAGAAATAATTTTATTGAGGAATGCTACGAGGTTATCGAGGGTATAGATACAGACAATGATGAAATAATAAAAGAGGAGCTTGGCGATGTGCTTCTTCAGGTAGTTTTTCACGCAAGAATTGCCCAGGAGGCAGGGAAGTACGATATTGACGAAGTAGCAGACGGAATATGTAAAAAGCTGATACTGCGCCATCCGCACATCTTTTCCGACACAAAGGTTAAAAATTCAGACGAGGTGCTGAAAAACTGGGACGAAATCAAGAAAACGGAGAAGTCACAGAAAAGCGTGACGGATACCCTTAAAGGTGTATCAAGCTCGCTTCCTGCACTTGTAAGGGCATCAAAAATAAGCGGCAAGGCGGCAAAGGCGGGTTTTGAATATCCTGACGCAAAGGGGGCGCTTGAAAAGGTCTTTGAGGAATACGGTGAGGTGTGCGCTGAAATTAATTCCGGAAACAAGCAAGCACTTGGGGAGGAGATAGGCGATCTTCTTTTTGCTGTGGCAAACCTTGCAAGAATGTGTGATATCAATGCTGAGGAAGCGCTTTTTAGGACAAACGATAAGTTCATAAACAGATTTGAAAAAGCTGAAAATATCGCAAAAAATAGCGGTAAAGAGCTTTCAGAAATTAATATTTCAGAAAAAATTGAGCTTTGGAACAAGGCAAAAATGCAGTAATACTTTCAGAAAAGGTTATTTTTTTGCTAATTGTCGAGTTATTATTAAAGAAATTGTAAAATCATACAAAATTACCAAAAAAGCACTTGAAATTTATAAGTAATCGTGATATACTGTCCATATCTTAAAATAATTATTAAGGAGATACGAAAATGAACAAGACAGAACTCGTAGCAGCAGTTGCTGCTAAAGCAGGTCTTACAAAGGACCAGTCAGCAAAGGCAGTTAGCGCAGTATTCGAAGCAATGACAGACTCTCTCTCTAAGGGCGACAAGATTCAGCTTGTTGGCTTTGGAACATTCGCAGTTAAGTACCGCAAGGAAAAGCAGTCCAAGAACCCCCAGACAGGTGAGAAGATCACAGTTCCCGCAACATACAGACCTTCTTTCTCTGCAGGTAAGGCTCTTAAGGAAACTGTTGCTGCTTATAAGGGCTAATAATCGAAAAGGATTATTAACTTATTTCGGTGTTTTTGTACCCCGCAGGGTGCACATTTATACATCGTACATCTATGGAAGCGGGTATTTATGCCCGCTTCTGTTGTATTTTAATGTTTTGGAGAAAATAATGCGACTTGACAAATATTTAAAGGTTACAAGAATTATAAAAAGAAGAACAGTGGCAAACGACGCTTGTGACAGTGCGCACGTAATGGTCAACGGAAGAAGCGCAAAGGCATCTTACGACGTCAAGGTTGGTGATATAATTGAAGTGACCTTTGGCGAAAAAACGCTGAAATTTAAGGTGCTTGACGTAAAGGAGCACGTCCTTAAGAACGAGGCTTCAAGTATGTACGAGGCTATACTGTAATAAATATGTTCTTTTACTCATAAACTTTAGTAATACAGCGCACTGGTGCGTAGTTTTCTGGAGGAATGAGTATAATGGAAAATACTGCAAAGAGCTTTTCTCTGTCTGACGTAAGAATTAATAACAGAAGCAGCATTCATATATCCGGTGTTGAGGAAGTAAATAGCTATGATGAGCGAAGTATTGTTCTTGTAGTGTGCAAAGCACGAATGATAATTGAAGGTGAAAATCTTCGGGTAACCGAGCTTTCTGTTGACGACGGAAAGGTAAGTGCAGTGGGCAGAATAGATGCTGTTATCTACGAGGAAGGAACTGTTAAAAAGGGCGGTTTTTTTACTTCTTTGTTCAAGGGATAATGAAATGACATTTTATGTTACAAATCAGAACTACGTCGTTTTGATTTTATTTGCCCTTGGTGCTGCTCTTGCGATACTGTATGATGCTTTTGCCATAAAAAGAGCCTTTATAAAAACTAACACAATACTGCTTATTTTTGATGATTTACTGTTTTGCTTTATTTCCTGTATTGCTTTTTTAGCTGTAATATTTATTACAAATTATGGATATATACGTTGGTATGAGATAATATTTACGCTTTCCGGATTTTTGTTATACAGATTGATTTTCAGCAAATTTATAATAAAAATTACGGTGTCTGTTTTAAGGGTTATATTTAATGCTTTGATAAAAACAGTAGTATTAATTTTAACACCGCTAAAATTCGTTATAAGTAAGCTTTTTGTGTTATTTAAGAAAATCTGCTCCGTGCTAATGGTGCGGCTTTATCAGTGCAGAATCAAAAGTAAGTCAAATCGCAGAATGAAAAGTGATAAAAAGCTATCACTTAAGGGATTCAGAATATAATTTATTTTTATATATTATAAATAATTGGAAGTTTAAATGTTGAAAGGAATTTATAAATGAGCAGCACAAGAAGAAAACCTAATTTCTGGTTAAGAGCACTTATAATTTTTATAATCGTTGCTTTTATTATTATTACCGTTGCACTTACTTCCGGAACTAATGAACTGTTAAAAGATAAAAAATTAAAGGAAGAAAAGCTTTACGAGGAAGAACTGAAGCTTGATGAGCTTGAAAGCAAATATAACTCTGAGATTGATGATGAATACATAGAGGAAGTTGCCCGTGAGAACGGCTATAACAAGCAGGATGAGGTAATTTTCTATAATAATCTGCCGGAGTCATAATGCCGGAAGAATCTTTGAAAGGCAAGGAAATATAAATGCGAAGGATTGATACGGCACTTGTTTCGGATAAGGTTTGCGAGCTTTTTAAAAGTGCAAACTACGAACTTCCGAAATCGATTGAAGCGGCGATATGCCGGTATAAAAATTCGGAAAAGGATGAACGTGCAAAAAGTATACTCGAAAAGCTTAGGGATAATCTTTCTGCCGCACGGGAAATAAATGTTCCCGTTTGTCAGGATACGGGTATGGCTGTGGTATTTATTGAGATTGGGCAGGAGGTTCAGCTTTGCGGCGAGCTTCTTGAAACTGCTGTCAATAAGGGTGTCAGAAAAGCGTATGATGAAGGCTATCTTAGAAAATCTGTTGTATCCGATCCACTTTTTAATAGAACAAATACGCAGGATAATACCCCTGCAGTTATACATACAAGTATCGTAGCGGGTGATAAGATAAGAATTATTGCGGCGCCTAAAGGCTTTGGAAGTGAAAATATGAGTAAAACCAAAATGTTCACACCTGCCGCAACGAAAAAGGATATTATTGACTTTGTTGTTGATACCGTAAGGTCTGCAGGCGGAAACCCCTGCCCGCCGGTGGTACTTGGTGTAGGTATCGGCGGCACCTTTGAAATGTGTACGCTACTTTCAAAAAAAGCACTTTGCAGGGATATAGACAAGAGAAATGACAACCCGGAATATGCACAGCTTGAAGAGGAGATTCTTTGTGCTGTAAACAAAACAGGTGTTGGACCGCAGGGTTTTGGCGGTGACTGTACTGCACTTTCGGTAAATATTGAATATTTTCCTACCCATATTGCAGGTCTGCCGGTTGCCGTAAATGTGGGATGCCACGTAACAAGGCACGCAGAGTGTGAAATTTAATAGAATTATTTTATCAGGACATAGCCTAATTTGGTTGTGTCCTGTATTTTGATATTTAGATGAGAAAATATAAAATTTTAGGATAAATTTCACAAAAGTACTTTACAAATGTCAAATTATATGGTATAATATAACCACAGAAGAAAAGATAGTCATCTTCTGAATACTAATTAAGGGAGGCTTTTGTATGAAGTCTAACATCATAGCAAGAAAGTATGAGGTAACAAGTGATATCCGTAACCGCCTTGAGAAGAAACTTTCAAAGCTTGACAAGTTCTTCCCGGAAGAAACAAGCGCAAACGTAACATTTTCTTCTAAACGTGGCAGAGATAACGTGGAAATTACAATTTTCTATAAGAGCCTCACATACAGAGCCGAAGTTTATGAAACAGATGCCATAACGGGTATAGATAAAGCTGTTTCAATAATTGAAAGACAAATTCGCAAGAATAAAACAAAGCTTGAAAAGCGACTTCGTGAAAATGCATTTACAGCTGCTATTGACGAGGAATTTAAGGATATCGCAGAGGAGGAAATTACAATTACAAGAAACAAGCAGATAGAGCTTGTGGCAATGTCAACGGAAGAAGCAGTGCTTCAGATGAACCTTTCTTCACACGATTTCTTCGTGTTTAAAAATGAAAATAGTGGTAAAGTAAATATAGTTTATAAGAGATATGACGGAGGATACGGTCTGCTGGAAGCTGAATAAATGACGCACATTACAAATCTATTTTCATGTAACTCCTATTTTAAAGATGCCGGCTGATAATTTAGCCGGTTTCTGCTTTTAAGGAATAAAGGTGTTGACATATAATAAATAATTGTTGTATAATAAATAAGTATAAATGCTACTTTAACAATACTGATAAAAAATCTAAAAGGAGATAAAAGTTGAAACTTACCTATAAAGAGCTTCAGAAAAATGAAACAATCACAACGTACATCAAGAAGGCTGATGAGTCACTAAGTGCACTCGGATATACTGAGCATAGCTTTGCACACGTAACAAAGGTTTCTCAGACAGCAGCCTTTATACTTGAAAAGCTCGGTTATGACGAGCATACAGTTGAGCTAGCAAAAATTGCGGGATATATGCACGATATCGGAAATCTTGTAAACAGGGTAGACCATTCCCAAAGCGGTGCTGTGATGGCTTTCCGTATACTCGATAAGCTTGATATGGACGCAGAGGATATTGCGACCATAGTGACAGCAATCGGCAATCACGACGAAGGTACTGGAGTTGCCGTAAGTCCGGTTGCGGCGGCACTTATTATAGCAGACAAATCAGACGTAAGAAGAAGCAGGGTAAGAAACCAAGACCTTCCGAGCTTCGATATTCATGACAGGGTAAACTATTCCGTTGTTAGCTCGCACGTTGAGTTTTCCGGCGATATGAAATCAATCATTCTGAAGCTTGAAATTGATACAGCTATAAGTCCGGTAATGGATTATTTTGAAATTTTCCTTGGCAGAATGATTATGTGCAGAAAGGCTGCAGAAAAGCTCGGGCTTTCTTATAAGCTTATTATTAACGAGCAGCAGCTCATGTAGAAGAATAATACTTTGGGAGATGCGCTTTTAGAAGCATCTCCCTAAAATTTTTTATACATATAGAAAAGTTTGTTATTTTACTAACTGAGTTAACTTTGTGTTTAAATTATGAATTTTATACACATAATATGGAAAAAATAAAGAATATACCTTGAAAAAAAGCTAAATTGGTATTATAATCAATTTACAATGGGGTGAAAGTGGTAAAGATAGAAGATAGTATAAATATTACCACTTTTCCGTATATAAATTTCCGTTACAGGAGGTGTGTATATGTCAAACGGATTTGTAGTTCTTATGGGAATTTCCACTGTTTTTATAGGTCTTATTGCTATTATAATCGTATGTTCGATTATGAGTGTACTTGTAAGAGCTTTCAGCAAGGGAAAAACTGAAGACAAACCGTCTGTGCCTGCGGCAGCTCCGGCTGTAAACAGTAGCTATATTGCAGACAGAGATAAGGTTGTCGTTGCGATAAGCGCAGCAATAGCTGAAGAAATCGGCGAGGATGCCGGTGCTATCAGAATTTTGTCACTTAAAAAAATCTGAATTTGAATTATGGGAAGCCGCATGGCATTCCCGAACCTACATTATGAAGGGAAAGGTAAATTATTATGAAAAAGTACAGAGTTAACGTAAACGGAACAGCTTACGAGGTTGAAATCGAACTTATTGATGCAAATGCAGTTGCATCTGCTCCTGCAGCTCCCGCAGCAGCTCCTGCTGCACCCGAGGCACCTGCAGCAGCTCCCGCAGCGGCACCCGCAGGCGGTCAGACAATTAACGCTCCCATGCCCGGAACAATTCTTAAGGTTAACGTACAGAACGGTCAGGCTGTTAAGAAGGGCGACGTTCTTATGATTCTCGAAGCAATGAAGATGGAAAATGAAATTATGGCTCCCTGTGACGGCACAGTTGCAAGCGTAGCAGTTACTTCCGGCGCATCTGTTGATTCCGGTGCACTTCTTTGCACAATAGCATAAGTCATCTTGGGGGATAACATAATGAAGAAAAAAAGATATTTAGGCGTCTTTCTTGCGCTTGCTATTCTTTTCTCTGTGTTTACTGCCGTTACCGGCGCACAGGCTGAAAGTGTAGAAGCGGAAGATGAAAACGCCGTAGTTTCCGATGCGGCAGATACCGCAGTGGAAGTTACTGAAAACGAAGATGAAGCAGCTGCTGAAACAGAGCAGGCTGTAAATGAGCTTCCCATTATCGTTAAAAGTGCAAAGTATGACGCAGAGACCGGTAATCTCACCGTTGTTCTTGCAAACACAAGCATGGTTAACTATACTGTTGAAGCATATATTACAGATTCAAATTATCCTTTAACCATGACTCCCGTCGGAGTTTCTGCAATTCAGAGCCTCAGAGCAGGTCAGTCATATACAATGGATGCTGTATATGAAGCAAATCTTGAAGAAAATCCTGTTATAAACGTTCAGGGTGCTTTTGTTGAGATTTCTTCGACTGAGGGTAAAGCAAATCTTACCGGATATCCTTATACGGATGACCAGATTGTAACCTTTGAATATACCGACGTGCTTTACGAAGAAGTAGTTACTCTCGGTCAGGCAGTTCTTAACTTCCTTAATCAGACCGGTTTCGTAAAACTTTTCACAAGCGACTGGAAGAGCCTTGTAATGATTCTCATTGCCTGCGTTCTTTTCTTCCTTGCAATAGTTAAGGGCTTTGAACCCCTTCTTCTTCTCCCGATTGCATTCGGTATGCTTCTTACAAACCTTCCCGGTGCTGATATGTTCCACGAAGCTCTCTGGGCAGGCGGACACGCACACTGGAATCTCTTTGATGCATCTGAAGCAATAGCTCCCGGTCTTCTTGACTACCTCTACCTCGGAGTAAAGCTTGGTATTTATCCTTGCCTTATCTTCTTTGGCGTTGGTGCTATGACAGACTTTGAGCCTCTTATTGCAAATCCCAAGTCACTTCTTCTTGGTGCTGCGGCACAGCTCGGTATTTTCGTAACCTTCTTTGGTGCAAGAATGCTCGGCTTTGACGTATTCGAAGCAAGCTCAATAGGTATCATCGGCGGTGCTGACGGTCCTACTGCTATCTACGTTGCTTCAAGACTTGCTCCTCATCTTCTCGGACCGATAGCGGTTGCAGCCTACTCATATATGGCACTTGTACCGGTTATCCAGCCTCCGATTATGAAGCTTCTTACAACAAAGAAGGAAAGAAGCATCAAGATGCAGGCTCTCCGTAAGGTTTCAAAGACTGAAAAGATTATATTCCCGATAGTTGTTACAATATTTGTTGCACTTCTTGTTCCGTCAGCAGCTCCTCTTGTTGGTGCGCTTATGCTTGGTAACCTCTTTAAGGAAAGCGGCGTTACCGAAAGACTTTCAAAGACTGTTCAGAACGAGCTTATGAACATCGTAACAATTTTCCTCGGTGTTTCCGTTGGTGCTACAGCTACTGCTGAAACCTTCCTCTCACTTCAGACAATTAAGATAATTGTTATGGGTGTTGTTGCATTTGCTATGGGTACAGCAGGCGGACTTCTCCTTGCGAAGTTTATGAACCTCTTCCTCAAGAACAAGATAAATCCCCTTATCGGTTCAGCAGGCGTTTCTGCTGTTCCTATGGCTGCAAGAGTTTCTCAGGTTGTTGGTCAGAAGGAAAATCCCTCAAACTTCCTGCTTATGCACGCTATGGGTCCCAACGTTGCGGGCGTTATAGGCTCTGCAATTGCAGCGGGTGTTCTTATAGCACTTTTCGGCTGATAAATTATTAGAATAAAGGCGGTGCAGTACCGACCGAACACGTACTGCACCAAAATGTAAAATGCCGTATAATATACGTTCATTAAAAATTACAGAAAGGAACGGTCATAATAATGGCAAAAAATCCACTTAAAATTACTGATACGATTCTCCGAGATGCCCATCAGTCACAGGCGGCAACCCGTATGAGAATTGAAGATATGATTCCTGCGCTTGAAATACTTGACAGCGTTGGATACTGGTCTCTCGAATGCTGGGGCGGGGCTACCTTCGACTCATGTATGAGATTCCTTAACGAAGACCCCTGGGAGAGACTCAGAACCCTTAAAAAGCATATGCCCAACACAAAGCTCCAGATGCTTCTTCGTGGTCAGAACCTTCTCGGATACAAGCACTATGCTGACGACGTTGTTGACGCTTTCGTTGCAAAGTCAATTGAAAACGGTATTGACGTAGTTCGTGTATTTGACGCTCTTAACGACCCGAGAAACCTCGAGCGTGCAATTTCCGCTATTAAGAAAAATGGCGGTATCTGCGAGGCGGCTATTTCCTATACTATAAGCCCTGTTCATAACGAAGAATACTTTGTAAATCTTTCAAAGGAGCTTGTGCAGATGGGTGCTGATACTATTTGTATCAAGGATATGGCAAACCTTCTTCTTCCTAACGATGCTTACAGTCTTGTTAAGAAGCTTAAGGCGAATATCGACGTGCCGATTCACCTTCACACACACAACACATCAGGTACAGGCGACATGACAAACCTCAGAGCCTGCGACGCCGGTGTTGACATAGTTGACTGTGCGCTTTCACCTCTTGCCAACGGTACAGCTAACCCTGCAACAGAATCTCTCGTTGCAACCCTTGCAGGCAGCGACAGAGATACAGGTCTTGACCTTAATATTCTCAGCAAGGCGGCTGCACACTTCAGAGGCGTTGCAAACAAGCTCAAAGAAGAGGGAACACTTGACCCCAAGGTTCTTAACGTTGATACCAATACACTTCTTTACCAGGTTCCCGGCGGTATGCTCTCTAACCTTATCTCACAGCTCAAGCAGGCTAAGGCTGAGGACAAGTACTATGAAGTGCTTGCAGAGGTTCCGAAGGTAAGAGAAGATTTCGGTTATCCTCCTCTTGTTACTCCTACTTCACAGATTGTAGGCTCACAGGCAGTTCTCAACGTGCTTGCAGGTGAAAGATACAAGATGGTTACAAAGGAATCTAAGGGCCTTCTCAGAGGCGAATACGGCAAGCTTCCCGCAAAGGTTAATGAGGAAGTAAGAAAGAAGGCTATCGGAGATGCAGAGCTTATTACCTGCAGACCCGCAGACCTTATTGAGCCTGAAATGGATAAGTACAGAGAAGAAACAAAGGATATTGCAAAGTGCGATGAGGACGTACTCAGCTACGCTCTTTTCCCGCAGGTTGCTCCCAAGTTCTTTGATATCCGTGACGGAAGAGCGGCTGCTCCCGAAGCACCTGCTGCAAAGGCGGAGGCTTCCACAACTAAGGCAAAGGTTGAAAACGGCGTAAGAATTCTATACGTTGACGACTGCGCAAAGTAATGCAAAATTTTTGAGTGCATACCATAACCGGTGTGCACTCGTTTTTTGTTATATAAATGTTTTCAAAATAATATAGATATATGCCGTATTGTATGTTATTATGTCGTAGTCAGAATAGATTAAATTTTGACGTATTATAATTTTTTGCATATATTAACCATACCACCTTTTTATGGGAGACGTAATAATGAAAATTTTTAATAGTATCTCCGTTTCAAACGTACTGAAGTATGCTTTTAAAGTGCTGTTGGCAACGGTGATTCTTATTGTTCTTAGTACTTTACTTGCAATAGGAATGATGGTAATGACCGTAGTGCCCATGAATGAGGCTTTGGTCAGGATTCTTGTAACCGACCTGTTAACCATGGCTGTAAATACTTTACCGCTGTTTTTAATTATGACGGCCATATACCTACTTTCCGGAAGAATATGGATAGGTTTTTCTTTGACCGGAATTTTCTTTTTTATCGTTTCGCAAATAAATAAATTCAAGCTGATTTACAGAGATGAGCCTTTTGTTTATCAGGACTTTTTTCTTGCAAAGGAAGCGGGGAGAATAGTAGAAAGCTACGATGTTTATCTTGATATGCTGGCTATATTAACGCTCGCTGTTATTGTTGTAATATCCGTTTTGTGCTTCTTCTTTCTGAAAAAATTTAATTTGAAGCTTTTTAAGCCATGGAAGCAGAATGCAAAGTTTAATATTATAAAAATAATCGCAAGAGTTCTCTCCGTAATACTTTTAACGGTTGTTCTTTGTGTTGTTGGCAATAGGGTTTATTTTAAAAACACTACTCTCTATGCAAACCTGTGGCATGATGAATTCGGATACACCTGGAGTGAAAGTGATAACTACTCTTCAAGAGGACTTGTATATTCCTTTGTAAGAAGCTTTTCTGAAAGACCTATTTTTGAGCCATATCTCTATGACGGGGATGAGGCAAAAGCGATTTACGATAGCTACAGTGACATTCCGCTTGAAGACGACAAAAAGGTACATATTATCAGCATAATGCTTGAAGCTTATGCGGATTTCAGTAAATATGATACCTTTGATTTTTCTGTTGATCCTTATAAGCATTTTAAGGAATTAAAGAATCAGTCCTATAACGGAAACCTGTTTGTCAATGTATTTGCAGGGGGGACCATAGAAACCGAGCGTTCCTTTCTTATGGGTGTAAGTAACCCGAACATTCTAAACAAGGATACGCTTTCATACGTAAGATACTTCAAGGAAAACGGATACTTCACACAGGCAATGCACCCATTTCACAAGTGGTTTTATAAAAGAGATGTAATAAATAAGCGCATCGGCTTTGATAGCTTCCAAAGCTATGAAGATACCTTTGGTAATATACCGGACAGTGAGCTTCTTGATGAGCGTTATTATGATATGATTTCTGACGCTGACCTTTTTGAATACATCAAGAAGGGCTATGAGGAGACAGTATCAAAGGGGCAGAAGTATTTTAATTTTACCGTAACCTATCAGAATCATGGTTCATATCATCCGTACCCTATAACAAATCTTGAGGTTCTGAAAAGGGAAGAAGGGTATACGGAAGAAAATTACAACGCTGCAAATAACTATTTTTATGGCATTGAAAAAACGGACAGAGCAATAAATAACCTTAAAGAATATATAGATACTCAAAGTGAGCCGATAGTTCTTATTCTCTTTGGTGACCATATGCCCGGACTTGGCGATGCTGTTTATCAGATGCTTGGTATAAATATGGATGTCACCACACAGGAGGGAGCACAAAACTTTTATTATACGCCCTATGTCTTTTATGCCAATGAGTCGGCAAAGGCAGCGCTTGATAAGAGCTTTGTAGGTACAGGGGAGACAATATCACCTATGTTCCTTATGAACGAATTGTTTGATTACATTGGCATAAAAGGTCCTGCTTACCTCAATTATATGTCTGATGTAAAAAAGGAATATGACGTTGTGCACCACACCTTCTGCGTAAAAGATGAAGAATTTATGGCACGGTGGATGATTTCAGACTTATCCTTATTTAACCAGAGGCAGAATATCGAGTATTATATGAAAAATATACCGCTAAAAAACAAATGATGGAGTAAATAAATTTTATAAATGTGATAAATCATAGAATATATCGTCGTATATAACATTTTGTGAATGTACGACGATATATACTTGTTTAAAT
>JAZOCR010000156.1:0-12769 GCA_045596605.1 Eubacteriales bacterium | reverse complement strand
AATGTAACAAGCGCCGATGAAGCTAACGGCTACGCAAATGCAACAAGAGAACAGGCACTCATTATTGCAGTGAGAATGGTTGAAAATTTGAAGAAATAATTTGTAAAGGAGACAACACTATGAAATTTTGCGGAAAATGCGGAACTAAAATCGAAGATAATATAAAATTCTGTCCGGGATGCGGCTCTCCTACCGATGCACCGCAGGAACAGCAGTCTCAACAGGCACAGCCTCAGCAGACGCCTCACTCACAGCAAAATCAAAATAGCTTTGGCGAGACGTTCCAAAATCTTAATAACACAGCCGACACAACGGCAGAATTTGATCAGAACGACATTAACACAAATAAGGGTATGGCAATACTCGCCTACTTCGGACCGCTTGTATTCATACCGATGTTTGCGGCAAAGCAATCAAAATTCGCACGTTACCATTCCAATCAGGGCTTGCTGCTTCTCATTACGGCAGTGGCGTGGAGTATAGTTTACGGCATAATCAACGCAATTCTTCTCGCTATATCCTGGAGATTGTACACCGTTTCAAGCATAATCGGTATTTTGTCTATTGTTTTCTTTGTTCTGTTCATCATCGGTATTATTAATGCATCAAACGGCAAAGCAAAAGAGCTTCCTCTGATCGGTAAGTTTAAGATTCTCAAGTGATATATAAAATACTGAGGTCTGCACCGAAAAAGTGCAGACCTCTTTAACATTTATTTTTTAACAATCTGTTACATTGACTGTCACACCGGCAAATTACCTCAGCCTATTTAATGTCTTATATGCAGTCTCAAGTGCCTTCTCTGTATCCTTGCCACTTCGCTTGTAAAAAGCATATAAAAGCACAATATCTGCATCTTGCTTTACAAACAGCACTCTAACCATGTTGCCTGATACTTTCATCCGTATTTCATAAAGCTCTCTATACCTGCCCACAGAAATATGTTTCACATATGGCTCGCAAAGTGGATTTTTATCGTTGGATAGGTAATTGAGAATACTTTTGAATTTGTTTCGTAGCTTCTCATCTGCATTTTCAAAAAAATGTTGAACCTGACTTTCAGTTTCATCTTTGTAGATATAAATATTTCTCATTATTTTCTCCGAATTTTAATATTCTACAATATCATATCAATCCGGCTGTATAACACGTTTTTACTTGGCTTCCATATCGTCGTTTAACATCGGCTGCGCACTTTTTTATTTCAGGAGAAAAAATATGACAATCAAAACATAAATTTTTATTGACATTTACAGGAATATGTAGTATAATAACTTTGCTACACAAATTGAATAAACACTTGCTGATTAGAACTGTATTTTTATTTTTGTAAAAATACGGGCTCTTTTTACACGTCCTAATGGGCAAGTGTTTCGATTTGTGTAGCAGCAATCGGAGCCATGTATTTTTTGTGCGTAGCTTCGGCTGCGCACTTTTTTATTTCAGGAGGAAAAATGATAAACAGTTATTTCACAAAGGAAGAAAGACAGTTCGTATCTTCCATAGCCGAAAAAGCATATGCCGAGGCTAAATATGTGGTAGCAAAAAACCCCGGAATATTAAAAGAAGACATAAATATTCCGTCGGACTACCAGGAGACCTACGAGGACATTCTTCGTCACTATACTCACATTGTTGTAAATGAGTCCTGCAAAATGGCTTGCATTTACAAAAAATTTCCTGCTAATCAGAAAAATATTGAAACCTGCACGGTTTTTCTTGAAATGCTTGCAGAGAATCTAAGAGAGGGAATACTTGATATAATGAAGCTTAAGTATAGAAGCGAAGATAAGAACTCTGCCAAATGGCGACGAAAGCTTACTGCAAGGTACTGTAAAGCCGCCGGTAGAATATACTCGGTTTATGACAAGCAATGCGCAAAAAAGTGCGTGTAAACACAAACGGCAAGCGGAAAATCAGCTTGCCGTCATTTTATGCTGTAATTTATTACTTTGTAAAGTATTCTACCGCAGACTTAAACATCTTGATGTCGTACTTACCGGGCACGTTCTTGTAAAGACCGTAGCCTACACGCTCCGAGTGTCCCATCTTACCTATAACTCTACCGTCGGGAGAAGTGATACCCTCGATAGCAAAGGTCGAGCCGTTGGGGTTGAAGTGGATATCGTAGGTGGGTTTTCCACAGTCGTCAACGTACTGTGTTGCTATCTGACCATTCTTTGCAAGCTCTGCAATAAGAGCGTCAGAGCCAAGGAACTTACCTTCGCCGTGAGAAATCGGCACTGTGTAAATATCGCCGACCTGTGTATTCTTAAGCCAAGGCGACTTGTTGGAAGCAATTCTCGTTCTTACAAGTCTTGACTGATGGCGTGCAATTGTATTAAAGGTAAGAGTCGGGCAAGTGTCGTCTGTGTCGATAATCTTGCCAAAGGGCACAAGACCCAGCTTTATAAGAGCCTGGAAGCCGTTACAGATACCGCACATAAGACCGTCACGCTCGCCGAGAAGTGCGTGGGTTGCGTCTTTAACCGCCGCATTTCTGAAGAATGCAGTAATAAACTTACCTGAACCGTCAGGCTCGTCACCGCCGGAGAAGCCGCCGGGGATAAATACCGCCTGTGACTCGGAAAGAAGCTTTGCGAAGCCCTCTACCGAGCGTGCAATTCCCTCTTTTGTAAGGTTGTTGATTACAAAAATCTCTGCCTTACCGCCTGCGTATTCAACCGCCTTTGCACTGTCGTATTCGCAGTTTGTTCCGGGGAATACGGGAATAAGGAACTGGGGCTTTGCGCACTTAACTGCGGGGGAAGCATAAGAGGTTGCCTTATATTCAAATGCGGGAATTTCAGTTTCGGGAGTCTTAATGTTGCAGGAGAATACGCTCTCAAGCTTGTTTTCGTAGATTTCGAGAAGCGCACCGCTGCATACCTTTTCTTCGCCCTTCTTTATAGCGCAGTTCTTTGTTGTCTTACCAAGGCGTGTGCCGATGCACTTGTCGCACTTATCTGAAAGCTCAAGCACGAATGCACCATAGTTATAGCCGAAGATGTCTTCAAGTGAAAGCTTTTCATCGTATTCAAAGCCAAAGCCGTTACCGAAGCACATCTTCATAACAGCTTCCGCTACGCCACCGTATGTGGGAGTGTAAGCCGCTACTACGTCACCGCTTCTGATAAGTGATGTAACCTTACCGAAGAGGTCAATAAGGGACTCTGCTTTCGGAAGTCCGTTCTGGTCATATTCGGGCTTGAGGAGCACTACCTCGTGGTCTGCGCTCTTAAATTCGTTGGAGATTATATTATCAATTTTATCTGTTGTTACCGCAAAGGAAACAAGTGTCGGCGGAACGTCAATCTTTTCAAAGGAGCCGCTCATAGAGTCCTTGCCGCCGATTGAGCCGATTCCAAGCTCCATCTGTGCCTTGAATGCACCGAGAAGTGCCGCCATGGGCTTGCCCCAACGCTTACCGTCACGCTGTGGCTTTTCAAAGTATTCCTGGAACGTAAGGTAGGTATCCTCGAAGGAAGCACCGGTACAAATAAGCTTTGCTACAGATTCAACTACTGCGAGATATGCACCGTGGTAGGGGCTCTTTTCAGTGATGAAGGGGTTGTAGCCGTAGGACATTACGGAAACGGTAGAGCTGTCACGCTTTTCTGCGGAAACCTTGTTTACCATTGCCTGAATGGGAGTAAGCTGACGAGCACCGCCGAAGGGCATAAGAACTGTACCTCTGCCGATGGTGGAGTCAAATCTTTCGGAAAGACCTCTCTTTGAGCATACGTTAAGGTCGTCTGCAAGGGCTTTCATACCGCACTCAAAGCACTTCGGAAGCTCCTTTTCAAAGCTTTCGGGCTTTGTGAGAACTACGTCTATATGCTTATCAGCGCCGTTGGAGTTAAGGAATTCTCTGGATATATCAACTATATTCTTTCCTCTGTGGGTAAGAACGAGTCTGGGCTCTTCTGTAACGGTTGCAACAACTGTTGCTTCAAGGTTTTCCTTCTGTGCAAGTTCGCAGAACTTATCTGCATCCTCTGCCCCTACAACAACCGCCATTCTTTCCTGGGATTCGCTGATTGCAAGCTCTGTTCCGTCAAGTCCCTCGTATTTCCTGGGCACTTTATCAAGGTTTACAAGAAGTCCGTCAGCAAGCTCACCGATAGCAACTGAAACACCGCCTGCGCCAAAGTCGTTACATCTCTTTATAAGCTTTGAAGCCTCGGGGTTTCTGAAAAGTCTCTGAAGCTTTCTTTCTTCGGGAGCGTTACCCTTCTGAACCTCTGCACCGCAGGACTCGAGTGAGGAAAGGCTGTGTGACTTTGATGAACCGGTAGCACCGCCGCAGCCGTCTCTGCCTGTTCTACCACCGAGAAGAATAACGATATCACCGGGGGCAGGTCTTTCACGTCGAACGTTCTCCGCAGGTGCGCCTGCGATTACCGCACCGATTTCCATTCTCTTTGCGGCATAGCCGTCGTGGTAGATTTCATCAACAAGTCCTGTTGCAAGACCTATCTGGTTACCGTAAGAGGAATATCCGCTTGCGGCAGTTGTAACTATCTTTCTCTGGGGAAGCTTGCCTGCCATTGTTTCGGAAATGGGTCTGAGCGGATTTGCAGCACCGGTCACACGCATAGCCGCATAAACGTAGGAACGGCCTGAAAGCGGGTCACGGATAGCACCGCCAATACAGGTTGCCGCACCGCCGAAGGGCTCGATTTCTGTGGGGTGGTTGTGGGTTTCGTTCTTGAAAAGGAGAAGCCAGTCTTCTTCCTTGCCGTCGATTTCAACCTTTATTTTTACAGTACAAGCGTTGATTTCCTCGGACTCGTCAAGCTTCGGGAGCTTGCCCTCTTTTTTAAGATGACGAACAGCGATAGTCGCAATATCCATAAGGCAAACCGGCTTTGTTCTTCCGAGTGCCTTTCTTGTGTCAATATACTGGTTGTATGCATCTTCAAGAAGCTTGTCTTCAAACTTTACGCTGTCAATGTTTGTAAGGAACGTAGTATGACGGCAGTGGTCTGACCAGTAGGTATCAATCATCTTAATTTCGGTAAAGGTGGGGTCACGCTTTTCCGAAATAAAGTAGCTCTGACAGAACTTAAGGTCGTCAATATCCATTGCAAGACCGAGCTTTGAAAGGAAGTCTGAAAGCTCTGCTTCATTGTACCCACAGAAGCCGTCGAGAGTCTTTACGTCCTCGGGGTATGCGTACTTTGTTTCAAGGGTTTCGTATGTGTCAAGGGTTGCAATTCTCGCTTCAACGGGATTTACAACGTACTTTTTGATTGCCGCAACGTCTTCTTCTGTAAGATTACCCTTAAGCATATAAACCTTTGCGCTCTTAACGGTAGGTCTGTCGCCCTGGGAAATAAGGCTGATACACTGAGCCGCACTGTCTGCTCTCTGGTCAAACTGACCGGGCAGAAATTCTACTGCAAAAACAGTGTAGCCGTCTGTGTCAAGACTTCTGTATGTGATATCCGTCTGCGGCTCGGAGAAAACGGTGTTTACCGCCGTTTCAAAAAGCTCCTCTGTGATATTTTCCGCATCGTAGCGGTTAATAAGACGAACGTCCTCAAGGTTTTTTATGCCGAGAAGCTCGTGCGCCTCGGACATAAGTCCTTTTGCTTCGTTCGCAAGCTCTTTTTTCTTTTCTACGTAAATTCTGTAAACCATTGCTTTACCCTTTCTTTTTCTTTATATGGGGGGCTACGACAACGAAAAATTCTTTCAGAATTTTTCTTATGTTTGAAGAATTTGTTTTACAAATTCTTCTTGCCCCCAAACCCCTCGTGCACTTTCTTGAAAGAAAGTGCATCAAAGAACTTTATATTTTGATAAACTCCTCGAATTGCTTCACAATTTCTGCGGAGTTTATCGAAGGTGTTTTACAAAAATTTTCTTCTTATATATTTATAAATTTATTGCATTTCATTAAGTCAGCCAATACTGACAGCTCTTCACATCGGGAGTTATTCCCTCTCAGTCAGCTTCGCTGACAGCTCTCCCAGAGGGAGTTATTCCCTCTCAGTCAGCTTCGCTGACAGCTCTCCCAGAGGGAGTTATTCCCTCTCAGTCAGCCAATGCTGACAGCTCTCCCAGAGGGAGAGCCATATATGCCTCCCCCTTTGGGGGAGGTGGCACGCCACAAGGCGTGTCGGAGAGGGTAATAACAAAAAATTCTTTCTGAAATTTTATAAGGCTCTTTCTTTTATCATATTATCGATATATGTGCATACTCCTTCAAAATTTCTGTCAACATCATCGTTCAAAATACGCACGACTTTCAAACCACACGAGGCAAGAAACGCATCTCTTTTTTTGTCATATTCTAAACCCTCGTCACTGTAATGTTGGCTTCCGTCAAGCTCTATTACAAGCTTTGATGATGCACAGTAAAAATCAACAATATAATTTCCAATGATTTTTTGTCTGTAAATATGTACCGGATAAATTTTAAAAAAGTCATACCACAACCGCCGTTCCTGCGGTGTCATATCACGTCGCAGTTGCCTTGCTCTTTTTAAAAGCTCGTGATTTTTCGGCAACATATTCCGCTCCTTTGCTTTCCCTTGTGAAGATTACTTCTTTGCTGCAAGCGCCTTCTTACCAATATCACTTCTGTAGTATGCGTTCTCAAACTTAACCTCTCTTGCAACGCCGTAAGCTACTTCTACCGCTTTTTCGAGAGTTTCTGCCTTGCCGACAGCACCGAGAACACGTCCACCTGCATTTACAAGCTTACCGTCAGCGAGTTTTGCACCTGCAACGTAAATGTCAGTGTCACCGCCTACCTTCGGAAGCGTCATTTCAAAGCCTGTTTCGTACTTCTGCGGATAGCCCTTTGAAGCTACAACCACACAGCACGCAGCACCATCCATGAACTTAACCTCTGTGTTTTCAAGAGTACCCTCACGGCAGGCTTTCATAATGGTGAAGAGGTCCGACTCAAGAAGCGGAAGAACAACCTGTGTTTCCGGGTCGCCGAAGCGGCAGTTGTATTCAATTACCTTAACGCCGTTCTTTGTTATCATAAGCCCGAAGTACAGACATCCTTTGAAGGTTCTGCCCTCGGCGTTCATTGCATTGATTGTGGGTAGGAAAATCGTCTTCATACATTCATCTGCGATTTCCTTTGTGTAGTAAGGGTTGGGAGCAACCGTACCCATACCGCCGGTGTTGAGTCCCATATCTCCGTCAAGGGCACGCTTGTGGTCCATTGAGGAAACCATAGGAACTACCGTCTTTCCGTCGGTAAATGCAAGCACGGAAACCTCCGGACCTTCAAGAAATTCCTCGACTACAACTCTGCTTCCGCTCTCACCGAATACCTTGTCAGCCATCATGGAGCGTACTGCGTCCTTTGCTTCTTCTCTTGTCATAGCGATTATAACGCCCTTGCCAAGTGCAAGTCCGTCAGCCTTTACAACTGTGGGAATGGGAGCTGTTTCAAGATACTCCAGCGCCGCATCCATATCCTCGAATACTTCGTATGTAGCAGTCGGAATGTTGTACTTCTTCATAAGGTTCTTTGAGAAAACCTTACTTCCCTCAATAATTGCCGCATTGGCACGAGGACCAAAGCAGGGCACGCCTGCGTCTTCAAGGGCATCAACTACACCCAGAACAAGCGGGTCGTCAGGTGTTACCACCGCAAAGTCAATTCCCTTTTCAGTCGCAAACTTTACAATAGCATCCTTGTCCTTTGCGCCAATGTCAACACACTCTGCGTCTGCCGCAATACCACCGTTTCCGGGGAGCGCATATATCTTCTCTATTTCCTTGTTTTCCGAGAGCTTCTTTATTACGGCGTGCTCTCTGCCGCCTGAGCCTATTACTATCAGCTTCATTTTATATTCCTTTCAGCTTAATGTGGGGGCTCCTCGCCCCCAAACCCCTCGCTCGCTTTCTTAAAAGAAAGCTCGGCAAAGAATTTTATATTTGATACGCTTCTCGCTTTGCTACGCAAACCTGCGAAGCGTATCAATTTAAATTTTAATGTAGTAAAACTTGCAAGTTTTCGCTTTGTTAAGTCTTAAACACCGATAAACTCCGCAAGGAAAAGAATTTTCCGAGGAGTTTATCAAAATTTCGGGTGCAGGGGGCGAGCGCCTCCTGCCGGGGTACGGGGCGGCGCCCCGTATATTAATTATCAGTGATGGAAAAGTCGCATACCGGTAAAGGACATAGCCATACCGTACTTGTTGCACACGTCGATAACCAGGTCATCACGGATAGAGCCGCCGGGCTGGGCGATAAAGGAAACGCCGCTCTTCTTTGCACGTTCGATGTTGTCACCGAAGGGGAAGAAAGCGTCAGAGCCGAGGGAAACACCGGAGATACCGTCGAGGTATTCTCTGATTTCAGCATCAGTTAAGGGCTCCGGCTGTACCTTGAAGTACTTCTGCCATACACCGTCTGCGCATACGTCTTCTTCATTCTTATTTATATATCCGTCAATTACGTTATCTCTGTCTGCTCTGCCGAGAGTTTCAAGGAAAGGAAGTGCGAGCACCTTATCGTGCTGACGAAGCATCCAGGTATCTGCCTTTGTACCTGCAAGTCTTGTGCAGTGGATTCTTGACTGCTGACCTGCACCAACGCCTATTGCCTGACCGTCGTATGCGTAGCAAACCGAGTTTGACTGTGTATACTTAAGTGTAATAAGCGAAATTATAAGGTCACGGACTGCAGAGTCGGGAAGATTTTTATTTTCCGTTACGATATTAGAGAGAAGCTCTTTGTTTATAACGAAGTTGTTTCTGCCCTGTTCAAAGGTAATACCGTAAACCTGCTTTGTCTCCTGCGCTGCAGGAACGTAGGTCGGGTCAATCTTAACTATATTGTAAGCACCCTTTTTCTTGGTTTTCAGAATTTCAAGAGCCTCGTCGGTGTAGCCGGGAGCGATAACGCCGTCGGAAACCTCACGCTTAAGTAGAAGCGCAGTAGTCTTATCGCAGATATCAGAAAGTGCAACCCAGTCGCCAAAGGAGCACATTCTGTCAGTGCCTCTTGCTCTTGCGTATGCGCAGGCAAGGGGTGACTGGTCAAGTCCCTCGATGTCGTCTGCGAAAACTGCTTTCTTCAGCTTGTCGGAAAGAGGAAGTCCGATTGCAGCACCTGCAGGGCTTACGTGCTTGAAGGAAGCTGCCGCAGGAACGCCAAAGGCTTCTTTAAGCTCTCTTACAAGCTGATATGAGTTAAATGCGTCAAGGAAGTTGATGTATCCGGGTCTTCCGCAAAGAATTTCAATGGGAAGCTCACTTCCGTCTGCCATGTAGATTTTTGAAGGCTTCTGATTGGGGTTACAGCCGTATTTAAGTTCAAATTCTTTCATTTCTGCATTGCCTCTCTTTTATTTTACTTGTTCTTATTGATAATTCTCGTCTGTACGCTTCCGTCAGAAAGGTCGGTGTATCTTACGTAAAGAGAGATTTTATTGTTTTCGTCAAGGTTGCTCCAGATGTCCTGTGTCAGTTCATCAATGTCGTTGGGAATAGATACTCTCTCAGGCTCACCTGTGAATGTGGGAATGGGATTTCCGTCACAGTTGTAGGTGTGAATGAAGTGACCAAGACCGCTCTTTGCAGGGTAAGAGAAGAAGTATCTTGCACATTCAGATCCTTCCTCGTCAATGCTCTTGAGAATTGAGAGCTTGTAGGTGAAGTCTGCACCGCCGAAGTTCACAATACCGCTTATTCTGGGAGTGAAATTGGGTGCATCCGGCTCAAACTTGCGGCTTTCGAGAGCTTCCTCGAAGGTCTTACCGCTTCTGAGATACTCAAAAACAGTGTCAGTCTGGTCGCCGTTTGTAACTATAAGCTTTGACGAGGTTTCACGTACTGCCGCATAAATGATAAGCGACGGGTCCTCTACCTTTGAAGCATCAAAGGGCTCTGTGTAAAGGTCTGTGCCCTTTGCAGTGAAAACTCTGTTTCTGCTGTTTTCGCTTCTGCCCATAATGAAATAAGCCGATACAGCGCACTTGCCGTCAAGGCTCTTTCCGAGAAGAATACCTCTGCCAACGTAGCTGTTGCCACGGATTCTTTCGCCTATTGTTTTTGTTTCGTAAATGCTCATTTTCTTTCTCCTTTTTACTTTGCCATATATTAAACTGTTATTTTCTGTCTTTTTTTATTTTGCAGCTCAATTACCCTGGCGACACTCGGTCTGTTATATCTCTGTACCACAATAAACTGTCCGTCAAAAAGCATTGCCGCAATTGCAGTTATAAGAAAAATCGGAAACGCCCCCCAGACAATTGCAAAAAGCAAGGTTGTAAGGGATATAATTTCATTTATCCAGTGGTCAACCTCTGCCTTTGACATAGTGTTTGCTATTTCTTCCATAGTGTGATTATGGAGTGTGAAAAGCTCGGGGTTGTACGTCAGCACCTTGCCACGCCACTTGCGTATCGCAAGTGCTTCGTAAAATCTCCGCTCAAATGCCCATTCCCGAAACCACCACTGTTTGTAATTTATGCTAAAAAGCTTTGTCACGTTGCCCATAATGATTCTTCCCCAGAAGTGATACATTACGGTAAAAGCTGTTATGGCTGTCCAAAGCACCACCTTGCTGTCAGAAAATCCACCGTAGTACAGTGTAAAACAGCATACCGTGAGAACGAGCGCAAGACCGATAACGCAGTACATAAACAGAGCAGAGCCGCTCTTTTTTGCTTTCTTCATTACTGCACCTTATTTTGATTTATTACAGAGAAGCTCCGACGCCACCTTTTCGCACGCAAGGGGTAATATTTCCCACTCAGCTTCTTCCATAACACGCTTCTGAAGCACTTCCGGAGTGTCGCCGTCTTTTATGTAAACCGCTTTCTGCATTATGATTCTTCCACCGTCGGGAATTTCATTCACAAAATGCACCGTAGCACCGGTAACCTTAACGCCGTAGCCCAGCGCCGCCTCGTGAACACGAAGTCCGTAGTAGCCCTCTCCGCAAAAAGAGGGAATAAGCGACGGGTGAATATTGATTATTCTCTCCGGGTACTTGTCGGTAAACTCTTTTCCGAGTATGCACATAAAGCCGGCAAGAACTATAAGCTCTATTCCGTTTTCCGAGAGAAGTCCCAAAAGCGCCGCATCAAATTCCGCCTTGTCAGCAAAAGCCTTTCTTTCGCATACCGCAGTCGCAATTCCTGCCCTCTCTGCACGCTCCAGCGCAAATACTCCCGGCTTTGAGGAAATGACAAGCGAAATTTCTCCGCTTTTTATAATGCCACTCCTTTGCGCATCAATAAGCGCCTGTAAATTCGTGCCGCCGCCCGACACAAGCACGGCTATCTTCGTCTTTTCCATATTATCCTTTCTGTTTTATACGGGGCGCCGCCCCGTACCCCGCCCGCTTTCCCCATCGAAAGCGGTGCAAAGAACTTTAATAAAGATGCGCTTCTCGGTTTGCTCCGCAAAGCCTTGCGAAGCGCATCGGTTCTTATTCTAATTTAGCAGAGAAGCTGTAATTTTAGATATATATACAATTCAAAACACTTTAACTCCGCAAGAAAACGAAGTTTTCGAGGAGTTAAAGGAATTTGAAATTCTTTGGCAAGCTTTCTTCTAAGAAAGCTTGCGAGGGGTTTGGGGGCGAGAAGCCCTCAATATAAAATCAATAAAGCTTAATCTTTTCGTCAGCCTTTTCAATTTCGCCGATAATATAAGCGTCTTCGCCTGCCGCCTTAAGAGTTGCAAGTGCCTTGTCGGCGTCATCTTTGTCAACAACAACGCTCATACCAACGCCCATATTATATGTATTGAACATATCTCTTTCCGGAATGTTACCGGTCTTTGCGAGAAGCTCGAATATGGGGAGTACCTTTACTGCGCTCTTTTCAATCTTTGCACAGAAGCCATCCGGAATGCTTCTCGGAATGTTTTCGTAGAAGCCGCCGCCGGTGATGTGGGAAACCGCTTTGACGTTTGCATTTTCAAAGAGAGAAAGCATCGGCTTTACGTAAATCTTTGTAGGTGTAAGGAGTGTTTCGCCAATGGACTTTCCGCCAAGGAAGTCGCAGGGCTTTGTGATGTCTGCGTTTTCAACGTCGAATACCTTACGAACAAGGGAGAAACCGTTGGAGTGCACACCGCTTGAAGGAAGTGCAATAACAACGTCGCCTGCCTTCATAGTGGAGCTGTCAAGTATCTTGGACTTGTCAACAACACCAACCGAGAAGCCTGCAAGGTCGTATTCGTCTACCGGATAGAAGCCGGGCATTTCCGCAGTTTCACCGCCTATAAGTGCCGCACCTGACTGAACGCAGCCCTCTGCAACACCCTTAACTATTTCAGCGATTTTTTCAGGATAGTTCTTTCCGCAGGCAATATAGTCAAGGAAGAACAGCGGCTTTGCTCCGCAGCAGATAATGTCGTTTACGCACATCGCAACACAGTCAATACCAACCGTGTCGTGCTTGTCAAGTATAAAAGCGATTTTGAGCTTTGTTCCAACACCGTCAGTGCCGGAAACAAGCACGGGCTTTGTAATTCCCGTCATATCAAGCTCGAAAAGACCGCCGAATCCGCCTATTCCGTCAACGCATCCGCTTGTAACAGTTCTTGCTATGTGAGCCTTCATAAGCTCAACTGCCTTGTAACCCGCAGTAATGTCTACTCCTGCGCTTGCATAACTTTCAGACATCGATTTTGTACTCATCTTTATTTCTCCTTAATGTATTGTATGTGGGGCGCTGCCCCACACCCCGCAAGGGAGCAAGCGCTCCCTTGACCCGGCATATTTTTTCAACTCCTCGAAAGCTCCGCTTCCTTGCGGAGTTGAAATGATTCCAATG
>JAZOCR010000155.1:0-21357 GCA_045596605.1 Eubacteriales bacterium | reverse complement strand
ATAATTTGACGAATTGTAAACTCATGTTGCGGAAATGTAAAGTTGATGCGGTGGTGTTTGTAAGTATTATATGCTACAATTGAAACACCATAATTAAAGGAAGGTGTCATCATGAAATTACCGGATAAAATAATTAAGCTAAGAAAAGCACATGGTTGGTCACAAGAAGATTTGGCAGAAAAATTGAATGTATCTCGACAGGCAATCAGCCGTTGGGAAAATGGAACAGCACTTCCCGACGCACAAAACGTATTGCAAATCAGTAAGTTGTTTGGTGTTACAACGGATTATTTGCTCAATGACGATTATGAAAGTGACAGAGATATTCCTGCCGTACAGACCGCGACAAAGGAAAACGAGGAGTTATTTTTGAAAAAGAAACGACAGCATTTGATTGCTGCAATTTGTTTCACGGTAGCTTGGCTCTGCTGGCTTATCAGTATAGCGACATATCAGAATTATCTTCAACTGGGAATTTCTTGCGCTTGCCTTGGGCTTTGCGCAGTAAATGCGGTCATCCAATTCACCTTGTTTTTTAAGAAAAGATGAGTCTATTTCACAAAAATTCCAATCTAACTAATATTTAACCCCGACAGATTTTGTTGCAAATTTGTCGGGGTTAAATATTTGTTTACTGCGTAGCAAAATATGTCTTGGACCGTCGGGGACGCCGGTCCCTACAATGAAAAATCAAACTTCCTTAAGAGAAGGAGCGATTAGTCTGTGGTTTTTCGTATTTTAACAAGAAATCCCGCTTTTGCATATTATATAGAAATAAAACCATATAAAGTGAGGGCAAAATATGATTATTCATACGGTGCAAAGTGGCGAAACACTAACTTCAATAGCTAAAGATTATGCAACGTCCGTTGCGGCACTTATAGCATATAACGGTATTCCTAATCCCGATAATCTTGCCGTAGGTCAGTGCATCGTTATAGTTTACCCGACGCTTACGCATACTGTCGGTGCAGGGGAGAGCATATATTCCATAGCTGAAAGATACGGCATAAGCGTAAACAAGCTCTACCGCAATAACCCACAGCTTTCCGCACTGCCGGAAATTTATCCCGGAGAGGCGCTGGTAATTGAGCTTGAAGATGATAAAATAGGCTCATTTGAAACAGGAGGATATTCATACATAGACGTTGACCAAAGGCTTCTTCGTGAAACTATGCCCTTTATGAATTACCTTATGCCATTTACATACGGCTTCACGGCGCTTGGTGAGCTTGTATCTATCGCAGACAGGCGACTTATAGATACGGCACATACATACGGCAGAAAATGCTTTCTCCACCTTTCAACACTTACAGAGGATGGAAATTTTTCTAATGAGCTGTCAAATATAATTCTGTCAAGCACGGAGCTTCAGGACACGCTTATAGAAAACGTTCTTGAAACAATAGAGCGAGAGGGCTACGACGGTCTTGATATAGATTTTGAGTTTGTGTATGCCGAGGACGCACCGAAATATGCAGAGTTTATTGCAAAGGCAACGCAGACTCTTAACGCCGAGGGCTATGAGGTTTTTGCCGCACTTGCGCCAAAAACCAGCGACGACCAAAAGGGACTGTTGTACGAGGGGCATCTGTACCGTGAAATAGGCGAGGCGGCAAATGCGGTGCTTCTTATGACGTACGAATGGGGTTATACCTACGGACCTCCGCTCCCTGTATCACCAATTGAGTCTGTGCGCAGAGTTCTTGATTACGCCGTTACCCGAATACCCCGTGAGAAAATATTTATGGGTATGTCCAATTACGGCTATGACTGGCCGCTACCATACGTTAAGGGCGAATCAATGGCACAGTCGCTTTCAACCGATGAGGCACTTCTTCTTGCAAGCGAAAATGGCGCTGAAATTAAATACGATTTATCATCGGCAGCGCCTTATTTCAACTACGTTAAGGACAATATCGTTCACGAGGTATGGTTTGAGGACGCAAGAAGCATCGGCACAAGACTTACGCTCTGCGAGGAATACGGCTTCCGTGGCTGCCTTTACTGGAATCTTTCAAGAAGAAACGTACAAAATCAGCTTATGATAAATCTTCTTGTGGACGTGCCGGAAGAATAAAAGAAAAGCAGACATTCGAACCTGAATGTCTGCTTACTGTTGTTTAGTTTTCTTTCAACGCATCCCTATACTCATTTATAATTCTCCATACCTCATCTCTGCCTTCGCCTGTGTGGGATGAGAAGGGAATTATCTCTACGTCCTCGGGGATAAGAGGATTGTTTCTTATCTCGAGTAGATTTTTCTCACGGTTGGTTTTGTTAAGCTTGTCGCATTTCGTGCAGATAACGGCAAAGGGAAGCTCACACTCGGTAAGATACTGAATCATCGCCGCATCGTCTTTGGTTATGCCTGCTTTAAGATCAACAAGCTGAAGAAACAGAATATTGCTGCCGAGAGAAAAATACTTGTCAATAAGAGCCTTCCACTTCTTTCGCTCATCAAAGCTACGCTTTGCGTATCCATACCCCGGAAGGTCAACAAGGTAAATTGTTTTGTCTACCTCGTAATAGTTGACAGTTATTGTCTTACCGGGCTCGGCACTTACTCTTGCAAGACTCTTTCTGCCGAGAATTTTATTTATAAGCGAGGATTTACCTACGTTTGAGCGCCCGCAAAGGGCAATCTGCGGATAATCCGGATTTGTTTTTCCCGGAAGCTGTGAAACAAGTCCCGCAGTAAGTACAAGATTTACAAAATTCAAATTCACGGCTGTCCGTCCTTTCTTTATTTCTGGATTATTCCTTAACTATTGCTGTGTCAAGAACCTGTGAAATATCGCTTGCATATACAAATTCGATATTATCAAGCACCTGTCTGTCGCATTCTTCGAGATCCATTTTGTTTTCTGCGGGGATTATTACGGTTTTCATACCATGCTTGTACGCCGCCATAGTCTTTTCACGAAGACCGCCTATAGGGAATACTCTGCCGGAGAGAGTTATTTCTCCGGTCATTGCAACGTCACCCCGAACTTTCTTTCCGGAAAGCTCTGAAACCAGTGCTGTAACCATTGTTACACCCGCACTCGGTCCGTCCTTGGGGATTGCTCCCTCGGGGAAGTGGATATGAATGTCAAGGTTTTTATAGAAGTCAGCGTCAATGCCGAGTTTTTCGCTATTTTTACGTATGTAGCTTACTGCCGCTTTTGCGGATTCCTTCATCACGTCGCCAAGACTTCCGGTTATTTCGAGCTTTCCCGTGCCTTTCATAGACACCACTTCAACCTGAAGCATTTCACCGCCGACCTCTGTCCATGCAAGACCGTTTACAATGCCGACCTTTGCTCCATTGTCGTCACGCAAATTACGCACCTTCGGATTTCCGAGGTATTCTTTTATATCGGAAGCCTTTACGGTAAAGCTCTTTTTATCTGTTTCAACAAGCTTTCTTGCAACCTTTCTGCAAAGTGCCGCAGTTTCACGTTCAAGATTTCGCACGCCGGATTCCTTTGTATAGTGCTGAATAATTTCGGTTATCGCATCGTCTTTTACACGGAGCTTGGATTTTGTAAGTCCGTGGCGCTTTAGCTCCTTTGGCAGAAGATGATTTTTGAAAATATCAATCTTTTCACTTACCGTGTAAGATGGGAGAGTGATGATTTCCATTCTGTCAAGAAGAGGTCTGGGAACAGTGTCAAGAGTGTTTGCTGTTGCAATAAAAATGCAGTCGGAAATATCAAAGGGGAATTCTACAAAGTGGTCTCTGAATGTCTTGTTCTGGTCGACGTCAAGAACCTCAAGAAGTGCAGCCGACGGGTCACCGTGCATGTCCTTGGACATCTTGTCTATTTCGTCGAGAAGCATAACTGGATTTGAAGTTCCTACCTGCTTAAGAGCAGTTATAATTCTTCCGGGCATTGCCGCAACGTAGGTCTTTCTGTGACCTCTTATTTCTGCCTCGTCTCTTATACCACCAAGTGACACACGGACAAATTTTCTGTTCATGGCACGTGCGATAGACTTTGCCACCGAGGTCTTACCAACACCGGGAGGGCCAACAAGTAAAAGTATCTGACCTTTAAGCTCGGGCGCAAGCTGTTTTACGCTGATGTATTCAAGTATTCTGTCCTTTACCTTTGAGAGAGCGTCGTGGTCGGCATCAAGAATCTTTTTCGCCTTTTCCACATCAAAACGGTCCTTGGTTTTATTTGCCCAGGGCAGTGATATTACTGTGTCAATATATTCACGAAGCACTGCTGACTCGGAGGATATCGGAGGCATACGGGTAAGCTTGCGTGCTTCTTTTATAAGTGATTTCTGTACGTTTTCGGGACAGCTTGACTTTTTGATTGAATTTATAATTGAGCCGGTATCGTCGTCAGGCATCTGTTCGCCGTCATCGTCGTACATCTCATCGCCCATACCAAGCTCACTCTGAATTACTTTAAGCTGTTCACGAAGAAAATATTCACGCTGGTTTCTGTCAAGGCGTTCTTTTACCTTTGCATGTATTTCGAGCTCGTTTTTAAGTATTTCAACTTCCTTTTCAAGAATATATGCAAGAGCTTCAAGACGCTTTACAGGGTCTGTGGTTTCGAGAATTATTTGCTTGTCCGATATGTTTTTAAGAAGATTCGCCGCAATAAAATCAGCATAAAGTCCCGGATTTGCAATGCTTTGAACTGCCGCGATAAGCTCGGAGGAAAGCTTTGGTATAAGGGAAAGCATTTCTTCAAAACGGCTTCTTACCTCCCGCATAAGCGCTTCGGTCTTTATCCCACCGTTATCCGAAAGCTCAACTTTTTTAGACAGTACTACGGCACGAAGATATGGATTTTCGTGAATTCTTTCAGTAATTTCGCCGCGTGAAACACCCTCGGCGATAATTCTGTAATTGCCGTTTGGGAGCTTTGTAGCCTGTCTTATCTTTGCAATACAGCCACAGCTTTCAACGTTATCAAAGCTGGGTGTTTTTATTCTCAGGTCCTTTTGCGCAGTCATAAATACGTTCCCGCCAAAGGCAGAAGCCGCCTGCATTGCAAGCACTGACTGCTTTCTTGCAAGCTCAAAGCTCACCGGTATATCAGGGAAAATCACAAGACCCCTGAGGGATATTACCGGCAGAGTAATTTGTTCAACTTTTTCTATGTAGGATGACATTTTTATATTTCCTTTCAAAACAGGGGATTATAGCGATATTTAAACATGTGTTTTTATAATAATACAAAATACATTATAACACAAATATCGTCGAATTTCTACACCAAACGAGGAATATTGATATATTGTTTACAATTAGTCGGAATAAAAATAATGGAGCTACTTTACAGCTCCATTACTCAACAAGTATATCGTAGGTTTCCGAGAGATACTCACAGATTTCCTTAAAAACTGCTTTTGGGTTGCCTTCTTCGCCGTTGCCATCAGACAGAACACATATTGCGTATTTCGGCTCTGACAGAGGATATACACCGCAGAACCAGCTGTTAAGAATTTCTTTTCCATTCTTGTACTGACCTGTCTGGGCAGTGGCTGTTTTGCCGCCGGCGTTACCACCCGCAGGATTTGCGGATTTGCCGAGTCCGTTCTCGGTACATTCACCCATCATTTCGCAGAGCTTTTCAACTGTCTTTTTTGAAAGCACCGTTATTTTCTTACTTTCAAACTGCTGTACTGTTTCTTTGCCACAAAAAATTCTGCTTGTGACATGCGGTGTGCAGTAATAACCCGTTGCCGCACAGGAATAAATATTCAGAGCCTCGTAAGGACATATAAGAAGCTTTCCCTGACCTATGGCTGTATTTGCCGTAAATCCTTCGGTATCATCTGAAGTTGTGGGCAAAAGACCGCCGTAATCACATATGCCGTAAAGATTTTTTTCTGTTCCAATGCCCATTTTTTCCGAAAGCTCAAGTACGGCATCTATTCCGATTTTTGATGCAAGATTAATAAAGTATGTGTTGCAGGACTCTGCATATGCTTCAACCATAGTAAGCGTTCCATGCCCGGATTTTTTATGGCAGGAAAAGGCTCTGCCGTCAGATAACTCATAATTTCCCGTACAGGTATATTCAAGGTCATAGAGCGAAATATCTCTTTCAAGGGCGGCTGCGGCAACTACAGTCTTGAATATTGAACCGGGAGTAAAGCTACGCACGCACCTGTTTATAAGCTCGCCTTTATCGCTATCAAGGTATGCGGCTATATTTGACACTTCAAAATCAGGAAGACTTACAGAGGCAAGAATTTCTCCGGTGGTTATATCAGACACACATAGTGCTCCCATGGATATATTTTTGCGTGCGGTTTCCTCACAAAAAAGCTGAAGATTACGGTCTATGGTCAGCATTACCCCGGAGCTTTCCGAATATCCATTATCAGTCAGCGTACTACCGCTTTCTGATAGCGGTACTCCCTGGGTGTCAGCGTGATATCTGTAGGTTACAACACCGTTATAAAACTTTGAAAGCAAAGAATTAAAACCCGATTCTACGCCTGTCACGCCGTTTTTTTCGGAATTTGTGTATCCTACTATGTGTGGTGCACATATAGTTCTTTCGTTATAGGCGGGATAGCAGTATACTCCTTGCTCATCATATTTTTCCGAAAGCTTTACGGTGAAAGGCTCGCCTCTTTTTAGCTTTTCTACTATTTCAGATTCAAGCTTTCCTGAAAGCTTTGAGAGATTTTCTGCAAGTGTTTTTGGAGTGTTTACGCTTTTTGGCAGAACAAGGCAGATATAACCGTCTTCTTCTGCGTTAAGGAGCATGCCGTTTCTGTCGTATATAAAGCCTCTGCGCTCTGCAATCGTAAGCTTTCTTGAATATTGCCCGGAAAGTGCTTCGCTTGCTGCTGTGCTTGTTGAAATAATATACAGACGAAAAATCGTAAATGTAAAAAGGCATAGAATTATTACGTAAATTGCAGTAAGTCTTTTTTGATATATCAAGGAATGTTCGCCTCCATTATAAATATTTTTCCACAAAAATTACATAATATTCCTGTTTGTTCTTTTATTCTTCATAAAGTCGTGTTATAATACTATGTTGTATAATGCGGTTTTGTATCCAAAAGGGCTGTGAAAGGGAATATAAGATGTTTGAACTGCTTAGCTTTTCTAAAATTTTTATAAAGGAACACGTAAATGAGGCTTCGGTTGTTGCTGACTTTACTATGGGAAACGGACACGATACCCAGTGGCTTTGCTCTCTTGTGCCAAACGGCAAGGTTTATGCCTTCGATGTGCAACAGCAGGCTGTAAATAATACAAGAGAAAGACTTTTGGAAAGCGGTTTTTCAAATTTTGAGCTTATTCTTGACAGCCACGCAAAGTGTGAACAGTACATAGGCGAAGAAATAGACGCAGGAATGTTCAATCTTGGTTGGCTTCCCGGTGGTGACAAAAGTATACATACTCTTCGTGAAAGTACTTTGCCTGCGGTTTTCTCGGCGATAAAGCTTCTTCGTAAAGGCGGTCTTATTACCATAAACGTATATCCGGGACACGCAGAGGGAAAGTGCGAGGGCGAGCTTCTTCTCGAAGAACTTTCAAAGCTATCAAAATTTGAATACTGCGTATTTGTGTTCAGACTTGTAAATTCACCGGAAGCACCGTTTATTATCGGTATTGAGAAATATAATAAATAAAACAGTAAGCTTACTTCTGAAAGGAATATAACAATGGGATTTTTTGATAAATTAAAGGCAGGGCTCTCCAAAACCAAAAGTGCTATTCTCGGTCAGGTAAACGATATCTTCAAAAGCTTTGTCAAGGTAGATGAGGATATGCTTGAGGAGCTCGAGGAGGTTCTTATAGCGGCAGATGTTGGATATGCGGCAACCGAGGAAATTATAGAAAATCTTCGTGATAAAATAAAATCCGAGAGAATTGATGAGCCGGAAGAAGCAAAAAAGGCTCTTATGGAAATTCTTATAGAAATGATAGGCGACGGAGGGCAGCTTTGCCTTGACACAAAGCCTGCGGTTATTCTTGTGATCGGCGTAAACGGAGTTGGAAAAACTACCTCAGTTGCAAAAATCGCAAATTGCCTTAAAGAAGAAGGAAAAAAGGTTCTTCTCTGCGCAGCAGACACCTTCAGAGCCGGTGCTATCGAACAGCTTCAGATATGGGGCGACAGAGCCGGAATTGACGTTATAAAGCACAGCGAAGGTGGAGACCCTGCGGCAGTAGTGTTTGATGCAGCAAAGGCTGCAAAGGAGCGAGGTGTTGACGTGCTGATAATAGACACGGCAGGAAGACTCCATAATAAAGTAAACCTTATGAATGAGCTCTCAAAAATAGACAGGGTAATTTCGAGAGAGCTTCCCGGCTCTGCGAAGGAAACGCTTCTTGTGCTTGATGCAGTAACAGGACAGAACGCCGTAAATCAGGCGCTTGAATTTAAAAATGCTTCGGATATAACGGGTATTGTTCTTACAAAGCTTGATGGCACAGCCAAAGGCGGTATTGCTTTCTCAATAAAGAAGGTCCTTGGTATTCCCGTTAAATATATCGGAGTTGGAGAAAAAATTGACGATTTACAATCCTTTAAAGCACAGGATTTTGTAAAAGCACTTTTTGAAGAATAATTCACGTTATTGGAACTTTTTCCAAACAAAAAACGTCAAATATAGTAAGGAATGAAAAAATGAAAATTATAGCGGCAACAAATAATAAACATAAAGTTACCGAGCTCCGTGCTCTTTTTGAAAACAGCGGTGATATTGAGCTTCTTACCCTGTCCGAAATAGGCTTTACCGATGAAATAGTTGAGGACGGAAGTACTTTCCTCGAAAACGCAAGAATAAAGGCGATGGCAGTCTACAAGGCTACGGGATTTGCCTCCATTGCCGATGATTCGGGACTTTGCGTTGATGCTCTGGGCGGTGAGCCGGGGATATACAGCGCAAGATACGCAAGTGAGAACGAGCATAATAGCAGTGATGCGGCAAATACGCAGAAGCTGCTTGATAAACTTTTGGAAGTTCCGGATAATGAACGTACTGCAAGATTTGTCAGCGCACTCTGCTTTATAGACAGTGACGGTACAGAGGTTTCGGCAGTCGGAAAATGCGAGGGTATTATCACCCGTGAGGTTCGTGGTGAAGGTGGCTTCGGCTATGACCCGGTGTTCTTTTTCCCTTCTTTCGGAAAGACCTTCGGTGAACTTTCTGCAGATGAAAAAAATTCAGTAAGTCACAGAGCAAACGCAGTAAAAATACTTGGAGCAAAGCTCTCGGAGTATTTTGCAAACAAAAATAAATAAGATAAGGAAAAAGTAAAATGTCAGCACAAAATTTAACTTCAAAGGAAAGAGCGTATCTGCGCAGTCTTGCTAATACCATCGATACAATATTCCAGATAGGAAAAGGCGGAATATGCCCGAACTTCTACACACAGGTAGACGAGGCACTTGAAAAAAGAGAGCTTATAAAGCTTTGCATTCTTGAAAATTCCGATGTTCTTCCCAAAGAGGCGGCAGAGCTTCTGGCGAGGGGAACCGGTTCACAGTCGGTTCAGGTAATCGGCAGAAAGATAGTTCTTTACCGTGAGGCACGTGAAAAAGAGAACAGAAAGATTATACTTCCAAAAAAGTAAGATTTATTAATTTTTGGTATTTTTCAAAAAAACTATTGACCGAAAGAATATATAGGTATATAATTGAAAATGGTTTGTATTTTGACTGACGGTGAAAATAATAATAAACCTTGTGAACTGGCGAAACTAATTGAAAAAGAGCTTTGCGGCTATGTTACAAAAAAAAGACTATCGCATATTTTAGCAGTGAGGGAAACTGCACTTATGCTGTGCGATTTCTTTGTTTCGCTTGGTGCGGATTTGTCTACGAAAAATGTCGAGCTTTCGGCACTTCTTCACGATATAACAAAATGTATGGATCAGAGTGAGCTTTGCCAAAGGTATGGCATAGAGCTGTCAGACGATGATATTGCTTCGCCCGAAACGCTTCACGCCATCACCGGAGCCCATTTTGCAAGAAGCAGATACGCCATATCTGACGAAGTTTTTTCTGCAATAGAAAAGCACACGGTGGGGGACATCTCTATGTCGCTTACCGATAAGATTATCTTTGTGTCTGATTATTGTGAGGAAACAAGAAGTCACACAGAGTGTCAAAAATCAAGACAGATGCTTCTTGATGTGATAGAAAAAGCGAAAAGTATGCCGGTCAGCAAGGCTTTTGGCTTTGCCGAAAAGAGCCTTGATTATATAATTGCAGATATTCTCGGAAAGACAGTGAAATATTTGACTTGCCGGGGAAGCTTTGTTCACGGTAAAACTTTGAAAACATATGAGTCCATAATGTCTTTTTACAAAGAAGACGAAGATTTTATTAAGCTTAAAAATGCGTATAACATATAAGATGAGTAGAGCCTTGCAAGCAAAGCCTACTGTCTGGGAGGATTGATTTAAGAATGAAAAAATTGGGCGACAATCAAAAAAAAGTAAAGCTTGCTGTAATAATACTTATAATTCTTGCACTTGCCGTTGTTACCGTTGCATGTGTTGGTATAGGTCTTTCAAAATCTCCTTCGGTTTCTGCGGATAATCCTTTTGGCGCCGACAACGAACAAGTTGTGGAGAAGAATGTGTTCGTGCGCTTCTGGGAAAATCTGACCAGTATCTTTACAGGCAACAGCGATGACAATGTCGATGAAGACGAAAATACCGACGAGGGCACCGAAGGTGACGAAAATACTGACGACGCACAGGACGATGAATACAAACGTAAAGAAGGCTACTATAACTTTTTACTTGTTGGCAAGGACAAGGGTGGTCTTAATACTGATGTATTGATGGTGCTTTCCTTTGATACGAAAAACGATAAGGTTGCAATCCTTCAGATTCCCAGAGATACTTATGTAAACGTTCCTTACTCTTTCAAGAAGGTAAATGCCGTATATGCCGCAGGATATAATATTGCAGCAAACCAGGGAAAAAGCTACGACGAAAGAAGTCTTGCGGGAATTGAAGCACTTAAGGAAACTATACTTACAAATTTCGGAATAGTTATTGACAGACACGTATTCGTTGATATCTCCGGCTTTAAGAATATCGTTGACGCAATAGGCGGAGTGGATGTTTATGTTCAGCATGACATGAAGTACTATGACGAATATCAGAATCTTGAAATAAACCTTCCCAAGGGTCAGCATCACCTTGACGGAAAAAAAGCAGAGGGCTTTGTAAGATTCCGTTCAGGGTATATAAACGCAGATATAGGAAGAATGGACGCACAAAAGATATTTATGTCTGCATTCCTTGATAAGCTTTTCAGTATTTCTACTATAACAAAAATCCCTGAGCTCGCTTCACAGGTTATGAAGCACGTAAGCACGGATATTTCCCTTGCCGATGCTGTGGTATTCGGTAAAGAGCTTCTTGAGGTGGAGATGTCTGAAATTACAATGCATTTACTTCAGGGGGAGGCAACATACTATAACGGAGTATCTTATTTCTCGGTTTATGAAAAAGTTAACGTAGATCTTGTAAACGGTTATTTCAATGCTTTTGAAAAAGAGCTTGACACAGAGCACGTAGACCCGATAGTACTTGTTGATGAGCCGGAGAATGAAACCTATGAAGGCGGCAGTAGTGCCGAAGATATAAACAATGACAACCCCAAACTGATTTACTGGTAATAACATAAGATATAACTCAACGAAAGGACAGAATTTAAAATGACCGACAAAAACGGTATCACAGAAGAATTTGAAGAAACTACAGAAGTGAAAATAACGCCCGATAGCAAAGAGGACAGCGAGCAGGTGGAGAAAGCAATAGAGCTTTCAAAGAAAATCGCCGGTATACTTGATGCAAAAAAGGCACTTGACGTAAAAATCATAAACGTACACGATAAAACGATAATCGCTGATTGCTTTGTGTTTGCCACAGGTACTTCAAGTACTCAGGTAAACGCACTTGCAGACGAAATAGAATTCAGACTCACACAGGAGGGCGCATCGCCTCTTCGTACCGAAGGACAGGGCAGTGGAAGCTGGGTTCTTATTGACTACGGCAGTGTGATAGTGCACGTTTTTTCTGTACAGGCAAAGGAATTTTACAAGCTTGAAAAGCTATGGGCAGAGGGCAAGGAAATTCCTTTTGATAAAATACCCGAAGACAATAATTAAAAAGCATTATATAATATAAACAGGAGTAAGTGGCAGCTATGGAATACAATTTTTCCGCAATAGAAAAGAAATGGCAGGAATACTGGGAGAAGAATCAGACCTTCAAGACAGATGTGTGGGATTTCTCAAAGCCTAAATATTACGTTCTTGATATGTTCCCCTATCCGTCAGGCGTAGGACTTCACGCAGGTCACCCGGAAGGATACACGGCAACAGATATAGTTTCAAGAATGAAGAGAATGCAGGGCTATAACGTTCTTCATCCTATGGGATACGACTCTTTCGGACTTCCGGCGGAGCAGTATGCAGTAACTACCGGAAATCACCCGAGCGGATTTACAAAAGAGAATATAGGAACATTCTCAAAGCAGCTCAAGGAGCTTGGCTTTGACTATGACTGGAGCAAGATGATAGCAACCAGTGACCCCGAGTTCTACAAGTGGACTCAGTGGATATTCAAGCAGCTCTATCTTGACGGATACGCAAAATATATTGATATGCCGGTTAACTGGTGCGAGGAGCTTGGAACAGTACTTTCCAATGACGAGGTTATTGACGGAAAGTCTGAGAGAGGCGGATACCCCGTTGTCAGAAAGAATATGAAGCAGTGGGTTATAGACCAGGTTGCTTTTGCCGAAAAGCTTCTTGAGGGACTTGACGAGATCGATTGGCCCGAGTCTACAAAGCTTATGCAGAAGAACTGGATAGGTAAGTCAACCGGTGTTGAAGTTAAGTTCCAGATAGTTGGCGGCGGAGAATTTTCCATATTCACCACTTGTATTGAAACTATCTACGGTATTACATTTATGGTTCTTGCTCCCGACGGAGAGATAGTAAAGCAGCTTATGCCGAGAATCGAGAATAAGGACGAGGTTCAGGCTTATATCGATGAAACACTTAAGAAGAACGATATGGACAGAACCGAGCTCAATAAGACAAAGTCCGGATGTGAGCTCAAGGGCGTTACCTGTATTAACCCCGTAAACGGCAAGGAAGTCAGAATGTTCATCGGCGATTTTGTTCTTGCAAGCTACGGAACAGGTGCCGTAATGGCAGTTCCCTCTCACGACCAGCGTGACTTTGAGTATGCTATCGCTCACAATATTGATATGATTCAGGTAATCGACGGCGATGAAAAGCTTGGCAGCGTTGACGTTTCTGAAAAGGCATTTGAAAAGGGCGATTATCTCGGAAAGGGATATAGACTTATTAATTCCGAGGAATTTACCGGACTTACCGTTGAAGAAGCGAAAGAAGCAATTACGTCAAAGCTTGAGGGAATGGGTGTTGCAAAGAGAACTGTCAACTACCACTTCAGAGAATGGATATTCGCAAGACAGAGATATTGGGGCGAGCCTGTGCCTGTTGTTCACGGCGAGGACGGAGAGGTACACGTTCTTGAAGATGCAGAGCTTCCTCTCGTGCTTCCCGAACTTCAGAACTACAAGGGCGAAAACGGAAAGGCTCCTCTTGAAAATGCGACAGAATGGAAGCAGTATGACAACGGCACCGTAAAGGGCAAGAGAGAAACCTCTACAATGCCCGGTTCTGCAGGCTCAAGCTGGTACTTCCTCCGTTATATAGCCCCTACCAATAGCGACGAGTTTGCAAATAAAGAGCTACTTAAGCACTGGATGCCCGTTGACCTTTACATAGGCGGACCCGAGCACGCTGTCGGACACCTTATGTATTCGAGAATATGGAACAGATACCTTTACGATAAGGGACTTGCTCCCACAAAAGAGCCTTTTAAGAAGCTCGTTCATCAGGGTATGATACTCGGCTCTAACGGAATAAAGATGGGTAAGCGTTTCCCCGAGTTCGTTGTAAACCCCAGTGATATTGTTCGTGATTACGGTGCTGATACTCTCCGTCTTTACGAGATGTTTATGGGACCGCTTGAGGTTTCAAAGCCCTGGAGCAATCAGGGTGTTGAAGGAGCGAAAAAGTTCCTTTCTCGTGTATGGAACTTCTTTACAGAGCCTGAGAATATCACAGAAGTCGAGGGCGGAGCTCTTGAAAGCATATACCACAAGAGTGTCAAGAAGATAACCGAGGACTTTGAGAAGCTCGCATTCAATACGGCTATCTCTCAGATGATGATATTTGTTAATTCAGTTTATAAGGAAGGCAAGTGTCCGAAGGCTTATGCTGCGGGATTTGTAAAGATGCTTTCCTGCATTAGCCCTCATATAGGTGAGGAGCTCTGGCAGATTCTCGGTCACAACGATACTATTGCCTTTGAGCCCTGGCCCACCTATGACGAAGCAAAGACGATTGACGCAAGTGTTGAAATTGCTATGCAGGTTTGCGGAAAGTTCAAGGGTACAATTACTCTTCCTGCGGACAGCGCAAAGGACGACGTTATTGCGGCGGTAAAGGCGAGCGACAAGGTTGCAGCGGCAATTGATGGTAAGACTGTTGTCAAGGAAATTTTCGTTCCAAATAAGCTTGTAAATATCGTTGTAAAATAAAATTTTGAAAGCTTTTCATAAAGATACGGCGTATAACCATTCATTTTGAACGTCAAAGGCATAATTGTTCATAAAAAAATTAAAAATAATTCAGTATACCTCTTGACAAGCAAAATAAAATGGTGTATAATAATTCAGTGAGAAATTATCTCTTTGCCACTGCGGAGGGAGGGAAAATAAATGGCAGAAATTAAAATCAAGGAAAATGAAAGTCTTGACAGCGCACTTCGCAGATTCAAGAGACAGTGTGCCAGAAGTGGAGTTCTTACAGAGCTTCGCAAGAGAGAGCACTATGAGAAGCCTAGCGTAAAGCGCAAGAAGAAGTCCGAAGCTGCTCGTAAGAGAAAGTTCAAGTAATTGAACACGGTCGGATTTTAAGACTTAAGTAGTTTGACTACATCAAAAATTAACGGTAACTTTTAAAGTTGCCGTTTTTTTGTTTTTCGGTAAATGTAAAAGTCCAACGGTGTTTTCCGTCGGACTTTTGGGTTATACTTATATTTTTTTATGCTGAACGTTGTAGCTTATACGAAGAAGAAGCTTTGTAGGTGCAAGCCTTGCCGAAAGGGCAGTAAGCTTTACTTCTATTCCGGGAAGAATTGTAAGCTTTCGCTTAAACATCTTGTTCAATGCGTATTTTACAACTTCTTTGGTGCTTCGGGATTTTAGTGAAAATCTTACGTTTGCAACTGAGGAAAATTCTGTATCAACAGGTCCCGGACAAAGACAGCCAACGTATATATTTTTACCGCTTCTGCGTACTTCCTCGTAGACCCCCCTTGTAAGACTTAAAACGTAAGCCTTGGTTGCGTAGTATGCTGAAAGCAGCGGCCCGGGAAGGTGTCCGCCTATTGAGCAGACGTTCAGGATATAACCTTTGTTTTCTACACTAAACTTACGCAGAAACAGCTTCATAAGTATATGCATTGCCTTGCAGTTTACGTCAATCATTGAAAGCTCACGTTCAAGGTCGTTTTCAAGGAATGTGCCGAGAAGTCCAAAGCCTGCGTTGTTTATTACAATATCAATGTTCTCGTTTTTTACCTTTTCAAAAAGCTCGATGCATTCTTTTGTGCTTGAAAGGTCGCAGGCTATCGGCGTTACCTCTGTTGGAAGCTCATCTTTTAGCTTTTCGAGTCTGTCAAAGCGTCTTGCAACTGCTATTATGTCATAACCTTTTGCAGAAAGCTGTCTTGCAAATTCTTCTCCAATGCCTGAGCTTGCGCCTGTTATTAGTGCTTTCATATTTAGTTCCTTTCTAAAGTAAGTTCCAAAATTAGTTTTCTGATTTTTTTGAGCTTTCAAAAAGTAGCTGCGTTATTTCTTCATCTGTGAGAAGTCGCCATTCGCCACACCTTAGTGATACATCAAGGGGGAGAGATGCAAATTTTACACGCTCGAGCTTTTCGCATTTATTCCCGAGTGCAAGACAAATGCGCTTTACTTCGTGAAATCTCCCTTCCGTAAGCGTCATATAAGCAACATTCGGATTATCCGTGATAGAGAGTCCTACCGGCTTTGTCATTCCATCGTCGAGCAGTACTCCAACTTTTAACTTCTCTTTATCAATATCTGTAAACGGCTTTTGGGCGGTTACCTTATACACCTTTTCCTTATTATATTTAGGGGAGAGAAGTCTGTGGGCGGTTTCACCGTCATTTGTAAGAATAAGAAGTCCTGTGGTATCCTTGTCAAGACGCCCGGCCGGAAAAAGTCCTTTTGTCATATAGCTTTCCGGAAGAAGTGACATTACGGTTTTTTCACGCTCGTCCTCGGTTGCGGAAATAAGTCCCTCAGGCTTGTTGAGCATAATGTAAATGTACTTACTGTATGACAGACTCCTTCCGTCAAATGTGACATTGACTGCCTTTTCGTCAAACTTCGTGTCAGCCTTTGTTGCCACCACACCGTCAAGCGTCACTCTGCGTGCACGTATATACTGTGAGGCTTCCTTTCTTGTGCAGGGGAGCGTATCTGAAATGAATTTATCAAGCCGTACCAAGATCCTATCTCCAATCTGATTATTTCCATACAATTATATAATATTTTTTCCATATTGTCAAATGAAAATTTTTTTAAAACAAAGGAATTGTATACAAAAAAACATTTATTGTAAAGCATCTGTTAACACGATAAAAAATAGGCGGTTTTTCTTTAAAAAACGAAGATTTGTATACATTTATACAATATAAAATTGTATACAGAAAAACAATTTTCTTGTTTTTTGCTTGAAAAGGTCTAAAAAATAGGGGGATTTAATATAATATGGCAGAAATTTAGTCAAAAATATAGAAAAATCGTTGATAAATTGAAATTTCAACTCTTGACAAAAATTTCATTTTGTTGTATAATGTATACAATGTATAATGTTATAATATCTATTATAACATAACAAAAAATTCAGTGCACAGCACGATAAACGGAGGAATATTATGAAAAAGATTCTCAGTTTCGTTCTTGCAGCTCTTATGCTCACAGCAGTAGCGCTTACGGGCTGCCAGGATACAAAGACAAGCGTTGACAAGATAGTTCTTGCAACAGGCGGTAACACAGGTACATACTACGCTTATGGTATGGCTATGGGCCCCATTCTCGCTGAAAAGACAGGCGTTAAGTTTGACGTTCAGTCAACAGGCGCATCAAAGGCTAACATTCAGCTTATCCAGGTTGATGAAGCTGATATGGCGGTAGTTCAGAACGACGTTATGTACTACGCATATACAGGCACAGACCTCTTCACAGGCGAACAGACACAGGATTTCGCAGCTCTTGCAGTTCTTTATCCCGAGCTTTGCCAGATTATTGCAACAAAGAGCAGTGGTATTACTACTGTTGCTGACCTTGCAGGCAAGCGTGTTTCCGTTGGTGACGCAGGCTCAGGTGTTGAATTCAACGCAAAGCAGATTCTTGAGGTTTACGGCATTGATATGGATAAGGACATCCAGAAGCAGAACCTCGGCTTCGGTCCCTCTGCTGACGCTCTTAAGGATGGCAAGATTGATGCATTCTTCTGCGTTGCAGGTATTCCTACAACCGCTATTACCGACCTTGCAATGAACACTGAAATTACAGTTGTTGCAGTTGAAGATGATAAGTTTGAAGAGCTTTCCGAGCAGTACGGCTTCTACACACAGCAGGTTGTTCCCGCTTCTACCTACAACGGTATGACAGAGGACGTTAAGACTGTTGCAGTTATGGCTACGTACATTGTTGACAAGGACCTTCCCGAGGAAGTTGTATACAACATCACAAAGGCTATGTTTGAAAACAAGGACGCTATTGCTGCTGCTCACGTAAAGGGACAGGAGCTTGACGTAAACAAGGCTGTTGAAGGTATTCCTGCTGAAGTTCCGCTTCACCCCGGTGCTCTTAAGTACTACAAGGAAGCCGGAGTTATCGCAGAATAATTAAGGGATAACTTAAGGTTTTGAAGAAAAAGCATTTAATCACGGCCGTAATTGTGATTATGATTACGGCTGTGATATTTTGTATAAGTCTAAGTAAAGAAAAAAGATTGTATCTGTGCTACTCCGAAACGGACCAGGTGATTGAAAGCTTCACTGTGTCGGAAGGTATGGAATTTTCTGTTGAGTTTATACATTCGGTAAACAAAAGTCCTGTTAAAGACGTGTTTGTAGTGAGAGATGGAAAAATCTATGCTGACAGAACGGTCTATTCCGCTTTTGGTGCAGGTGTGCAGACAGAGGTGGAACAGGGGCAGACACTCTCATATGATGAGAACGGAAATATGATAGTTTCGGGATTTAATATAGAATTTCCGAGAGTAAAATATATCGTCGGTACTGTGTCTGACCACGTTCTTGAAATTACAGGCGAGAGTATAAGCTTAAGAGAGAAGTGCGGCAAAAACGCACACATTTATTTTGAACTAAGATAGGAGGCTTCAAATGTCGGATAACAATGAAATAATGAGCGGGACAATAAATGCCGATGAGCTTATGGCAGAGTTTGACCGTGAATCCAACACGAGAAGATTTACCGGCGTAGCATCTGTAATAATCAAGGTGCTGTTTCTTACCTTTGCAATAGTTATTTTCGGAACAAGATTTTTCACACTTCCGGAGCAGGTAAGAATGTCAGCATTCCTTGGAGTTATTATGTTCCTTGGTTTTTTGATGTACCCGCCATATAAAAAGCAAACAAAACGTAAGAATTTTATCCCCTGGTATGATTTTATACTTGCAATAGTTGGTGCAACTCCGTTTTTATACTATGCAATAAATTTTGACGCTATCACAAGACGTGCCGTTATGATAACAGACCTTGACAAAATTATGGGTATTGTCGGTATAGTAATGCTCTTTGAGCTTTGCAGACGTGCAGTAGGTGTTCCGATACTCTTTGTTGCAGGCGGCTTTATTGCATATGCTTTTATTTACGGAAAAAGCTTGCAGTCTATTGTTTATAACCTTTTTTATACTACAAACGGTATTCCCGGAACTCCCCTCAACGTATGCTCTACGTTTATTGTGTTCTTTATAGTTCTGGGAGCGTTCCTTGAAAAGACCGGTATAGGAAACTTTTTCGTTGACCTTGCAAACTCTGTTGCCGGTTGGGCATCAGGAGGTCCTGCAAAGGTTGCTGTTATATCCTCTGCTCTTGAGGGAATGTATTCTGGCTCCTCCGTTGCAAATACGGTTGGTAGCGGAAGTATTACCATTCCTACTATGAAGAAGATAGGCTATAAGCCTGAATTTGCGGCAGCTGTTGAAGCGGCAGCATCCACCGGCGGACAGATAATGCCTCCCATTATGGGTGCGGCAGCGTTCCTTATGTCTGAGATTACCGGTATTTCCTACGCTTCAATTGCTGTTGCGGCAATTCTTCCTGCAGTGCTATACTTTGCAGGTATCTTTATGATGATTCACTTTGAAGCAAAGAAGCTCGGTCTTCGAGGACTCGATAGGGAAAGCATCCCCAATTTCTTTAAGCTCTTTGCAAGGAAGGGCTATCTGCTTCTTCCGATTGTTGTACTTGTTGCAATGATGTCGAACGGTACGACCCCTGCAAAGGCTGCTTGTATGGCTATAATAACAACACTTGCTATTATGCTTATTACTGACGTAGTATCTGCAATAAAGAATAAGAGTGCTGTGGATCTCGTTGTGCTTGTTCCTTTGGCTGTTTTTGCTGTATTAATGCTTGCAGCAAATATGGAGCTTGAAAATGCGGCACTTCTTTCAGGTGCTTCCTATATCGCTCTTTCCTTTATTGGAAAGCATTCAAGAAAGTCCGGTAAAATTGCTCTTGACGCTCTTGAAACAGGTATTAAGAATACAATGGGTGTTTCACTTGCCTGCGGTCTTGCAGGTATAGTTGCAGGTGTTGTAACTCTTACAAGCCTTGGCTCAACTCTAATTGACGTAATAGTTCCTATCGCTCAGAACAATCTCTTTATTGCTCTGTTCCTTACGATGATTACCTGTATCGTTCTCGGTATGGGCGTGCCCACAACTGCGAACTACCTCATTATGGCAACTATTACAGCACCTATTCTTACCGAAATGGGACTTCCACTTCTTGCAGCTCATATGTTCGTATTCTACTTTGGTATTGTTGCAGATATCACGCCTCCTGTTGCACTTGCGGCATATGCCGGAAGCGCCATTGCAGGCTCAAATCCGCTTAAGACCGGTGTCAATGCAACGAGACTTGCAATTACGGCATTTATCATTCCCTACATATTTGCATTTAATCCAAAGATGCTCTTTATTGAAGCACACGTATGGGAAGTAGTTCTTATAATTATAACCTCCTGCGTTGGCATTTTCGCTCTTTCTGCTGCTCTTGAGGGCTATATGTTCAGAAAGATGAAGTTCTATGAGATTATTCCCCTTATTATAGGCGGACTGCTTATGATTTACCCCGGACTTTGGACCGACCTTATAGGTATTGTGCTGGTTGCGTTTATAGTAGTACTTCAGATTATTACAAGAAAAAAGGATAAAGCAAAAATAAGCGCATAAATTTATATAAAAGAAACGTCACATCGAAAAATCGGTGTGACGTCATTTTTTGCCCTTTTTATTTTATCATTTCCCAATATTCCTGCTTCGTCATGTCCTCGGTATAGCTTTCAAAGCTCTTCTTGTCAAAGGGGAGCACGGTATAGTCTGTGCTTCCTTTTATATGCGTCAGAGAATACTCAAATTCATCCTTTTCGCCAAAGCCATAGAAGGTTATCCTGTGGTAGTCAAAAACGTCGGGAATATAGTCAACATACTTTTTGCACATTTCGGAAAAGCTATCCGCATCAGAAAACTCGTAATAGAAAGCGATTTCATAGCACATATCCTTGAAGAAGCCTTCGGGAGATAGTCCCGTTACAAGCAGAGTATCAGTTTCTATTCTGTCGGGGCGCACCGCAAAGTCTGTGCCTTCATAGCCGTAATTTGAAAGGTAAGCTCGCAGTGAATTTGTGCCGGGCTGCATAAGTCTTGCCTCACAGTAATCTCTGTAGCCGTTGATTTTTGCACTACCGTCTTTTTTTGCGCTAATTTTAGCGATGTATACTTCACCGTCGGTGAAGATAAATTCGGTTACGTAGCAGAAATCAGAGAAGCTGTAATAGGTGCTTCCAACCGTAAATGTTTCTTCCGGGTATGTGTCGTTTACGTACTTTATATTTGTTTTTTCTGCATTAAGGTTTCCGAATACCGTTCCGTTTAGAACTATGTATACTGCGAGCGTCAAGGCGAAAATCACACCGGACAAGGCTGCACTTTTTTTGTTTTTATTGTAGCAGAAA
>JAZOCR010000154.1:0-4724 GCA_045596605.1 Eubacteriales bacterium | reverse complement strand
TCGGAGGAAATGATATGAAAAATTCCACCCTTTGTTACATTGAAAAAGACGGAATGTATCTTATGATGCACCGTGTAAAAAAGGAAAAAGACTGCAACAAGGACAAATGGATTGGTATCGGCGGAAAATTTGAGGACGGAGAAAGTCCGGAGGAATGTATGGTCCGTGAGGTGCGTGAGGAAACGTCACTTGAAATAACCTCGTGGAAATACCGGGGTATCGTTACCTTTGTGTCTGACGAGTGGGAAACCGAATATATGCATCTTTTCACCGCTGACGGCTTTATCGGCACGCCTGTGAAAAGCGAGGACTGCGCCGAGGGAAATCTTGAATGGGTGGAAAAATCCAAAGTGAAAGAGCTTACTCTCTGGGAGGGAGATAAGATTTTTCTTGACCTGCTCTTGCGTGACGTGCCGTTCTTCTCGCTGAAGCTTGAATACAAAGGGGAAACCCTTGCAGGTGTGGTGCTGAACGGAAAGAGGGAGCTTTAAGCTCGATGTGATTTTTGTTTTTTTATACACGCAAGCCCGACACAGACGGCAAGCCGTCAGGTCGGGATTCTGTACTTTTTCTTCTCGTAAAGAAAAAGTACCAAAAAGGTACGCTAAGAGGTAAACCTCTTAGAACTCCTTTTGTGCCGCCTCAGCTTTTTGCTGAATATCTTTCTTTGGCACACGAAAGCGGCAGATATTTAATTTGAAGCTACATAATACTATCAAGTATTATGTGCAGTTTTAAAATTGTAGATTTATTACATAATTGCACATACCAACAAAGACAGTATGTGCAATTGTGTAATATCTGTAAGGTATTAAATTTTCGCTTTGTACCTGATAGAATTGTGTGGTTACAAATTTCATCTCTATTATTTCGGGAACTAAAGTGATAGGTTTTGCAAGACTTTATGCGGGTTAAAGGGAGTTTTCAGAGGGCAACGCCCTTTGAACAACTTCTTTTTGGTTACTTTTTCTTTTTGTAAAGAAAAAGTAACATATCCCCGACCTGACGACGAAGTCGTCTGTGTCGGGCTCCCGAAACAATATTACTTCCCCATTTGACAAAACCAAAACCCTGTGCTATAATAAAAATATCAATATAATCCTTTGAGGTAATAAAGTAATGATAATAAAAGAATCTGCCGAGAACTATCTTGAGGCAATACTTATGATAACTAAAGAAAAGGGCTACGCCCGGAGTATAGACGTAGCAAATGAGCTTGGCTTTGCAAAGCCAAGCGTGTCGGTGGCTATGAAAAACTTCCGTGAGGAAGAATATATAACCATAGACGGCGACGGAAAAATCACGCTGACTCAGAAGGGGCTTTCGGTTGCAGAGCGAGTTTTTGAGCGTCATCAGGTTATAGCCCGTGCGCTTATGGCACTTGGCGTTGACGAGGTGACCGCTTACGAGGACAGCTGTAAAATCGAGCACGATATAAGCCAGAAGAGCTTTGAAAAGCTCAAGGAGTTTCTGAATAATACCTTAAAATAAACTGTGGAGCGTGTCAAAGGCGATGCGCTCTGCTTTTCTTTTTTCCGTATAGTATAATACAACAAAAATTGATAAAATACCGCAAAAGTTGATTAAAATGTGTTGACAAAGTGAGTATGAAGTGATATAATTAAGAAAATACTTGGAATAATAAATATTGGCATTAACTTGCATCTTTCACCGGCGGGCTTTCAAATCGGAACTTATATTTCCTTACTTGAATGCCTTTGCTTTTTTGTGGGATAAGCATTGCCGGTATATTCCGGAACGGAGGGGCGCTTTGAAGGCACTTGAAGAAAAAATTTTAAAAGAGGGCGCAGTGCTTCCGGGAAATATTCTTAAGGTCGGGAATTTCCTCAATCACAGACTTGACGTTGAATTCCTTTGTGAAATGGGAAAGGAAATCGCAAGACTTTTCGAGGGCTGCGGTATAAATAAAATACTCACCATTGAAACCTCAGGCATTGCAATTGCAATGGGTGCGGCAATTCCGATGGGTGTTCCGGTGGTGTTTGCAAAAAAGAACAAATCAAAGAACGTTTCCGGCGAGGTTTACTGTACTGACGTTGTTTCCTTTACCCACAAGAACGTAAGCCAGGTTATAGTTGAAAAAAGATTTCTGACAAAAGAGGACAGAGTTCTCATAGTTGATGACTTTCTTGCAAACGGTGAGGCTCTCAAAGGTCTTATCGGCATTTGCCGTGAGGCAGGAGCCGAGATTTGCGGTGCGGCAATCGCCATAGAAAAGGGCTTTCAGAAGGGCGGCGCAGAAATTCGTGCTATGGGCATAAGACTTGAATCTCTTGCAATTGTTGACAGCATGACTGACGACAGCATTACTTTCAGACAGCAGTAAATTGTGATGTAAAATTATTTTACATATATTAAAATTTTGCCAAAAAGGCAGGAGGATTTTTTAAAATGAAGAAGATTTTTGCACTTCTACTCGCTGCAATGCTTGCAGTTGGCACACTTGCTTCTTGTACCGGTAACAACAATGACGTTGTTGACGACGAGAACAAGGTTGACGACGCAGGTGTTGAAAACAAGGAAGAAAACAAGGAAGAAAACGCTCTGGCTGACATCAAAATCGGCTTTATCTTCCTCCACGACGAAAACTCCACATACGACAAGAACTTCATTGACGCTGCAAAGGCAGCTCAGGCAGCTCTCGGTCTTACAGACGAGCAGGTTATCTACAAGGTAAACGTACCTGAGTCCAACGACTGCTACGAAGCAGCGGCTGATATGGCTGACGCAGGCTGCGACATCGTATTCGCTGACTCCTTCGGTCACGAAAGCTTTATGGTTCAGGCTGCTAAGGAATTCCCTGAAGTAATGTTCTGCCATGCTACAGGTACAACAGCTCATACACAGAACCTTCCCAACTTCTACAACGCATTTGCTAACATCTACGAAGGCAGATACCTCGTTGGTGTTGCAGCAGGTCTTAAGCTCAACGAAATGATCGCAAACGGCGACATCACAGCTGAAGAAGCTAAGATGGGTTACGTTGGTGCATTCCCCTATGCTGAAGTTAAGTCAGGCTACACATCCTTCTACCTTGGCGCAAAGTCTGTTTGCCCCACAGTAACTATGGACGTTAAGTTTACAAGCTCCTGGTTTGATATTGCAAAGGAAAAGGAAACAGCTAACGCTCTTATTAACGACGGCTGCGTTCTTATTTCTCAGCACGCTGACTCCGAAGGCGCTCCCAAGGCTTGTGAAGAAGCAGGCGTTCCCAACGTTGCTTACAACCTCAACACTGTTGAGTGGGGCCCCAACACTGCTCTCGTTTCCTCCAAGATTAACTGGCAGCCTTACTTCGAGCACATCATTAAGGCGGTAGCAGAAGGCACAGCGATCGAACAGGACTTCTGCAAGGGTCTTGCTGATGACGTAGTTCAGATTCTTCCTCTTAACGAAAAGGTTGCAGCTGAAGGAACAGCTGACAAGCTTAGTGAAGTTAAGGACAAGCTCATCAAGGGCGAAATCAAGGTATTTGATACAGCTACATTCACAGTAAAGGGTGAAAAGCTTGAAAGCTACCTTGCTGACGTTGACGATATGGGTGACTTCGTTGGCGAAACAGAGGTTGTTGCTGACGGTTACTTCCACGAATCCGAATACCGCAGTGCTCCTTACTTCGATATCGATATCGACGGTATCACAATCAAGTAATAAAAGCTTAAAGGCTCATACGGGCGGGGCAAAACATTCTTGCCCCGCCTTGTTTTAAATAAGGCTTCTGACATTTTTTGCAATCAGCAAGGGTGCTTGCAAGGGCTTTTTCGGGGAGCATCCTTCCTGTTTGCAAAACTTCAAATCTTTGGTACGGGAGGAAAAAAGGTGAACGGCACAGCAGCAATTGAACTTAGGAACATTACCAAAACCTTTGGTAAGGTCGTAGCAAACAAAAACGTGTGTATGACCGTTAACAAGGGCGAGATTTTGTCAATTCTCGGCGAAAACGGAAGTGGAAAAACCACCCTTATGAATATGATTTCAGGTATTTATTTTCCTGATGAGGGACAGATTTTCATTGACGGAAAAGAAGTGGTTATCCGCTCTCCCAAGGACGCCTTTGACAACAAAATCGGTATGATACATCAGCACTTCAAGCTGATAGACGTTTTTTCTGCGGCAGAAAACGTTATTCTCGGACTTAATGAGGAAACAAAATTCGACACCAAGGCAGCAGAGAAAAGAGTCCGTGAAATAGGTGAGCGTTACGGCTTTGCCATTGACCCTGCAAAGAAAATATACGAGATGTCGGTTTCGGAAAAGCAGACGGTAGAAATTATCCGTGTGCTGTACCGTGGTGCGGATATTCTTATACTTGACGAGCCGACGGCTGTTCTTACACCGAGTGAAACGAAAAAGCTTTTCGACATTCTTCGCCGTATGCGTGATGACGGAAAGGCTATTATAATCATTACTCACAAGCTTCACGAGGTGCTTTCCCTCTCAGACAGAGTTACTGTGCTTCGCAAGGGTGAGTACATCGGCACGGTAAACACAAAGGACACAAACGAAGCCGAGCTTACCGAAATGATGGTGGGCAAGAAAATCTCCCTTAACATAGACAGAGATGAACCGGAAAATAGCGTGGACAGGCTTGTGGTGGAGAACATAAACTGCAAAAACCGTGAGGGCGTGACACTTCTGAATGACGTTTCCTTTACGGCACGAAGCGGTGAAATTCTGGGTATCGCAGGTATTGCGGGAAGCGG
>JAZOCR010000153.1:0-3307 GCA_045596605.1 Eubacteriales bacterium | reverse complement strand
TATAGATTTTAGGGGGAAAAGGGTGGGTGTTGTTATGGGGGTTTTCTGATGAAATTTTCATCAAATTTGGAGCTTTGTAATATGTTACTTTTCTTTCCAAAAAGAAAAGTAACCAAAAGAAGTTGTTTAGAGGACAAGTCCTCTAAAAATTCCCTTTTGTCCCGTAACAACTTTGGTGGGTGTGCATCTTTAGTTGTCGCAAGATGCTCTCGTGAATTTGGAGTTAAACCATACTATAAAGAACAGAGTTTAGCTTTAAAGCTTTACATTGATTACAATGTTGCACATACAAGCTTTGTAACTCGTCTAAAGTAGCCTACCAAGTAGAAGTAGCCCAGACCTATGGAGAAATTTTTTCGCAAGCGAAAAAATTTTCCCTCTGCTTTTGCGTCGCAGATGAAATAAATTTCAACTAAACCACCGAGCGTGTGGGTGGGTAGTAAAGAAGGGAGGGGTGTCCCCTCCCTTCTTTGGGTATTTTTTGGTTACTTTTTGTTACTCGTGACAAAAAGTAACATACAACACCCCGACCTGACGGCTTGCCGTCTGTGTCGGGCTTCGCAAAATTTGTATTGACATTTACAGGAATATGTAGTATAATATTCTTGCGACATAATTTAATACTTTGTTTGAAGTTTGCATTTTTGATTTGATAAAAATACAAGCTCTACTTTGTATACTTTCAGCAAAGTAAAATTATGTCGCAGTAATCGGAGCTATGTATTTTTTGTGCGTAGCTTAGGCTGCGCACTTTTTTATTTTATATTGAACAAATAAGTATTTATTTGTAAGTTTCCGGATACAGAAAGAATTTTGCAAAGCAAAATTCTTTGGACATAAGAAAAATTCTTAAGAATTTTTCGTTGTATTCGGCTGCGCACTTTTTTATTTTTCGGTTATAGTTGCAATTATTAACATAATCAAAAAAAGAAAGGAGATATTACAAGATGACTTCAAATAAAGCCCCGCCGACAACAACACACTGAAAAACTTCCCTTAATTGTCACCACACAATCTCGATAAATAAAAAAGGTGTAACCGGTTAATAATTTGGTTACACCTCTTTGCTTTATAAGAGTATTTCCTTTGTAGGGTGTGCTGAGGGACAACGAAAAATACCCCACATTTTTCTTATGTTTGAATAATTTGTAAAACAAATTCTTCCCGTCTGTTGAAACGTTTCACTAAAGGCTTATTCTTCTACCTCAACTACGCCATCGGGCATAACGTGTATCTTCATTCCGTCTTTAACGTAGGAAAGGAACTCGTCACCAAGACCGTCTATAACCGGCATAGTTACTCCCTCTACCCATACGTCAGCGAGAACTGCACCTGCCGCCGCAAGTGAGTCAATGTGACCGGCAAAAAGCATACAAGCGGGATTTTTCTCCATTGCGCAGGCGCAGTAAAGCACAAGACCACCGGTGGTCGAGCCTATTGTCTGCGGAAGACAAAGTGCCTTGCTTATAAGAGGCTTGCCGTAAAGCTGTTTGTTGTTCTGGTCGCCGCACTTTACTTCCTTGTCACCAAACTGAAGCGCCATCTGAAGTGATGCAAGCGTATTGAAGCCCTCGGTTGTTACTACCGCCTCGGCAGTTACTTCTCCGGGAGTTATTACTCTTCCTTTAAACTGTTTCATTACTTTTTACCTCCTTTGGTGATTGCCACGAGTATTTCTTCGTCTGTGTAATATCTTGCACTTGTGTAGGTGCGAAGCTTGTTTGACGAAGTAATAACCGGCATTTTCTTGCAAAGGGGATTGTTCATATACATAAGAGGACAAATATAAGAGGTTATAACGCCGGTAGCCTTAAGACGTGCTGCATAGGGAGTCTTTTCAAAGGCTTCAAGCACGCCGGGCGCTGCGGTTAATACCGTCGGAATTACTACCTTTTTCTTGCCGCTATCTGCAAGTGCAGACTCGATTTTGTCTGTCCACTTCTTAAGCTGCTCAAGGGACAGGTGAGGACATCCCACAAAGCAAAGCTTGGGTGTAGCATCGGGATTCTTCCAGATAACCGGATATTCCTTTTTAACTCTTTCAAGCTCTGCGTCGTCAATTACGTACTCTCTTGCGCCCTCGGCGATAAGTGCGCTCTCAAGCTCTACTGCTTCAGGGGTAAGGTTTTCAATGTGGTAAAGACCTACCGCACCGTTTGAAGCGGTTGCCGCACCGAAGTCCTTGAGGTATGAGCATACGGAGTCAGTAAGCTCATTTCCAAGCCACTTGTCAAGACCTACGACAAAGGGCACGTCCTCCATAACCTTCATACCGATAGCCGAGCCGAGAAGCTGTGCTTCCGGCTTTTTGGTTGTCTGCACCTTTATTACCCAGGTAGCCTTTCTTCCCTGGTCAGTCAGAAGTCCGAAATAGGGAACGTAGCCGACTATAGAGCCCATAATGTCAATAATTCCGGAGTTTCTGTTGCATCTTGCGCCAAGCACAGAGTTTGCATATACTACCGCACTTGATTCTGCCCAGGAAAGCACATCGCCCTTTTGCGGCTTGTTTCCCACCTCGTCCATATAACAGGTACAGGTAAAGGCGTTTTTATCCATAATTCCGAGCTTTTCCAGCTGTCTTTCATAGAAGCCCTGCTTTGTATACATAAACTTGTTAAATACAAGATTCTGCAAAGGGTTTGCCGGAACCTTTTTGTCAAGAGGACGGGGGTCAACGGAAAACTTCTGCTCTGACACAACGCCTGCGTCAAGAAGCTTCTGCATAAGGTCGTACACCGGTGACATAACCTTAAGTCCAAAGGATGTTACAAGATGATTATACTTTGACGTTACGGGCACGAGCTTTTCCGCTTCAAAGGCATCGCCGTACATAACCATGGTTTTCATTACCTTGGCAAGAGTCTCACCCTTTTCGCCGTCAAGGATAGCTTGCTGTTCTTTTGTAAGTATCATAACAAATACCTTTCTTTATAATTTTAGATTTAACTTGCCCGAAGGACAAATATCACTCGCTCCTTTGGGAGCGAATATCACTGTAATGAAGCTTGTCAGAGCTTCATTGCTACATCCCACGCACCCCAGATAACACTTCTGAGGTTACCTACCTTTTTGGCATCACCTATAATGTGTACCTTGCCGCTCTTTTTAGCAATGGGCTTGCGGTTATAGCCAACAGACATAATAACGCTGTCACATTCAACCTTAAATTCCTTGCCGTCCTTGTCTTTAAGCGCAACAAAGCCATCGCCTATTTCCTTAAGACCTGTTTCGAGCTGTACATTAACCTTGTTTGTCTTAAAGAAATCACGAAGGTAGCTTGTATTTGCAAGGCACACGCCCGGAG